>CANGTR010000058.1 GCA_947456855.1 Sphingobacteriia bacterium | reverse complement strand
TAAAAACAAAAAAGGGCCAGGATAAAAATCCAGCCCCGTTTTAAAATCCAATATCCTATGAAAAACCACTAACAAGTTAAAGAAATGTTATGATTTATCAATAAATAAATGACCAAAAAATCAGGGAATCCTAGTTTTTTAATGAAAAAGGGAGCTATTGCCCCCTTTTAAAATCAAATTACTTCTATTTGGTGGCATCTAATACGCCCAAAGATCTTGCTCGTAGTTTAATATTTTTTGCTTGATATTTTCTCCCTCCAATAAACGGAATAGAGGGTCTTTAATCATAGCACTTAAAGATTTATCGCCAGGATTATTAATAGATGATTTGATAATATAGCTAGAAAAAATGCGGCTTTCGAATAATTCTTCCCAGGTCATTCTAGAAGCAAAATTCCTAGGATTGTACACTTCAAATTTGGTCAAAGTAGCACGTATATCCGGATAATACACCCAAAAAAGCGTTCTTGGTAAGGATTTTCCAGCAACTACTTGTTTGGCTATCGGAGCAATACCAATTATTCTTGTAAACAATCTACTAGCTTTTTTGTCAAATACAACTTGTTCTTTAATTCTAAAAGTATATACAGAGTCTGGACTAAATTTTGGTTTTTTAGTAATGATTCTTTCTGTAACACCAGTAACTGGATCAGGCACTTCAACTGTATCATATGCGCCTCCAGTCATTGCCATTACCTGATTTACAGTTAACGGAATGGTAAATCGGTCATTGACTGCGTCGAAGGCAACTACACTGTCGTTCTTTATTGCACTCAATAGTATGGAGAAAAAACGTTGATCTCCATTATCGTCTTTTCCAGGATAAACAAAAGATTGATTGATTTTTTCTCTGCCATCTATTTCTCTCCAAACAAAATGACTAAACAAGGCATCGTCATCTCTAAGATATTCATATTCCAATGGTTTACGGTCTTTTGACTGACTGCGATCCACCACATAATTGTTTCTCAAAGAGATTTCAGGCTTTACATCAAATCCACCCTGTATAATTGTATCATAACTAATATTCACTGAACCAGAAGCAACATTTGTTGACGGAGATGGTGTATCAATATTAGCTTGCCTGTATTTTGAAGAGCCTGAAGTTGGTGGTGCGTTTTTAATTACCGTGTCGGATGCCATAGCTGCTCCAGCATTTGCATTCGTTGAAGTACTTGCTCCTTTTTTAGCAGGAGTAGTAGCTTGTTTAGCAGGAGTTGTTTGCTTAGGAGTAGCAGTTTTATACTTGGATTGTGCCGACACTTGTATTAAAACAAATGCAGCCATTCCTGTAAAAATCAATTTAAATACCATCTTTTTCATATCCACATTTATTGTAAGGTAAATGACATATTTTGATCCAATACCCTTGTTCCGCCTGGCCCAATTACTTTAATTTCATCAATCACTACTGTTGAACCAGCTTGACATCTTTTTAATAATGCTATAGCTTCTGCACTAAAATAAGCGCCATTCACTTCTGCAATACCAAAACCGCTTTCTTCAAATCCTTTACCAGTACAAATTAGTGTAAAGGAAATTACATCGTATTTAACCCCTTCAAAAACAAAGTCTTTTAATTCAGCAGCAACACCTCTTTGCACACGAAAAACATTGGCAGCAATGGGTCCGCCTGCTTTTCCTCCGATTGTTGCCAATGGGTTCGGAACTCTTTTTACTGGAATTAATACTTTCTGGCTATTCTTTCCATCAGAAGCAGATACAGTTGCTGTACCTAAAGCAGTACAATTCACTATATATTGTCCAGGACCTGATTTAGTAAAGCTTACTCCATTTCCTTCGATACTCACATTCACTTTTTCATCTCCACCTCCACCTGTAACGCTTAAAGGATTTGGCAACCCTTGGTAGAATACCCTGGTTTTATCTGTAGAAACCACCAATCCCGAAGGTACCCCTACTGTATATTTTATTTCTTTGGTAACCGATGCAGTTGTTCCATCAGGCTTTACAAAAGAAATATTCACTCTTTTCATTCCACTCGTGGTAGGTCTGAATTTGTATTCAAATGAACCATCTGGGGTTGGTGTTGCGCCCGCACCATCTACCGATACATTTGGTTTAGAAGCGCTGTTAAAAGCTCCCACACCTGCATTGATGATGATCTCTTCGCCAGGCATAATATAACTGGCATTGGCATTGGCAATTGCTTGGAACTGATCGTACACCAATTCAACCTCACCAATTTCTTTGTGGCAATATTCAACTACTTGAGCTTCGCTGTTTTTAATATCATTTTGAAACTTGCTTAAAATGGTAATACCAGCAACTGTTGGTGTCATATGAAAAAATGAATAGGCCCATTCCTTGATTGCTTTTGCATCTTTTGCATCTGGAATATCCAATGGCAATGTTGCCCCTACTTCTTTTGCAATTTCTGGATCGATTGCTAATAATTGATCCTTAAATGATTTCAATTTAGCATACAAGTCTTTCCCCTTGCCTTTTCCTTCTGGAGGATTGGACAAGAACATCCGAGTTGCAGCATCTAAATCGTCTTCTTTGTATACTTCTTTCCCATTTTCGTCTTTAGATAACCCTGCTTCTTTTTTCAGCTCTAACTTTAAAGACTCAATATAAGCATAGGCATCATCTGCCAAAGTTTTTGCCTTCTGCGCTTTCGGATACCATAGTTCTGCTTTATCCTTAGTGGTTGGGTCAGCCATTTTTTTCTCAAAAGATTTAAAAATCCCTTGATTTTTTTGTTCTACTATTCCACTGGCAGTAGTTAAGCTTTTATCAACCGTTTTAAAGGCATTTAAAATCTCAGAAGACACATTCAATGCCAATAGTGCTGTTAACACTAGATACATCATGTTGATCATCTTCTGCCGCGGTTCCTTGGGTAATGACATACTATCTTACGTTTATCAAAAAAATTTAAAAATTAGTTTGGCTGTTCATTGAGTATGATTACTGTCTTCCCTGCATTGCAGTTAACATGCTACCATAAACTTGATTGAGCTTAGTCAAATTGCTTGCCAATGCAGCAATTTGTTCTTTTGCTTTCACCGCATCATCAGCACTTGCTGTCATTGCAACAGAGGCTTGATTCAATTTTCCATAAAACTGATTCAACGCTTTTAAATGATTGTTGCTTTCTTGTAATTCCAACTCGTAAATAGTATTTAAAGAAGATAGGTTTTTGGTTAACCCTTGAACTTGTAAATGGAATTGCTTACCTATTTCTCCGGCTGAATTAAAGCCTGCCATAGATTCTACCGCTCCATTTACAGCTGCAGTAACAGCACCCATTGCCGCGCTTGCTTCTTTGGACTTTGCAGAAAAATCACCAGTAGATTTAACCACATCTCCAATTTCTCCCATCTTATCTACTGTTACACCTAATTTCTGGAAACCAGCACTTAGCTTGGCTAAGTTGGTTGGCGTAATATCTGCTTCTTGCATCATTTTGTCTAAATTATTCAAAGCTGGATTTCCTGCAGATTTCGCTGGAAGATGAACTTCATGATCATCTATTGCAGGATATATTAGATAAAGAACACCATAGCCAATAAAGATCACCGCTTCTGTTCCCAAACCTATCTTAAGCATTAAATCCGCGATTTCTGTATGCAAGATTTTCTGTAATGCGCCAAAAATAACCACCGCTGCAGCGATGGATACACCAACATCAAACCATTTTGTAACTTTAGGAGGAATTGCAGCAGCCATTTTTTTATTTTTTTAGTTTAAGAAAATTAAAATGTATCGATTAAAATTATTTTTTTGCTTTTGGAGCTAAATCAATTACGCAACGAAATCCTATATAAGATTTAGCTGTATCCTGGTATTCATATGATCTTGTGCTTACTTGTATACCATAGGCATTGTCTTTCCAACTTCCACCACGCACCACTTTTCTTTTTTCACGTGGACGATCAGAATCTTTGGCATCATAACGAATATCAGGGCTCATATCACTCATGAAATTATAAGCACCTTCGTAAAAATAAGATCCAGTCCATTCGGCCACATTTCCAGACATATTGAATAAGCCATAATCATTCGGCCAATAAGCATCTGCTCTTACTGTATAAAAGCCTCCATCCTCGGCATAGTTTCCTCTTCCGGGTTTAAAATTGGCCAACAAACATCCTTTTTTATTTCTTGGATAATAACTTCCCCATGGATACATTGAATTGGTTCTTCCTCCACGTGCAGCATATTCCCATTCTGCTTCACTAGGTAAACGATAATCGCCTTCGATGGCTAATTTTTTCTTTGCTAAATAAGTATTTTGAAGATGTGATCTCCAATGACAGAAAGCCATTGCTTGTTTCCAATTTATACCCACTACAGGATAATTGCCAAAAGCAGGATGATTAAAATACCTTTTGGTCATTGGTTCATTGTATGAATAAGAAAAGTCTCTCATCCAAACCAAGGTATCAGGATAAATTTTTTGATCTCTTTTTATGAGAAAATTTTTACGAGGAGACCCTGCATTTTCTCTTTTAGCAGCTTCATTTAAATCGAAATATTCTACTCGATACAATAATTTCTCTGGATCTATTTCTGGTTTGCCGTATAAGCGATTATCTGGCGCTAAATTTAATTCGTTGAGTTTTTCAACAGTGTTTTTATCCCATTTAATGGTGGCTACTTTTTTCCAATCCACTGCCATGGTATCATCTGCCTTATTAATACCTTGGCCAAATAAAATTTTAAAAGCTAGAGAGTCGCGAGTCCAATTAATGAATTGACGATACTGATTATTGGTAATCTCTGTAGCATCCATCCAAAAACCAGGGATTGATACTTGACGATTTCTGTTGGTATAATTGTAACTGATATCTTCATCGCTAGGCCCCATATGAAAGGTTCCTGGCTGAACATAAACCATGCTTCTAGGATTGCCCATATTTTGTTTGGCATAAGGAGCAACCCCGTGCAATTGCCCATCGTCTGGCGTCCCCTTGGTTTTCTTACCCTTAAAGCAAGACACAAAACCAAGTGCAACCAATGCAGTGGCAATAATAGAAATTTGGATTTTCATTTTCTGTGACTGATTTTGACAGTGGCAAATATAAGTTTTCCAACGACTGTTAAGCCTTAAAAAGCGCTTGATTTTTATATTTTAACAGTAGTAAGTAAATGTAACGTCAAATGCTATCGAATTATTATTTTGTTGAATATGAACCCCGAGAACTGCCACCAAAAGCAAATTACAAATAAAGTTGTTACATATTTGCTAAAAACGATTCTACAGATCTAAATGCAGGCCCACAAGTATAATTTTCACACAAATAAATCAAAACAGGTTCTTTTTCGTACTCCTTCCCCTTCAATAACGGAAAATTAGGCGAATTAGTTTCCGAGGACTGAACTATTTTATTGGGCATATACTCCTTATTAATAGCAGTTAAGCAAAGCTTTGCTTGCTGACCAGTTATAACAATTTCCTTATACCCCTTTACCATAGTTTGAAGTAAACTTGCCCAACAAGCAAAAGAAGTTGGGTGCTTGAGGATGGCTGCTTCTAAAGAACTTATTAAATCAGTAGCTCTTTTTTGCCAGTCGGGTGCGTCAAAAACAACAGATAAATAGTACAAATTGCTTGCCATTATTGCATTTCCGCTAGGTGTGGCGCCATCGTACACTTCTTTTTTTCGAATAATGATGTCTTGTTGAAAATCAGGAGTATAATAAAAGAAACCCGTTGTTTGTTCAGAAAAATGTGCAATTACCAGTTCTGTTAAGGATTTGGCCTTTAACAGATATTGGCCATCTCCAGTAATTTCTTGTAATTGAATGTAGGCTTGAATTAAGTAGGCATAATCATCTAGAAAAGCTGGAATCTTTGCCACCCCATTTTTATAGGTATGATACCAAAATTGGTTATCCCGGTTGGCTAACTTTTCTTCTAAAAATCGCATGGTATGCTGTGCAATATCGAGGTACACTTGTTTTCCTAGAGCAGCATAAGCTTTGCCATAGGCATTGATCATCAGGGTATTCCAACCCAATAAAATTTTATCATCCAATAAGGGCCTTATTCTACTAGCCCTTTTGGTCAATAATTTTTCTTTGCAAACATCTATCAGTGCTCGTTCTTGATCTGTAGGATATTGATCGATCCAAAGAATATTGGTTGGTGGATTTTCATGCCTTCCTTCCTGCCAATTTCCGTTTTCTTCAACCTGATAAAAAGCACAGAAAAATGCAGCATCTTTTTCTAATACCGAATGAAGTTCTGCATAAGTCCAAGTATAAAATTTACCCTCTACCCCTTCGCTATCGGCATCTAATGCGCTGTAAAATCCGTAAGACTCATCTGTTAGTTCTCTTTGAATAAATGCAAGGGTTTGCTCAATGATTAATTGATACTGTGCATTTTGGGTGAGTTGATAGGCTTCTGATAAAACCATTATCAATAGGGCATTGTCGTACAACATTTTTTCAAAATGCGGAACCAACCATTTTGAATCGGTACTATATCTGGCAAATCCACCTCCAACCTGATCATAAATTCCGCCTTGTATCATTTTATCGATACTTAGTAATGCTTGATCCAATGCAGCTTGATCTTTGGTAAAATGATAATGCCTTAATAAATAAATAATGCAATAGCTCTGTGGAAATTTAGGGGCATTTCCAAAACCCCCATCTACATTGTCTGCCTGTTCTAAAATTTTTTGAGCAATAGTATTTAATGAATCGTCGGAAAAATGTTCATTAATGGATGATTGATCAGCAGTAAGCATTCCGAATGCATTGCTTTTTACCAAATGGGCTTTAAGGGTATCTGCCTGAGCAATGATTGCTTCTTTTTTTTCTTGATAGCCCTTACTTACTCCACCCAATACTTCCAACCAACTCGGGCGATTGTGCATACGTTCTGGCGGAAAATAAGTACCACCAAAAAATGGAAGTTGATTGGGGGTTAGAAAAACATTCAGAGGCCATCCTCCCGATCCGCTCATTGCCTGCACTGCATCCATATAAATATGATCCAAATCGGGCCTTTCCTCTCTATCTATTTTGATATTGATAAAATGTTCGTTCATAAAAGAAGCTGTTGCTTCATTTTCAAAACTCTCTCGTTCCATTACATGACACCAATGACAGGCAGCATAACCAATACTCACTAAAATTGGCTTGTCTGCTGCTTTGGCTTTTAACAAAGCTTCCTCTCCCCAAGGATACCAATCTACCGGATTATATGCATGTTGTAATAAATAGGGACTTGTTTCCTTTATCAGTCTATTTGCTATCAATTTTGTCATGGCAGTAAATGTAAAATGAAAAACCCCTCAGCAGAGGGGTTTGTTCAAATTGTTGTATGAAATAATTATTTTTTAGCCAACTTTTTTTCACTTAAAAAATGGTCTAGGGCAGATACCATACTTGGTTTTTGAGGCGAGGGAACTTTGATGTCTAATTTAAAACCAGCATCTTCAATTGCTTTGGAAGTGTTATTACCAAAAGCCCCCATGATAGTTCCATTTTGCTTAAACATGGGCATATTGTCTATTAAACTTTTTACTCCGCTAGGTGTAAAGAAACAAATAACATGATACTCATGTTTTTCCAATACTTCTTTAACATCGTTACTTATTGTACGATACATATAGCCTAATTGGTACTCACATTTATTGTTTTTCAACCAACTAACAATTTCATTGTCTTGCTGGTTTTCACTACATACATACAAGAATTTTTCTACTTCTTTGTGTTTATTGATAACATCAAATAAACTTTTATTGGTTCCATCGGCACCGTAAAATACTTTTCGTTTTCTATATAAAATAAATTTTTGAAGGTATAAAGCAACCGCTTCGGTGATGCAAAAATATTTGGTATCCTGACCAATACTTATTTTTAACTCTTCGCTCATTCTAAAAAAATGATCAATGGCATTTCTGCTGGTAAAAATAATGGCCGTATAATAACCAATATCAATTTTTTGTTTTCTGAATTCCCTCGCAGAAATCCCTTCTAAAACAATAAATGGATGAAAAACCAATTCTACATTGTGCTTTTTTTCCAAATCAAAATAAGGTGATTTTTCGCTTTCCGGCCTGGGCTGAGAAATCAGGATTTTTTTTGTTGCTTTGGATGTTACTGATTGTTTTGACCCTTTTTTGATCATAAGGCAAATCTAATAATTGTGCAAATGTAATTCATCATCCGATATAATTTACCAATAGCTTATAAATCAATGCCATTGGTATAACCTCAACTGTACAAAGGTAGATAAAAAAATGGAATGGATTGATTTTCAAGTTGTTTCGCAAGGAGCCAAAGGACACTAAGTACCTATATAAAAACAAAATAACCACTAATCCGATCGAAAGAGTAACTACAATATTGAGCAATTGTTGGTTGGCAAAAGCCAAAAAAACAATAAAAGGGATTAATACAATACCCATAATTCGGTTAACCATCGACACCAAAAACACATAACCCTGGGCTGCTTCTTTATTATTGAATACCCATCCGGCAAAACCAATGAATAAGAATTTTCCTACATATATGATTACTAGCAATGCAGTGATATATCCATATAAATTCCAAAATGGCAATATTGACCAGGATTTGTATTTTGTTAAAAGCGTAACAAATAAGCCAGCGGATAGAAAAAAGAGTACATTGATCAAAAGCCCAGCCCAACTATCTTGTAATAGTTGCTCTCGGGTTTGCTTTTGCCTTATTGATGTTTGAAAAAACAATATAAACAGATTCCTAAAGAACTTCGGAAATACCAATTTAATAAAGGCCAATAAAAAAACCACACCCAAAATCAGATAGAATAGAAAGTCTTTGGATACAACAGTTTTGTAATCGATAAACATTAAAACAGGGGGCTTGTCCATTGGTAGAAATGGATGAACCATGTATTGTTTATAAGTTGAACTGTCTAAAAAAGGTAAAACAGGGTTAAGTTTTGATTTTTTAATGGAGTCTTTTCTTAAAGAATCGATGATGAGTGAATCTTGAACAGAACGAAGCATACTATCCGAAACCAACAATAATGATGGCTTTTTTTGTATTGAATCAATACCAGTTGCGCTGTCTTTTTGAGCATATAAAACGCCCTTGCAACTAAACAACAAAACCCATAAAAAAATATGTGGCATTAACTTCATCTTTGCAAAAATATTGAATGCCGTTGATTAATCGTTAATGCTGGATCAACATTAGTAATTTTATTCATTATTCAATCTTATGGCTGGCATTTATATACATATTCCATTTTGCAAACAAGCATGTAATTATTGTAATTTTCATTTCTCTGTAAACAATAGCTTATTGCCTAGAATGGTTGAAGCCATTGTATTTGAAGCTAATCTTCAGAAGCATTATTTAAAGGATTCTGTTGAAACCATCTATTTTGGTGGGGGTACGCCCTCATTATTATCCAACACCCAATTAACTGCCATATTACATGGAATCAACGCTGCCTTTCCCATTTCAACAAATGCAGAAATCACATTGGAGGCCAATCCTGACGATATTACCCAAGAAAAACTCGGCTTCTGGAAATGGGCAGGAATTAATCGATTAAGCATAGGCGTTCAGTCATTTTTTGAAGAAGATTTGGTTTGGATGAATAGGGCTCACAATGCTCAACAAGCCATTCATTGTATAGAATTGGCTCAAAAAGAAGGGTTTAACAATATCTCGATAGACTTGATTTATGGTGGCCCCAGTTTGAGTGATGAAAATTGGGAAAAAAACCTAAGCACTTGTTTTGATTTGGGCATTCCGCATTTATCTGCATATGCCCTTACGGTAGAACCTAAAACGGCTTTGGCAAAACAAATCAAGGCAAAAACATTAATGAATATTGACCTTGAAAAACAAGCTACTCATTTTAACATGCTGGTCAATTTAACAGCAAAAGCAGGATTGGACCATTACGAGATTTCTAATTTTGCTGTTCCTGGGAATAAAAGCAAACACAATACCAGTTATTGGTCTGGCAAGCATTATCTAGGCCTCGGGCCTGCAGCCCATTCTTTTAATGGAACAAGCAGGCAGTGGAATATTGCAAACAATAATTTGTATTTGGCATCTATTCAACAAAACACCATTCCTTTTGAGATTGAGCAACTTACAGCCATTCAACAATTAAATGAGTATATCATGACAGCGTTGAGAACCAGTGAAGGCATTGATCTGGAAAAAATAAAAGATATTGGCGGAGAGATCGCTTTAAAAAAATTAATAACTGATGCAGAAAAATACCTGCGATCATTAAGCATAGAGCAAAACGAGAATCATTTAACGCTCACCAGAGAGGGTAAATTTTTTGCCGATGGTATTGCTGCAGATTTATTTCAACTTTAATGAACTTGATCTATTGTACTATCCAAGGTTTGACAAATAGACATCAATACCGGATAAAAATCATGTTTCATCGGATGCTTAGACTCTAATTTAGTTTTTAAACTATCCAACATCATCAATATATGTTCTTTGCTTACACTTTCCGTTACAATATGGTTGGGCCTATGAATTTCAAAATCATCCCTTAATAAATCTAAAATAGACACTTCAAAAATGCGCGACAATTCTTTTAAATGATGAACTGTTAATTGCGTATTTCCATTTTCAATTTTACTGTATGCATTTTGAGACATATTCATTTGTCTGGCTACATAATCTTGCGTAAAATTCTTTGCTTCTCTATTTTTTTTTATGATGGTTCCTGGCACTGTCGTAAAATTTATATAAAATTACAACAAATTGGTTATGCTAAAAATGTTTCAATTGAATTGAACCCTTCTTCTGCGGGCAGCTGCTCCCATAAAATTTTGTAAATAATAGATGCGATGGGCATTTCAGCTTCTACCAATTGATTGGTTTTAAAAATACATTTACTGGCATTGTACCCTTCTGCCACCATATTGAGCTCTAAAGTTGCTGATTTTACAGAATAGCCCTTGCCAATCATATTGCCAAAAGTTCTATTTCTGCTATACAGTGAATAACAGGTAACCAATAAATCTCCAAGGTAAACAGAGGCAGCATAATTGGGAATTGCTTTCGAATGAAGAGATTCCTTGGCAGTAATCCTTTTCAAAAATTCTACCATTTCATTGGCACTTGCAGCTATATAAACGCTTTGAAAATTATCGCCATATTCTAGGCCATGTGCAATCCCCGCCCCCAGTGCATAAATATTTTTTAATACTGCCGCATATTGAACTCCAATTACATCTGTATTGATGATGGTATTGATATAATCTGTTTTGAAATGACTGGCAATTTCCGCTGTTTCTCTCTGCTCTTTACCCGAAAATGTTAAATAAGATAATTTTTCTGCAGCAACTTCTTCGGCATGACAAGGGCCCAACAATGTAAAATATTGATCAATTGAAAAACCAATTGAATTGGTCAAATATTCATTGAGTAATAAATTTGATCCAGGAAGTATTCCTTTAACAGCTGAAATAATCTTTTTACTTAACAATAACTCAGCTGGAATTCTACTTAAAATTTCTTCTACGAATGCCGAAGGAACAGCAATTACCAAAACATCAGAGGCATTTACTACTTCCAGTAAATTATCGTTTAATGCAAGTTGTGCAGGATTAAAATAAGCACCACTTAAATAGTGTGGGTTGTGTTTTCGCTTTTTGATGTACTGAATACTTTCATTATTACGAATCCACCAATTAATCGAATTGCCATTATCCGTTAAAATCTTAGCAATAGCGGTTGCCCAACTTCCCCCACCAATAATTCCAAACTGCATAATCATTGTTTATACAGCAAACATACTAAAAATGAGGTAGCTATTGGTTCTTCTTCTTGTCTTCAAAAAGTTTTTCCTTATCAACTACAGTAACTAAATTACCATCCTTTAAAGTTTTACTTACTATCGAATAAGGACCAGTTATTACCATATCACCTTCTTTTAAACCACCTAGTATTTCAATATTATTAAGATCTTGGATATTGGTTCTAACCCTTATTTTTTTAACTGTATTGTCTTTTTGTAAAACAAAAACTACTTCTTGGATGTCATCATCTGCACTAACAGATTTGGGTTGGTCTGTTGACGTAGTTGCCGCTTTCTGATCAGTTGACTTTGAACTGCTGCTGTCTTTTGCATCTCTTGTAGTAACAGCATTCAATGGAACAGATAAAACATTGTACCTGCTTTTTGTTTGTATATCAGCACTGGCTGTCATACCCGGGCGGAAAGGAAAACTTCTGCCATTTCCAATAAGATCTTTATAACTATCAGGCAACAAACGAATATGTACTTTATAATTGGTAACTTCTGCACTTGCAGCCGCACCACCTAAATTTGATCCTGTACTAGGGTTAGCTATTTTATAAACAATTCCTTTAAATTTTCTGCTAGTATATGCATCTACTTCTACAACTGCAGTATCACCTAATTTTACTTTTGGGATATCGTTCTCGCCTACATCAACACGCACTTCTATACTACGCATATCTGCAACACGCATCATTTCGGTACCCACATTAAAACTATTACCAGCCACACGCTCTCCTTTTTTGATGGCCAACAAACTAATTACTCCATCCATAGGAGAAGTAATTACTGTTCTGCTAATGTCTTTATTGGCTCTATTCAATTGCGCTTGAACGCTTTGTACACCTGCTTCTACACTTTTTACTCCTTCATTGGCGGCACTGTAATTGGCTTTTGCACTTCTATATGCTTGCTCTGCTTGTTCAAATTCCAAACGGCTAATTACTTTCTCATCCAATAATTTTTTCTGGCGATTGTATTGTGTTTCTGCTTGATCAAGGGTTGCTTTTAGTGCACCCAATTGTGCTGATGAGTTTCTAACTTGCGCTTGTTGTTGGTTTACACCGGCTGCAACCTGATCTCTTTGAGAATTTAAAATATCCGCATAAATTCTAGCCAATACTTGGCCTTTTCTTACACTATCAC
The DNA here is from genome assembly GCA_947456855.1 of Sphingobacteriia bacterium. GTDB lineage: Bacteria > Bacteroidota > Bacteroidia > Chitinophagales > Chitinophagaceae > Sediminibacterium. Next base: position 3,151 of record CANGTR010000058.1, on the reverse strand, counting down.
CTTCGTTTACGGTTAATTCAACAATCTCACCACTTACATCAGGGCTGATTTTTACTTCCACTTCTGGATATACTTTTCCACTCGCATTCACTGTTTCGGTAATAGTTCTTAACTGTGCTTTTTCTGCAGAAACAGTAATACCCTCTTCTTTACCAATTATTCCAGCTTTCTTTAAACCAACTAAAAGTCCGATTACAACAACCAGACCAACAATAATCCAAATCAATTTCTTGCTCATAATATGCTTTTTTCGGTTTTGCTTACCCTTTCAAGGGTTTATAATTTAATGCCCTGACCTTTATAAAATTCTAATAATTTAATTCGAAATATATAATCAAATTGAGTATTCAGCCTGTCTAATTTAGCCCTCACTAAATTATTTTGATTGGTAATTAAATCCAACGTGTTCGACAATCCAGCCTCATATCTTTTTGTTGCAAAGTCATAGGCTTTTTGAGATGCTTCTACTGTTTTTTGAGTTGCATTGTATCGCAACATAGAAGCCAATGCAGTAGTATGCGCCTGGTAAATATTTTGTTGCAGTGTTAAATCGGTTTGTTGCTTGGTAATTTCTGTAGTGCGCTGGTTTAATTTGGCTCTTTCGTATCCGAGTTTTGCTGACCCATTATTAAAAATCGGAACAGATAAATTGATGCCGAAACTTTGACGAAAGTTTTGTTCTAATTGGGTTCCCCATCCATTCCAAAATTGGCCAAAAGATCTTTTACTAGTAACCAACTGCACATCTGGCTGAAACACTAAATAATTTTGATTGGCTATTGTTACAAAATTAGGTGTTGGCCTTGTACCAATAAAATTAGCCCCCGTAACCATATTTGCAGTATTGGCAAAATTGGTTCCCAAAGAGCCAAAAGCTGAAAGCGTAGGATAAAAAGCAGCCCTTGATCTTTTAACGGATTCTTCGGCTGATTTTATTCTAAGCGAATTGGCTTTTTGTGCTGGTTGATTGCTCAATGCCATTTGATACAAAGCGCCCGGCTCTAACTCGGTCAATGGTTCTAATGGAATTTTATCTACAGCAGGAATATCAACTTCGAAAGGAGCCGCCATATCTAAATTTATCGCCGCTTTTAATTGAATAACTGCTTGGGTAAAATTGGCTTCTGCATTTACCAAAGATGAAGTATCTCTAGCCAATTGAGCTTCAATTTCGGCTGCATTTAATTCTGGCAAAGCGCCAGCTTCCACTCTTTTTCTTGTAAAAGTTAATTGTGATTTGGTTTGAGATATTTGAACTTGGGCAATATCAATTTGTTGCTTAGCTGCTACAACTTGTAAGAAGAAAGTGGCAATGTTTAATGATATATCATTGATTACCCGCTCCATATCTGTAAGAACTGCTTGTGCATTAAAACCTGCAATTTTTTTATCGTACTGTAAAGCACCCCAGTTGAATATAGGTACATTTACATTGAGGTTTGCTCCTTGAAATAATAACTGAGTTGTAGTAAACTGGTTGGTAGTTGGGTCGATTGAACGCCCAAATTGAGTTCCTAAATTGGTATTGAATCCAACATTCGGATATTGAATTAATTTGGTACGCTCTACATCCAAAGCTGCTAATCGAGCTTGAACATCTGCTTGTTTTACCGAAATATTATTTTTTGTGGCATATTCAATACAACGCTGTAAATCCCATTTATTGGATACACCTTGTGCTGTTAACTGGGTAAAAAAAAGCAAAGCGCCTATACCCAAAATAAAAAATTGCTTCATACTACAAAAGTACCCCCATTCTAATTGGTGTGAATATAAATTAGACAGACGGAAAGGAAAGCGCCTCTTTTGCCATTAAACTGTTATGAAAGGCGATTAATGGCTCCATTTAGCCTTTTTAAACCTCTGTGAAACAAAATAGAGTAGTATAAAAGCACCTAAAACAACTGTTCCGATCAATGCGGTTTTAGGTGTTTGAATAGCAATACTTACCCCAACAAAACAATAGGTAAGCATGAAAAGCAAGGGAAGCAGTGGAAAGAGCTTCATCTTATAAATACCGGTTCCATCTAAATGCTTGGTCTGCTTGCGTAGCTTAAAGATGGTGGCGCTAGAGGCAACCATACCAAAACAATCTAAAAAAATGGTAAAATTAAGAATCGCATCAAAAGTTTGTGCAAAGAAAAGTATCACCAAACAGGTGAGGGCAAAAACAGTTAGCGATACTACAAGAACCCCATTTTTTTCATTCTGTTTGGAAAATATTTTAGGAATGGTTCCCTCATCGCTCATGGCATACATTACTCTTGGGTTACTCATCAAAAGCGCATTCACATAAGCAAGCACACCAAAGAATAGAAAAAAGGAAAAGATGGCAGCACCTTTAGATCCAAAAACTTTTTCTATAACTACAAAAGCAATTTCTTTCTCGCCTTTCATTTGTTCAAACCCTATAATTTGAAAATAGCTAAAGTTAACAAGCAAATAGAGCACTATGATAATACCAATGCCCATAAAAATTCCTTTGGGAATATTTTTTGCAGGATTTTCTACTTCGCTTCCAAAATTGATGGTTTGCTGATATCCGCCATAAGTAAAAGAAACTGCTATCAAACTGTAACCAAGGCTCTGTAACCAGCTCATAGAAGGAGTTTCAACAACTGTAGAAGCAACAATTGCAGACTGTTCAAAAGGAAAAAACAATGCTGCAATCAATACCAGAATCATCCCAATTTTAATAATCATTAATACATTCTGCGCACGAGAACTCATGCGCAATCCTTTTAAATTAATTAAATAAAATAAAATGATCGCAGCAGCGCTTAATAGTGCTTTATGAACATCTGTCCAGGGTGTTTCAGGAAATAACTTAGCAATATAGCCACTTCCAATAATTGCTACCACACTTAAACTTGCCGCATTGCTGATGAGTATGATGCAATTGATGGCGAATGCAATACTGGGATGATAAGCATAAGAAAAAACTTTGTAATACCCCCCTGTTACCGGAAAACGACTACCGATTTCTGCATAAGTAAGTGCGCCACAAAGCGCAACAAATCCTCCGATTATCCAAGCCGAAAAATAAACAGAAGGAGCTATCGCATGCTGCGCACTGGTTGCAGCAGATCTAAAAATACCCATTCCAATTACCAAACCCACAACAATCATGGTAAAACTGAATCGGTTTAAT
>CANGTR010000057.1 GCA_947456855.1 Sphingobacteriia bacterium | reverse complement strand
CAACCACTAAATCTGTAATCAATAAAGAAGCATTGAATTATTTTAAAGGAAAATCAACTATTCTCTACATCGATGTTGCCAATACAATAAACGGATTTGCTAAAGATTCAACAGATGGATTTCACAATTCAATGATTACTGCAAAAAATACAGTTAAAGACATCATGGGAAGTTCTGAAAATTTTTCAGGAGGCTCTATTAAAGCAGTGTTTGAAGTAAGAATGCAAAATGAAGAACAAAACAGTTTGGTTACATTAATGAGTTTATTTACCAATATTGCTGTAGATGCTCGAGTTCAGGCTAAACGTGAAAAAGAAATGGAGGAAAAACTATTCCCAACAGGAGTACCTGGAGTAATTAGAGCAAATTAATGCAAATCCAATGTTTGAACTAAAGAACGTTATTCCTTTTCCTTTAATAGAAAAAAAAGGAGTTGAAAAATCAAATATTTGGAATAAACAGCTGCTTTTCGACAATGGTGAAAGAATTAAAATAACTGCACCAAGTGGAACTGGAAAAACAACTTTGATACACCAGTTGTATGGATTGAGAAAGGATTTTAATGGATCTATATTTTTTGATGGAATTGAAATAAAACAATTAAGCTCTCATCAAATTGCTATTCAAAGGCAAAATTTAGTTGGTATTGTTTTTCAGGATCTGCGCTTATTCAATCAACTTACTGCAAGAGAAAACATAGAACTAAAAAGGGTACTACAAACACCGTATTACGATTCTTCGAAAATAGAAGAAATGGCTCAATTGCTTGGGATAGATCATATTTTAGATCAACCTGCAAGCAGCTGTAGCTATGGAGAGCAACAGCGAATTTGTATTATCAGGGCATTAATTCAGCCTTTTAAATGGCTTTTGATGGATGAACCATTTAGTCATTTAGACAACAAAAATAAGCAACTCGCTATTGAATTAATCAGCAATGAGTGCAACAAGCGAAATGCAGGTTTTATTTTAACAGATTTAGATGATGATCTGTATTTTACTTATTCAAGAATTTTATACCTATAATGAGCGAGTTAAATAAACTTTTAAACAAGCTTATTCGAGACAATGCTGGAAAGGCAAAATTGTTTACCGCAATGGTTGGGCTAACTATTGCTATTTTACTTTTATTAATATCAGTACAACTTCAATTAAACTTTAATGAGTTATTAAATAGCAAAAACAATAAGGATAGTATTGCTAATTTTTTAATAATCAATAAAGAAATAACGGATGCCTCTTTAGGAAATACTCAATTAGATGATAGCATCATCAACCAAATCAAAGGTCAATCTTTTGTTGAAAGTGTAGGTTTACTAAGCCCGAGTAGATTCAAAGCCAGTATAGAGAGCAACAGCAGCCAATTTCCATTTTACACAGATATCTCTTTCGAAACTGTACCTTCAGCATTTATTGATTTACAACAAACCAATTGGACATGGAATGAGCAATCGCCATATGTACCAATTATCATTCCAACCCTTTTTTTAGACTTTTATAATTTTCAATTTTCTTTATCACAAAATTTACCACAGATTACTCCAGCTATTGTTAAAATGGTTCTGTTTAAAGTAACTGTATATGGAAAAAATGGAAGCAGGTCCTTTAACGGTAAAATAGTTGGCTTCAGTGATCGTATTGCTTCTATGCTTGTTCCTCCTGAATTCATGAATTGGGGGAACAATTTATTTGCTGCCGACACCAAAAATCAGGTTTCAAGATTGATCATCAAAACAAAGGATCCAAGCAACCCAAACCTTACAAAGTTTTTAAAGCAGCACCAATTAACAACAGATACAGACAAGACCAGATTTAGTAAGTACAGAAAAGTGGTAGATACAGTAGTAAAATTAATTGGCGTTGCAGGATTCATTTTATTTATATTTTCAATATTTATTTTTACCCTATTTATACAAATAACCATTGCCAATTGCAAAGAAGAAATAAGCTTACTAATTGTACTAGGTATTTCACCCAATCAATTGAGAAAGTTTTTAATGGGCCGCTTCTTTCCTATTTATTGTTGGTTGGTTTTGATTGCCACAATTATTGTGATGATTTTACAATATTTACTGCACATCAACTTAGCTAAACAGTTGGTAATGATTAGTCCGTTTATTGATCCAATTACGCTGGGCAGTGCTTTAATGGTCATTTTAGTAATATGGTGGGCAAATAAAAGCACCATTCAAAAAGCTGTTTATCCAAAGAATGCCCATTAAAAGGCTATTTTTTTTAATTAAAGCCATACATCAAAAGGGTTTTTTCACGGTATTTTTTATAGCGCTACAAATAAAATATTAGTATACAATAATTTACAAAGTAATATATTAACATATATGAAAGACCACTATACGTATAAGCCGCATCTGATGTAACTTGATGTATGGCTTACTATTGAGTCCCTATTTTTAAATGATTTATATGCAAAAGTATTTCATTAGCAAAATCCTGACCCTTACTATGTTAACCATTCTGGCAACATTTTCAGCATGTCAAAAACAGCAAGAAGAAACATCCGCCCCAACAATAGAAAACAGTTTAGACGAACTTGCTATTTCAGCACAAGCAACCAGTATTCAAATCAACGGCTTGATTTCTAAAGATGCAGCCGAGAGGATGGCTAAAATATTCAATGAAACATATAAAACGCCAAACACATCTCAACATGTATCTTTTTCAACTAAAGACTTAGGCAATTATTTGGATCTATTACGAAAAAAATACAAATCAGACAGTGTATATGTTGGTTTTGGTATTTATGATGCCAAAACAGCTGTAAAAAAAACAGACATTGGTAGAATCACTGTCTTTTTTAAAGGCAAGAATAGGAATACAGTCAACGGAAACGTCAATAGCCAGTCCGTTGCAGATCAATTAAACGAAGGTTCTAATTATTTTAATCACGGAAGTATTTGGCCCTAGTTTTTACTAACTTACAATAAAGTAATTCGCAAATGCTATCATATTATATCTACCTACTGGTAATTACCAGCAGTATGTTGGTGTGCTTGATACTTTATAAATCAGTAAAAAAAACAGCATTAAAATATTTTCTACCATTTCTCGTACTAACAATAATAGTTGAGTTATCTGGTTTATGGATGAACCAACATGGAATAAAAAATTATTTGTTATTTAATGTTTTCACAACAGTAGAATTTGTTTTTTACTGCTTTCTTTTTTTCAAGCATTATAGAAAAAATAAAAATAAATTGCTTAGTCTTTTATTTATGCCGCTATATACTTTAGCTGTAATAATTAATTTAATATACTTTCAAGGAATAGATAGGTTTCATACGTATACGTTTTTATTGGGCTCATTTTTTATCGTAGTATTTTGTTGTTTGTTTTTGTACGAATCTGCGCTTCCAGAATATATAGAAAGCACACTAACCAAGGAACCTTTCTTTTGGGTTTGTACGGGTCTTTTACTTTTTTATCTAGGGTCGGTTATTATTAACGCCCTGTTTGAATACCTTCGAACTTTCGACATGCAGTTCGAAGGAAAAAAAATATATAGTACTATTAATCAAATTTTGAATATACTATTATATACAGCCTTCCTTATATCATTTATCGTATGCCGCAACAACAACAAGACATATTAATTACCATTATTATTGCTTCGGTATTCCTTGTATTAATTGGGATTTTTCTTTTAGTAATGTTATTTTTATATATACGTAAACAAAGAAAGAATCAACAAGAAAAAGAAGAATTAAAAAATAGGTTTGAACAAACTTTATTAAAAACGCAGTTAGAAATTCAAGAACAAACCTTGTCGTATATTTCATATGAAATCCATGATAATATTGGACAAATCTTATCATTGGCAAAAATTAGCAACCTTCAGTTAAATAAAGAAAATTTTGAATCTAAAACCGAGCTTATTGATGAATTAATTGGAAAAGCAGTTTCGGATTTAAGGGGAATTAGTCATAATTTAAACCACAATAACTTTCATCAAATTGGATTATACGAATCAATTATTCAATTATTGCATTCAATCGAAAAAACTGGAAAGTATACAACCAGCATCAATGCTACTGATGCAAATGAAATTGAGGGATTTGTATCAGAAAACGACATCATCCTATTTAGGATTATTCAAGAAATCATTAATAATATTATAAACCATGCCTCTGCCAACCACATCCATTTATCCATTGAAAAAAAAGAACAATTCATTATCATCAAAATCGCAGACAATGGTATTGGATTTGACACTACCATCATTAAACAAGAAAATCAGGGAATTGGCTTGCACAATATCTACACACGTGCAAAAATGATCAATATGGATGTTGAAATAAATAGTTCAATAGGCGAAGGAACTGTTGTGATTTTAAAAATGAACATATAATGAGTATGATAAGAAATAGCGAAAAAACACAACTAAATCCCAGGGTTGGATTGGGTGTATTTGCCACGAATTACATTATAGCTGAGCTTCAAAATCTAGATTTATGCTTACCTTCATAGGATGTTACGGATTTGCTTAGTTGGTTTTTTATTTTTATTCGTAAGTACAAGCATTGAATCTCAAATTCCTATTGGAAATTGGCGTGAACACTTGAATTATCAAAACTGCATTCAAGTAGTAAAAGGAGATCGGATTTACTGCGCAACCAATAGTAACATTTTTTCTGTTGATAATAATGGTGAAATAACAAGATTCAGTAAAACCAATGGTTTAAATGATGTTGGGGTAAGTGCCATTGGTTGGGACGACCAGACCCAACAATTGATAACTACTTATAATAATAGTAATGTAGATATTATCAAAGGCAGTATTGTAAAAAATATATCGTCAATTCAACAAGCTAGAATTGTTGGAAACAAGTCTATAAATCATATTTTTTGTTTGAATGGCATTGCTTATTTGTCTACAGGACTTGGTATTATTTTGGTTGATTTGATAAAATACGAAATAAAAGACACCTGGATCATTGGAAATAATGGAAATCAAGTGAGTGTAAATTCAATCGGTATCCAGAATGGATTTTGTTATGCTGCTACCAATGAAGGTTTAAAAAGGGCTCCACTAAATAGCGGAAATTTAGCCAATTATACTGCTTGGACTCTAATCAGCGGAATGAGTGGATTATCAAATGGTCCAATTCAGTTTACAGGTATAATCGGCAATCAAGTACTTACTACAAAAAATGATTCTACATTCATCTTTAACAACAATAGTTGGCGTCTATTTTATGCCGATACAAGCTGGCAAATAATTAATTCCACTATTAGTGGAGATAAATTACATCTTTCACAAAAAAATAAAAATGGAGGTTCAAGGGTAATTGTTTTAACCCCCAATGGCACTATTGAAAAAATTTTAACCGCTCCTAGAATAATTTCACAGCCTCGTTCTGCTATAACAGACAACAATGCCGTTTGGGTTGCGGATCAATTTGGAGGCCTTTCGCAATTTACAAACACAGTAACCAGATACATCCCAAACGGACCAATTGGAGTTGCTAATGGTGAATTCGCCTTTTCAAATTCCAATTTATTTGTTGCAGCAGGATCAGTGAATTCGGCTTGGAATTATTTATTCAATCGCCATGGAGTTTACAATTATTCAAATGGAATATGGTCAAGCAAAGGAGCATTTAATACCCCTCAGCTAGACAGTACACTGGATTTTATTAGTATAGCAATCAATCCAATTGACCAAAGTTTATGGGCAGGAAGTTATGGAGGAGGCTTGGTACAAACAACAAAAACTGAATCGATTATTTACAAACAAAAAAATAGTGCACTGGAACCTGCAATTGGAGACCCTACAAGCTACAGAGTTAGCGGATTGGCATTTGACAAGAACAATCATTTATGGATAAGCAATTATGGAGCTGCACAAGCTTTGAAATTGAGAAAGAAGGATGGTAGTTGGAAATCTTTTACTATTCCATTTACATTAAATGAAAATGCAATAGGGCAATTGGTGTACGATAATTATGACCAATTATGGATTGTGTCTCCAAAAAACAATGGCTTAATTTGTTATCAACATGGAAATAATATTGATAACACCAACGACGATAAATGGAAGATCTTTAAACAAGGGATTGGCAATGGAAATCTTCCTAGTAACAATGTGTTGTGTATTGCTAACGACAAAAACAATACCATCTGGGTTGGAACAGATGATGGCATTGCAATAATCAATTGCACCAATAATGTATTTGCTAATAATGGTTGTGATGCTATACTTCCTGTTATACAACAAGATCAGTTTGCTGGACTTTTATTTAAAGGTGAGCAAATTCAAGCTATTGCTATCGATGGAGCAAATCAAAAATGGATAGGCACTCAAAATGGAGCTTGGCTACTTAGTTCCGATGGGAAAAAAATAGTACACCATTTTACTTCAGCAAATAGTGCTTTATTGAGCAATGATGTAAAAAAAATAGGCATTGACCCTTCAAGTGGAGAAGTCTTTTTTGCAACATTCAATGGAATATGCAGTTATAGAAGTACCGCCACCGAAGCCAATGAGCAAATGAAAAATGTATTGGTGTTCCCAAATCCAGTACCTAGCGGATTTGAAGGAACAATAGCCATTAAAGGATTAACCGAAAATGCATTGGTAAAAATCACAGAGTTGAACGGAAGATTGGTATTTCAAACAAGAAGTTTAGGAGGCCAGGCCGTTTGGAATGGCAAAAATTACAATGGCAATAAAGTTGCAAGTGGTTTGTATCTTGTGTTTATTAAAAATGATACAGGAGAAGAAAAACTAGTTACAAAAATCATTATCACCAGCGGAAGATGAATCAACGTTTAGCCCATATTGCTATTGTAGTTAAAGATTACGACGAAGCTATTGCATTTTATACACAACAATTAGGCTTTGACCTCATTGAAGATACTGTGTTGAGCGAAACCAAAAGATGGGTATTGGTAAAACCAAAAGGAAATGGACAATGTTGTTTACTGCTTGCTAAAGCAGCCAATGAATTACAATCCACTAGAGTTGGCAATCAAACAGGCGGAAGGGTATTTTTATTTTTATATACCGATGATTTTAATAGAGACTATGCAAATTTATTGTTGCATCAAATAAAGATTGTTAGGCCTCCCAGTCAGGAAGAATATGGAACAGTAGCCGTATTTGAGGATTTATATGGAAACCTATGGGACCTTATTCAACCCAATACAAAATGAAAGTTTATTTTAAACTCGAAACAGATAGGTTGTATGTAAGAGAGCTTTCTATTTTGGATTCAGATTTCATGTTAACATTAATGAACAGTCCAAGTTGGTTAACTTTTATTGGCGATAGAAATGTTCGGTATAAATCTGCAGCAAGTAATTACATTAGTGAAAAAATTATTAGTAGTTACCGCAACAATGGATTCGGATTGTATTTGGTTTTAATCAAATCAACCAAAACCCCAATTGGAATTTGCGGTTTAGTGAAAAGGGATGGATTATTAATTCCCGATTTAGGTTTTGCTATACTTCCTGAATTTGAAAAAAAAGGGTTTGCAACAGAAGCCGCAAATGCTATTTTATTTTGGGCAAAAGATCAATTAAAGTTAACCGAGGTTTGTGCAATAACCACTGCAATAAATAGAAAATCGTTACAGGTACTAGAAAATATAGGCATGATCTATCATCAAATAATCACACTACCCGCAGACAAAAACAATTATTTATTGTTTAAAAAAGAACTTAATTAATCGTCATCCTTATCTCCTTTTTTTACAGGCTTAAAAAATGCTGCTCTTTTAGGACCAGGAAAAGGAATATCGCTACCTTTTAAACCATGCCAGAGAACAACATTGAATTCCAAATCGGGCACAGCATCTTCTTTAGTCAAATCAAATTTTTCGGATCGTCGCTGCCATTCATTCATGGCTGTATTTTTTTCGTTCAAATTAATTTTCGGAATAATAGAAGTGAATGGCTTGGAATTAACGGTATTGCTAAATGAACGCCACATAGGTGTTGCAGCCGCATCATATTGAGACATTGGAGGAATACCCAAAATAAGTTCTATTGTTCTTAACATAGAGGATGTTGAATACATCGTATGGTCTACATATCCTCTTTTTACAAAACCTCCGGCAACATAAGCCGTGCTTCTATGTGCATCTACATGATCAGCCCCATTTTGTGCATCATCTTCTAAAATAAAAATAGCTGTTTCATTCCAAATTGAACTTTTGCTTAAGTATTCTACAAACAATCCAACAGCCAAATCATTATCGGCTACATGAGCATATGGAGAAGGTCTTCCCAATCGTAAACCCTCTGTATGATCATTACTGAATCTAACAGAATTAAACCTTGGCACTGCATTGTTTTGCAATAAAGAATCGAATTCTCTGCGCCATTGATTAAACCTTACAGTATCTTGAACTGCGTTATTGTAACCAGTGAAATATGGACAAAAATGATTTTTTAAAATCGGAATATTGGGTATATAATTATCTGCAAATTCTCCATAAGTTCTATAACTAACGCCGGCTTTCGCACAATGATCCCAAATAAATCCTCCTTTATTATTGGCAACCGCTCTATTGCCTTCAGCATCATAGCCACCTCCTCTTCCGCCATAACTATTCACCCAATTTTTTTCTAAAAAATCAGTTGCATAAGCTCCAGTACTCCAATTATGTCCATCGGCACTCACTTCTCCATCTACATAGAAATTATCCAACAATACAAATTCTCTAGCCAAAGCATGTTGATTCGGCGTGATGTTTTCTCCAAATAAAGTTAATCGAGGATCGCCATTGCCTTCTTTCATATCTCCCAATACTTGGTCGTAGGTTCTATTTTCTTTAATCACATAAAATACATACTTAATTGGACTAGGCGCACCAACTTTTCTAGGTATCGGATTACCCTCCTCCCCTTGAACCAACAACTCTTTAACCTTATTGTAAGGAGTATTCCTATATACAACTTGAGAATAAATACTTAATTCAGTTTCTTTTGGTTCATCTATTACGCTCATGGTTCCTTTAAATAAACCTCCGATGTACTGAACATCTTTGGGTTTGTTTGGATCACCTTCTTGATAAACTACAATTTGTTTATTGGCAAATGGGTTGGGGCCATATGGATTAGCCATTGACGAGAAACCTTTACCATTGGTAACAAATATTTTCTTACCAACTAGTTTTACATTGGTTGGATACCAACCTACAGGAATAAATCCTTTGCTTTTACTTTGAACTGGCAAGCTTACATCAAATACTGCTAAACAGTTATTGTCTGCATTGGCTATATACAGTGTTTTTTCATTGCTACTAAGCGCAAGCCCATTGGTAGTAGAACCATTGGGGGCATCGGGATAAAGAGCTGCATTAAGTACTTCAACCACTTTTTGAGATGCTACATCGATAACTGAAACAGTATTGTCATTGGAATTGGCTACATAAATGATCTTGCCATTTTTAGTAAGCAATATTTCATTTGGATTATCGCCAACTGTAATTTCTGCAGTAATATTTCTTTTTTGGGTATCAAAAAAATACAATTTATCACATCCCCAGCAACTAATATAAAGCTGTTTTTTATCAGGTGATAATTGACATGCATAAGCTTCTCCTCCAAGTGAAAACTCCAGTTCCACTTTTTTGTTTTTTAAATCAACAATGTATAGTTTGTTATTTTCTTTAGTAACAACATACATCAACTGTTGATCATCATCTATAGCTATACCTGCAGGACCGATTTTGTTGGGCCATTTCTTACCCAATACAATTGTATCCGGGTCGGACAGTTTATTATTTTCAATCCTATATTCTAAAATAATATTATCATGCCCACCAGAAGCATATAATTTTTTTGCATCTGCACTAAAAGCCAATCCATACCAACTTTTACCAATTATTTTGGTGTCTAAAACAGTTTCTGATTTAGGATCAATCAATTGAATGCTTTGAACACTTTGACCATTATTGGTTACAGCCATCAGCTTAGCCGATTTACTTACCACTAAATTCAAAGGCAAATCACCTAAAGGGAAATTTCTTCCAATAGGGGTAAGCCCCCAACCGTTTGGTAATGTAACTTTATCCTTTTCTACAGATTGAATTGTTTGAGCAGGCAATACCATTGAACACAGCAAACAAACCGGTAAGAAGAAAATCTTGAACATAGCTTTTAAATTATATAGTCTAAAGATAGTATTTAGATATAAACAAAAAGATCAGTCAAGATGAAATTAATATCAATTATTGTTTGGCATATTCATAGCTTCTAACTGGCTTAAATTTAAGCCCTTCTTTTTCGTCTCTCTGCACTTTGTATTGAATCTGCCTCATCATACCCGTAGGCTTAACATCTGCAGAATCTGAAGTATAGACAGGAAAGCGACGCATTAACGTACCTTCCATCAGCAAGAATGAGTCAAAACCTGCGTAACCAATCCTTAGTTTTGGATCGTTTACAATATCAGGAAACCCAATAGGCGCAAAAGATTCATTGTTAATCGAAGATATGCCTACTACACTGCCTTTGCCTTTATCGCCAGGCTCATAGATGTATAGTACCAAATCAGGAAATACATCATTGTTTAAATCATCAACCTCTGCTTTTAAAATTCTGCCTTTCACTTCAAACATTACATCACGAGCAGTGTTCTGAAATCCAATTGGAGCAATTGAAACGTTGTTTTTGGTTTCACTCTTGTTGCTACAAACCACTTTATACCCTGCTTTACCAATTTTCATGGTGGTATCAATTTTCCTAAACTGGGCATTTAATGTAGTGCCGAAAGTCATAAATCCGATAAAAAGGATAGTTAACTGTTGTTTCATAAATCCAAGTTACATATTTCTTCGATATTGTCCGCCAACCGAATACAAGGCCCTGGTGATTTCTCCCAAAGAACAATATTTTACAGTTTCCATTAACTCATTAAAAAGATTGTCGTTATGGATGGCGGCTTGCTTTAATTTTTCTAAAGCCAATGCACTTTTATCTTTGTTAACTAGTTGAAATGCTTTGAGGTTTTGAATCTGCTGCTCCTTCTCTTCTGAAGTGCTTCTTATAACCTCACCTGGTAATACGGTAGGGCTTCCTTTTTTATTTAAGAATGTATTTACTCCAATTAATGGTAATTCGCCCGTATGCTTTAAAGTTTCATAATGCAAACTTTCTTCTTGAATTTTATTGCGCTGGTACATTCGCTCCATTGCACCCAAAACACCTCCTCGCTCTGTAATTCTTTCGAACTCAATTAAAACAGCTTCTTCTACCAAATCAGTTAGTTCTTCCACTGCAAAACTACCCTGAATAAAATTCTCTGTATTTGCAGTACCCAATTCTCTATTGATGATTAATTGAATAGCCATCGCTCTTCTAACACTTTCTTCTGTAGGTGTTGTGATTGCCTCGTCATAGGCATTGGTATGTAAACTATTACAGTTATCATATATAGCGTACAAAGCTTGAAGTGTGGTTCTAATATCGTTGAAATCTATTTCCTGTGCGTGCAAACTTCTACCGCTTGTTTGAATATGGTATTTCAATTTTTGGGAACGTTCATTGGCTTTGTACTTGTATTTCATTGCCTTCGCCCAAATTCTTCGAGCAACTCTGCCAATAACACAGTATTCAGGATCCATTCCATTACTAAAGAAGAAAGATAAATTAGGAGCAAAATCATCAATATTCATTCCCCTACTCAAATAATATTCTACATAAGTAAACCCATTAGACAATGTGAATGCCAACTGGGTAATTGGATTCGCTCCGGCTTCTGCTATATGATATCCACTAATACTTACACTATAAAAGTTTCTTATTTTATGTTCTATGAAATAGGCTTGCACATCTCCCATTAATTTCAATGCAAATTCAGTAGAAAAAATACAAGTATTCTGTGCTTGGTCTTCTTTTAAAATATCGGCTTGAACCGTTCCCCTCACTTGCTGTAAAGCTTCAGCCTTGATTTTTTGATAGATTTCAGCTGGCAATACTTCGTCTCCACTTAATCCCAATAACTGAACACCCAATCCATTGTTTCCCTCTGGAAGTCTTTCAGGCAATGCAGGATTATAATAAACAGGCTTGGGTAACCGATTAAATTTTTTAGCAATTATGGCATTAACCCTTTCCCAATCATTGTTTTCAGTAATCCATTTTTCACATAGTTGATCAATAGCAGCATTCATGAAAAATGCCAAAATCATTGGGGCCGGACCATTGATGGTCATACTAACGGATGTTTTTGGATCACATAAATCAAATCCGCTGTACAATTTTTTGGCATCATCAACAGTTGCAATGCTCACTCCACTATTACCCACTTTTCCGTAAATATCTGGGCGATGATCTGGATCTTCTCCATATAATGTTACGCTATCAAATGCAGTAGACAAACGAATGGCTGGCTGCCCTAAAGAAACATAATGAAATCTTTTATTGGTTCTTTCTGGACCACCCTCTCCTGCAAACATTCTTGTTGGATCTTCGCCCTGCCGTTTTAATTCAAAAACACCTGCGGTATAAGGAAATTCACCTGGAATGCCTTCTTGCAATTGCCAACGAAGAATATCCCCCCAATCTTTGTATCTGGGTAAAATCACTTTGGGTATTCTTGTTCCACTTAAGGATTTAAGGGATAGCGCTTGCTTAATTACTTTATCTCTTACAGTGTATTCAAAAAAATCGGCCTGGTATTTTTTAACCAAGCTTGGCCAATTTTTTATAAGTTCTTTGCAATTTTTATCAATAGCAGATTCAAACTGCTTAGCAATATGCTCTAGCTCGGTAACCAGCGAAGGATTGTTCTTTATTGATTGAATTGTTCCATTGATTTGATACCATTTAGATGCAATACTAGCTTGCTCGTCTACCCATTCGTTATAGGCTCTACTTTGTTCGGTAATTTCAGCTAAGTAACGTACCCTTTTAGGAGGAATGATTTTAGATTTTGTAGTAGTGCTATCAGTTGAATATACAATAGATGCATTTCCGGTTTCATCAAAATCAATACCCGTTTTTTGTTGAACTGCGTTGACTATTTTGCTAAATAATTGATTTACGCCAGCATCATTAAATTGAGCAGCAATGGTTCCAATAACTGGCAAATCTTCGTCTTTTGCTTCCCACAATTCATGACTACGCTTAAACTGTTTTCTTACATCATGCAATGCATCCAAGGCACCTGCTTTATCAAATTTATTGATGCATATTACATCAGCAAAATCCAACATATTGATCTTCTCTAACTGAGAAGCTGCACCATATTCAGGAGTCATGATGTATAAGCTCACGTCGCAGAAATCTAAAATAGAAGCATCGCTCTGTCCAACACCGGCTGATTCTAAAATAATAAAATCAAATTCGGCTTGTTTACAGATGTCAATGGCATCTTGAACATGGGCACTCAAAGCAATATTGTCATCTCTAGTAGCTAAGCTTCGCATGTATGCACGAGGATGTGCTATTGCATTCATCCTAATTCTATCTCCCAATAGTGCCCCTCCAGTTTTCTTCTTAGAAGGGTCTACAGATATTACAGCGATTGTTTTGTTTGTATATAAATGCAAGTATCTTCTAACAATTTCATCAGTCACTGAACTTTTACCAGCACCACCAGTTCCAGTAATTCCTAGTACAGGAATTGGTCTTGCATATTGAATACTCTTTTTATCAATTTTCTCTGTTTCATTTTCTGCCAAAGTAATCAACCTGGCAACTTTTCTTACATCTTTAACTTCGCCCGTTGTCATCAAATTAGCATGAACCGCTTGTTTGTTCAAAGGAAAATCACAGTGTTTAATAACATCTTCAATCATTCCTTCTAAACCCATTTTTCTACCATCATCTGGGCTATAAATTCTAGTAATACCATATTGATGCAATAGCCTTATTTCTTCTGGAAGAATAGTGCCGCCGCCACCGCCAAATATTTTTATATGACCACATCCATTTTGATCCAATAAATCCTTCATGTATTTAAAGAATTCGAGGTGTCCGCCCTGATAACTGGTGATGGCTATTCCTTGAACATC
Organism: Sphingobacteriia bacterium; assembly: GCA_947456855.1. Taxonomy (GTDB): domain Bacteria; phylum Bacteroidota; class Bacteroidia; order Chitinophagales; family Chitinophagaceae; genus Sediminibacterium. The sequence goes on along the minus strand of CANGTR010000057.1, from coordinate 2,274 downwards.
CTCTTCAATGGCACATTCTACAATATCTGCAACACTTCTATTGTGCCCAAGATGAATAATTTCGGCGCCTTTGGACTGAAGAATTCTTCTCATGATATTGATGGCAGCATCATGTCCATCAAATAAACTAGCCGCAGTTACAATTCTTACTTTATGTTGAAGCTTATAAGCCATAGAAAACAAATTCGAGGGCAAAAATACTATATAATGTCTTTGGTTAACAACTGTTAGTTTTTTATATTGTTAAAAAACTTGTTTTTTACTTTATCTTGAAATAAAAATGGATTATGCGTTTTGCTGTTTCAATCAATCATCAACAAGCTCATCCAATTATTCATTTAAAAGACAAACAATCGGGTTGTCAAGTAGAAATTTATGCTTTTGGTGGATTGATCAATGCATTTAGATTGCCATTAAAGGGGAAAATGCATAATTGTATTGATGGATTTAGTTCGGTAGCAGATGCCCGAAAAAATATTTCCAATGGCTTTAAAAGCGCCAAATTAAGCCCATTTGTTTGCAGAATGAAAAACGGAACCTATGCTTTCAATAAACAACAATTTACCGTTCACAAACATTATTTAGGAGAACATGCCATTCATGGATTGATATACGATGCTCAATACAAGGTTAAATCGTTTGAGGCATCTGAAACCAATGCTATGGTTCAATTGGTTTATACTTACGAATCTTCAGACCAGGGATATCCATTTGCTTTTGATATTGAATTAATTTGGAAACTTCATGTAGGAAAAAAAGTTTCGGCAACAACAAAAATAATTCATCAAAATAAATCAACCATACCTTATGCTGATGGTTGGCATCCATATTTTACTTTAGGTGGCAAAGTAGACAATTGTATTTTACAATTTAATAGCAATACACAACTCGTATTCAACAAGGCATTAATACCAACAGGAAAAAGAAAAAAAGACAATAGATTTATTAAGGGCAGCTCATTAAAAGAGATTTTTTTAGACAATTCTTTTGAATTTGCCAACAAGGAAACACCGCAATGTGTTTTACAAAATAAACAGCTGAAACTCACAGTAGAAGCTGAAAAAAGCTACCCAATCTTACAAATTTATACACCTCCTTCAAGAAAAAGTATAGCCATAGAAAATCTAACAGGAGCCCCAGACAACTTTAACAATACAATTGGATTGTTATTATTGGAACCCAATAAACTGTACAGTTTTACTACCGCTTACACAATAGAAGCATTGTAATTACTATTGTAAAAACTACAATACCGCTACAGCAGTAACTGATATCTCTACATTTACGCCTCGGGGTAACCCTTTCACAGCAACTGTTTCACGAGCAGGAAAATCGGCTTTGAAATAGGTGCCATACACTTCATTTACGCTAGCAAACAAGCTCATGTCACTTAAAAAAATAGTTGTTTTAACTACGTGTTCGAATGTAACGCCAGCTTCTGTTAAAACGGCCTGTACATTTTTCATTACTTGATGTGTTTCAGCCTCAATACTAGATAATTCTAGCTGACCTGTTGATGGTACAAATGCTACCTGGCCACTGGCAAAAATAAAACCATTTGCTTTGATGGCTTGATTGTATGGACCAATTGGAGCTGGAGCATTATTGGTTTTAATAACTTCTTTTGGCATATGTTTATTTTAAGATTCCGCAAATTGATGTATTTTGATCAACTTGCCAACGTAAATTTGTTTTTTATTTTGAATAATGCATATAGTAGTTAAATCAAATAACCTTCAACAAAGCGGTTTGGCATCGTTTTTTTCTACCACAGATGCCACCATTACATGGATTGATGGAGAAGATCAAATACCAGAAGCTGATATTTATTTCGATCATTGCTTTGATACAGATGGCTTTGCATTTCCAATGATTAGCCAAAAGCTCATTTTTGTAAATGCTGTTGTTGAATATGGCCAATCTATCCCTTCAAACTGTATACGATACAATGGATGGCCAGGTTTTTTGCATGACACACATATCGAAATAGCCGCCAATAATCCTACTATACTCAACAAGGCAGTGCTTCTTTTAAATAGTTTGAACAAAAAAGCTTTGACAGCACCAGATCAACCCGGAATGGTAAGTGCGAGGATTGTATCAATGATTATCAATGAAGCTTATTTTGGATTTGGAGATGCAATTAGTTCAAAAAAAGACATTGATACTGCAATGAAATTGGGAACCAACTATCCATTTGGTCCATTTGAATGGAGTGAATTAATTGGGCTAAAAAACATTCATGCATTATTACAAAAACTCAATGAAAATAGT
>CANGTR010000056.1 GCA_947456855.1 Sphingobacteriia bacterium | reverse complement strand
CGTAGATGCGGTAGTAATTTTTAATGAAGACACGCCTTTAGAATTGATTAAATCGATTCTTCCAGATGTTATTGTAAAAGGGGGAGACTATACAATCAATCAAATTGTTGGATCCAAAGAAGTGATCGAAAATGGAGGCAGGGTAGTAATCAATCCGATTGTAGAAGGATTTTCTACAACAGGCATCATTCAGCATATCAAAGGATCTTATTCCTAATTGAGTAATATCAAAATCTTAACATACATTCTTTTAATGCTTGCCTTATATTTGAAATATGGCAAAAAAGCAATTTATTCAAAGAGATATAAGCTGGCTTAGCTTTAATGCAAGGGTATTACAAGAAGCCAATGATCCATCCGTACCATTGAAAGAGCGAATTCGCTTTTTAGGTATTTTTTCCAATAATTCAGATGAATTTTTTAGGGTAAGAGTAGCCACATTAAAACGCATGATTGAGTTTGCAGAAAAGCGAAAAAAACTCAACATGCATATGGAGGAAGACCCTCAACAAATTTTAGACCAGATTCAAACCATTGTATTAAGCCAACAAAATGAATTTAACAGAATCTGGGAGGGCATAGTAAAAGAACTAAAAAGACAAAAAATCAGTATTATCAACGAAAAACAACTCAACAAAGAACAACAGGTTTTTGTAAAAAAGTTTTTTGACGAGGAGGTTCGCTCCACCATTATTCCTTTAATGATAGAAAGCCTGCCACAACTACCCTATTTAAGAGAAAAGAGTATTTATTTAGGGGTAGTAATGCGCAAAAAATCATCTGCATACAATCAAAAATATGCACTCATTGAAGTGTCTGCTAAATCAGTGGGTCGATTCATTATTCTTCCGTCGAAAAAAGAAGAAAAACAAATTATTCTATTAGAAGACGTTATCCGTTTTAATTTGCCCATCATATTCTCCTATTTTGGATATGACAATTTTGAATCACATATTTTTAAAGTAACAAAAGATGCAGAAATAGATCTCGATAACGACATCAGTACCACATTTGCCGAGAAAATAGAAAAAGGCATCAAGAATAGAAGAAAAGGAAAACCAGTTCGATTTGTTTACGACAAGGAAATGGATGCAGGTTTATTGGAATATTTAATCCGTCGTTTAAATTTAAATAGAAAAAGCAATATTATACCTGGAGGAAGAATTCACAATTTCAGGCATTTTATGGATTTCCCAGATATTTTTGCTGGTAAAAACGACCGACGTGCTGCCTTTAAACCTTCCTCTTTACAAACGGCTCAAAGGGTTACGGATATTATTCTAAAGCAAGATGTGATGCTTAATTTTCCTTATCACTCATTTGATCCATTGATCGATTTATTGCGAGAAGCTGCTATGGATCCGGATGTAATTTCAATTAAAATTACTGCCTACCGCCTGGCTTCAAATTCTAAAATAATCAATGCATTAATCAATGCTGCAAGAAATGGAAAACAAGTAATTGTAATGCTCGAATTAAAAGCCCGTTTTGATGAAGAGGCCAATTTAGAATGGAAAGAGATATTGGAAGAAGAAGGCGTAAAGGTATTATTGGGAGTTCCAAAAATGAAAATACATGCCAAGTTATGTATTATTAAAAAAAGAAAAGGAACCAAAACAGTTCAATATGGTTTTGTAAGCACGGGTAATTTAAATGAAAAAACGGCGCGAGTTTATGGCGATCATTGCTTACTTACCTCTAATCGTTTTGTAATGGCAGATATCAATCGGATTTTCAGCTATCTAGAAAACTGGAAAGTTGGAATGCGGAACCTTCAACTTTGTAAAACGCTGATGGTATGCCCTACAAATATGCGCAAACAGATTCTATCTTTAATCAACACTGAAATTAAAAATGCAAAGGCCGGAAAAATCGCCAAAATTTATCTAAAAGTAAATTCTTTAAGTGATGAAATTTTGATAGAAAAATTGTACGCGGCCGCAATTGCTGGCGTTGAAATCAAAATGGTGGTTAGGGGAATATTTTGTCCGATAATCGATCTGAAAAAGTTTAAAAACCCAATTAAAGCAATCAGTATTGTAGATGAATACCTAGAACATGCGCGGGTAATGATTTTTTACAATTCTGGGCAGGAAAAAGTTTTTATCTCTAGTGCAGATTGGATGGTTAGAAACTTAAATCATCGGGTAGAGGCCGCCATTCCAATCATAGATCCAATTATCAAGCAAGAATTAATTGAGATTATCCACATTCAATTAAGAGATAATGTAAAAGCAAGAATTCTAGACAATGATTTAGCCAACAACTATGTACCTTCCGTTGGAAAGAAAAAGATACGTTCACAAATAGAAACGTATCATTATTTGTACAAAAAAAACATTTCGATAAGTGAGGTTAGCAGCAATTGATATTGGAAGTAATGCAGCGAGATTATTAATTGTTGAAGTAACTTATAACAAAGAAGGCTTACCACAATTTAATAAATTAAATTTAGTTAGGGTTCCACTTAGATTGGGTTTTGATGTATTTGAGAAAGGAGAAATTTCGAAGGAAAAAAGAGGAATGATACTTCAAACAATGAAGGCCTATAGCCATTTAATAAATGCATATGAAGTAAAGCAAATAATAACTTGCGCAACAAGTGCCATGAGAGATGCTTCGAATAGTGCAGATATTATTCGTAAAGTAAAACTCGAAACTGGTTTAGAAATAGAAATCATCAGTGGCGATTTAGAAGCTTCTATTATTTATGAAAATCATGTTGCAGAGAATATGGATACCAACAACTCGTATATGTACATCGATGTTGGAGGAGGTAGTACAGAATTAACTTTTTTTACAGATGGAAAACTAACATTCAAAAAATCATTTAACATCGGAACCATTCGACTATTAAAAGACATGGTAGATGATGACAGATGGAATGAAATGAAGGACTTTATTAAATCAAAAACAAAGGGATACAAAAAAATAATAGCCATTGGAACTGGCGGTAATATCAATAAAGTTTTTTCGCTGAGTAAAAAGAAAGATGGCAAACCATTGAATATTGAATTATTAAAAGATTATTACAAAGAAATTTCCAGTTTTTCTTTAGAAGACAGGATCTATATTTACAAATTAAGAGGAGATCGAGCAGATGTAATTGTTCCTGCATTGCAGATTTATATTAATGTTATGAGATGGGCTGAGGCAGATGATATTTATGTGCCTAAAATTGGCCTGGCAGATGGGCTAGTCCAACATCTGTTTTATGAAATAGAAAGCAAAAAAGCGAATTTAAGTAAGCAGTAATTGTACCTTTCACCGATAGAGAACCACCATTCGTCCGAATTTTAGTATTTAGCAGTTCTACTTATTTACATTTGAATTAGAACACCAAAAGCCACTGTTTTGTTGCCAATTAAACACAAGAAAAAATTAGTACCCTTTATTGCACATATTGCTGCATGGCTATGCTTTTTCACCCTTCCTTATCTGGTATTCTTTCCAGGATTAAGGGAATTTAATATGAGCAATCAAATGCTCGCAATCATCATTTCCAACAATATTTTTTTAGTGCTTTTTTATTATTTAAACACTCAATTTCTCATTCCCCAATTTTTGGTAAATGAAAAATGGATCTTGTATATTTTATCAATTCTAGCATGTTTAATCTTTTTTTTGTATGTCCCAAGATTAATCGCAACTCAAATAATACCACCTGAATCTTTTAATCCACCAGTTGATTTTAAACAAAGTTTAGACGATGCAAATCGTCAACGATTCATAAAAAACAGGAGAAGAAGTGGAAATAATTATTTCAATACTGCCATTTTTTTATTGGTAATGACAATTGGCACTTGCATTACTGTAGTGCAAAGATGGCTCGATACAGAGCAACACAGAAAAGAAACTGAAAACGAGAAATTAAATACAGAATTATCTTTTTTAAAATCGCAAGTTAATCCTCACTTTTTCTTTAATACACTCAATAATATATACTCCTTAGCCATTGTAAGAAGTGAAAAAACTGCACCAGCTGTAATGAAGTTAGCAGCGATTATGAGGTATATATTATCGGAAACAGAACAAAATTTAGTGCCATTACAAAATGAAGTAGATTTTTTACATAATTATATCGATTTGCAGCAAGTTAGACTTACAGACAAGGTAAGTATCGATTTTGTAATTGAAGGGAATACAGGTGAATTATTGGTTGCTCCTTTAATATTCATACCATTTGTAGAAAATGCGTTTAAATATGGAGTAAGTACAAAAGAACAAAGCGTTATTACCATACACATTAAATCTTATGGTTCAACCATTGAATTTTATGCTAAAAATCTAATTGTTCAATCGGCGAATAATTTAATGGAAAATACGGGTATTGGCATTAATAATGTTAAACGAAGATTGGCTTTATTGTATCCTGATAAATACCAACTTACCAATGTAACTGAAAATGATTCCTATATTGTAAAACTAACAATCAATACCTAAGATGATCAAATGTATTGCTATAGATGATGAACCCCTTGCGTTACAGGTAATACAAGAATATTGTCAACGCATCTCTTTTTTATCTTTAGAAAAAGTATTTACCAATACAGACGAAGCAAGAGAGTATTTAAAAAACAATAAAATCGAAGTACTCTTTTTAGACATTCAAATGCCGGATATCAACGGATTACAATTTTATAAAAGTTTACCAACTAAACCAATCGTAGTATTCACTACTGCTTATAAAGATTATGCAGTAGAAGGCTTTTCAGTGGATGCCATAGATTATTTATTGAAACCCTTTGAGTACGATCGCTTTTTAAAAGCATGTTATAAAGCAAAAGAATATGTTGAATTTCTAAGTTCGCAAGAGTTGCAATTGAATTCACTTTTCGTTAAAGTAAATTATGAAATCATAAAAATTAATTTAAAAGACATTGAATTAATTGAAGCACTAGATGATTATATAAAAATATACACCAAACCAAATCCTGTACTCACTTTAATGACACTGAAAAGTATAACGGAGAAGCTTCCTGCCAGAGACTTTATCAGGGTGCATCGATCGTTTATTGTACCTATTCATAAGATAGAGAGATTTAGTAAAACCAAAATTGTTGTGATTGGAAAAGAAATTCCTATTGGCAGTAGCTATAGTAATGTTTATGATCAACTTATTGCAACTTCCAAGGTTTAACTTAATAGAATTATGAAAGAAGAAAGATGAATTGTGAAAGAAGAAAGATGCAATAAAAGGCACTAAATAATTTATATCTCATAATTTATATCTCATAATTCATATCTCATAATCCATAATTCATATCTGATATCTCTTATCTTTGTGCTTTAAAGCAATAAGCATGGATTTTTTACAAACTTTAGGTATTGAGGCAACAAATCAAGGAGTCTCAACAGGTGTAAACTGGCTAAATAGCCAAGGTTCAATAATTGATTCGTATTCTCCAGTTGATGGCAAAAAGATAGGTGCTATAAAAACTACTGATGTCAATGCTTATAACCAAGTTATTCAAATTTCCATAGAGGGAGGAAAAACCTGGAAACAATGGCCTGCCCCTAAAAGAGGAGAAATTGTAAGGCAAGTAGGAGAAGCTTTAAGGCAATATAAGGAACCACTCGGCAAACTAGTAAGCTATGAAATGGGAAAGAGTTTGCAAGAAGGATATGGAGAAGTGCAGGAAATGATTGACATATGCGATTTTGCAGTTGGACTTTCTAGACAACTTTACGGACTAACCATGCATAGTGAAAGAAGTGCTCACAGAATGTATGAACAATGGCATCCTTTGGGAGTTGTTGGCATTATTTCTGCTTTCAACTTTCCAGTTGCAGTATGGAGCTGGAATGCAGCATTGGCATGGGTTTGCGGAAATACTACTATTTGGAAGCCAAGCGAAAAAACCCCACTTTGTGGTATTGCCATTCAAAAAATTGTAGCAACTGTTTTTAAAAAGAACCAAGTGCCAGAAGGCGTAAATTGTTTGATTCAAGGAGCCAGAGAAGTGGGTGAATGGATGAGTAACGACAATCGCCTTCCATTGATATCTGCAACAGGTTCTACTAGAATGGGAAAGGCATTAAGCGCAACAGTAGCTGGCAGATTAGGTAAAAGTATTTTAGAGCTGGGTGGCAATAATGCCATCATCATTTCTCAACATGCCGACTTGGATATGTCGTTAATTGGAGCTGTATTTGGAGCTGTTGGAACAGCAGGGCAACGCTGTACCACTACCAGAAGATTAATCATTCATGAATCAGTATATGATAATTTTACTAGTAAGTTAATTAAAGCATATGCACAACTAAAAATTGGCAACCCTTTAGATGCCAATAATCATGTTGGCCCATTGATTGATGTTGATGCGGTGAATATGTATTTAAATGCTATTGAACAATGCAAACAACAGGGAGGTACCTTTTTAGTTGAAGGTGGGGTAATTAATGGTGCTGGTTTTGAAAGTGGTTGTTATGTAAAACCTTGTATTGCGGAAGTAACCAATGATTTACCAATAGTACAACACGAAACATTTGCTCCCATTTTATACGTTATGAAATACAGCACCTTAGATGAAGCTATTGAATTACAGAATGGAGTTCCGCAAGGCCTCTCCTCTTCTATCATGACCTTGAATATGAGAGAATCTGAATTGTTTTTATCCGCCATTGGAAGTGACTGCGGAATTGCCAATGTAAATATTGGAACAAGTGGTGCAGAAATTGGAGGTGCATTTGGAGGAGAAAAAGAAACAGGCGGTGGAAGAGAAAGTGGCAGTGATGCTTGGAAAGCCTACATGCGCAGACAAACCAATACCATCAATTGGGGTAATAATTTACCATTAGCCCAAGGAATACAATTTGACTTTTAATGTTATTGTAAAGGATTCCCCTTTAAATTGAAGTTCATCGAAAATTGATGAAATAAATGTTGTTGGTAAAACCCTGTTGCATACCTGATTTGTAGTTTGCGCAATAAAATGCCCGTACCAAATGCAAATCCATTTAACCCACTTGTTGTGCCATACAAATTCAAATCTTGTCTTCGTTGAAAATTATAACCAAGATTGAGTTCTACATGATCCGATAAAAAAGCTTGAGCTGCAACAACCAGATGACCTACTACTTTTTGTAAACCACTGGAACTAATTATGCCTTCATTGTTATTGAAAGTGGTATCGTTGTAATAAATATTCAATCGATGTAAATTATGTGCAGTAATGGAAAATTGAAAGGGGGCATTTTTTAATTTTTTACTTACACCTGCTTGTATATCAAATGGAAGCTCTTCCTTTACCCCATTCAAATTATAGGTATTTATCTGTGTTCCCATATTTTTAACTACCAAACTCATCTGAAGCTGATTGGCATCATCAAAATAAGACAAGCCTATATCCATGGCTATTCCGGAAGCCCTGAACTGCCCATAATTTGATTGTATCAATTTTGCAGATGACCCTAGCCAAAACCTTTCTGAAAATTGTTTGGATGCCATTATTTGTACAACATAATCATTGGGCTTAAAACTTCCAAGTACATTTCCAGAAGCATCTGTTTGAGTTAATGCTCCATAATTCAAATACTGAACTCCTGCCCCAAGATTTATTTTTGAGGCTGTTAAATGATATCCTGTTGTTAAATTATATTGAGTAATGCCAGCAAAAAATGAATTGATTGATGTATTGATTTGTTGATTCATTTCCTTACGCAACATTGCAGGATTATGAAAAGACAATCCAATATCATTGGAAATGGATGAAATATTTACCCCTCCTAAAGCAGCTACTTGAGCAGTATTGGGCTGAGATAAGAAACTAAAAACAGCATTGCCACCCAAAGTTTGAGATGCACTTTGTGTGGCAATACATAATAAAATTATATGAATTAAAAAGAAGCGACGCATTCAGTATTAAAACTAAAACAATTCTTGTTCTAAATAAAGAATTACACCAATGCATAATCAATTACTTGTTGCATTGTTTTTACATATTGAAAATGTACGCCTTTGATAAAATTGACATCTATTTCGTCTACATCCTTCTGGTTCATATAGCAAAGCAGAATTTCTTTCAATCCCGCTCTCTTGGCAGCCAATACTTTTTCTTTTATTCCTCCAACTGGTAATACCTGGCCTCTTAAAGTAATTTCTCCAGTCATAGCCAAAAACGGTTTTACTTTTCTTCCTGTAAATGCAGAAGTGAGTGAAGTGAGCATGGTAATTCCTGCACTAGGACCATCCTTTGGAACTGCTCCTTCAGGAACATGTACATGGATATTTTTATGCTTAAACAATTCCGGATCAATTCCTAATTTTTTGGCATTTGCCTGAATATAGCTCAATGCAGTTGTTGCGCTCTCTTTCATTACATTACCAAGATTACCTGTAAGTTTCAGCTCTCCTTTTCCTTCACTCAAAATAGTTTCGATAAAAAGTATATCACCTCCAACATAGGTCCATGCAAGCCCAACAACAACACCAGGCATATTTGCAGTTTTATAGATCTCGTTGTTGTATCTGGCTTGTCCAAGAATCCGTTCAATGTCTGGCGCCGTAACTTGTAGTTTCACTTTATTCTTGGTAGCCATTTCTTTGGCCTGAAATCTCATAATCGAAGCAAGTTGACGATCCAATTCTCTTACTCCACTTTCCCTTGTATACTGTTCAATTATTTTTTCCAAAACTTTATCTGCTATTTTAAAGTTTACTTTACCTAAACCATGGGCATCTTTTTGTTTTGGTACCAAATGCTTTTTGGCAATTTCAACTTTCTCTTCAATAGCATATCCACTTAAATCGATAATCTCTAATCGATCTCTTAAAGCAGGTTGAATGTTTTGTAAATTATTAGCTGTTGCAATAAATAAAACTTTACTCAAATCATATTCCAGTTCTAAATAATTATCATAAAATGTGTTGTTCTGTTCTGGATCGAGCACTTCTAATAAGGAAGAAGAAGGATCCCCACGAAAATCACTTCCAATTTTATCAATCTCATCTAAAATCATTACCGGATTAGAAGATTTACATTTTCTGATATTTTGGATAATACGCCCGGGCATAGCACCTATATAGGTTTTTCTATGCCCGCGAATCTCACTTTCATCATGCAAACCGCCTAAACTTAATCGAACATATTTTCTTCCAATAGCATGTGCAATGGATCTGCCTAAGGAAGTTTTACCAATTCCTGGAGGGCCCAAAAAACATAATATTGGGCTCTTCATATCTCCCTTTAACTTCAGTACAGCCAAATATTCTAAGATTCTGCTTTTAATTTTAGTCATTCCATAATGATCAATGTCTAAAATCTTTTTTGCATTTTTTAAATCATAGTTATCTGCTGTATGCTCATCCCATGGAAGATCTAGCATCAAATCTAGATGATTGTACACCACAGAATAATCTGGTGTAGAAGCATGCATTCTTTCTAATTTTTGAATACCCGTTTTAAAGGCATTTTTTGCAGCTTCTGGCCATTGCTTGGTTTCTGCTTTCTTTTTCATCTCAGCAATTTCCCGTTCATTGGTATCTCCTCCCAATTCATCCTTAATACTCTTTAATTGCTGCTGTAAAAAATAATCACGTTGTTGCTTATCTAATTCGGTTCTGGTTTTATTGGCTACCTTATCTTTTAGTTCTGCAAACTGTAATTCTCTTTGTAATATATGTACCAATCGAATGGCTCGATCATTAATATCATTGATCTCTAGTAATGACTGTTTTTCTTCTACGTCGCTATTTAAATTACTACTTACAAAATTGATGAGAAAAGCAGGATTTTCTATATTCTTTAAAATGATAGAAGCCTCTGTAGGAAGATTTGGTGAAAGCTGAATAATTTGAGCAGCTAAATCTTTTATAGTGCTTACATATGCTTTAAAATTTTCTGTTGCTGGAGCATCATCTTCAGTGAAAAGTTGAATATGGGCTGTAAAATAAGGGTCTTCGCTAATCATCTCCATCCATTCAAATCGCTTTTTACCTTGAATGATAATAGTAGTGCCCCCGTCGGGCATTTTGATAAGCTTCACTATTTTGGCTACCGTACCTATTTTACATAGATCTTTGGGAGCTGGCTCTTCTATATTGGAATCTTTTTGAGCAATTACCCCAATTAATTTGTCGGCTTTATAAACATCACTTACCGCTTTAATACTTTTATCTCTACCAACAGTTATTGGCAAAACAACACCTGGAAAAAGTACTGTATTTCTTAATGGAAGAATGGGAAGTTCATTAGGAATAACCATCGACTTATCTTGATCTGATTCTTGCTCAGAAATCGGAATAATCGGCATAAAATCGGAATCATCTTCTACTCTTAACTTAAATTGATCGTGTAGCATGCGTATTTGTTTAGTCAAAATGTCATCAAACCCAAAAAATGATTGATTTTGGGGGAATCATTAGAATAGAACAATATTGGTGCCATTAGATATAGAAAAACAGAAGAGGTACAAACTGACACAAAAAAAATCCTCCCGATAAATCGGGAGGACCTTCTTGCAAGAAGTAATATTAAGTAACGAGTACTTGTATTTACTTATTTAGCTTTAGCAGCAGTGTCTACAGCTTTAACAGTTGTATCCATTACAGCAGTAGTGTCTACAGTTGTTGCAGCAGTATCTACAGTTACAGTTGCGCTATCAGTAGCGGCTTCAGTTTTTTCAGCATTGTTACAAGCAGTCATAAGACCTGCTACAGCTAGAATTGCGAATACTTTTTTCATTTGTACTTGTTTTTTTTGTTTTATGCTTGCGAAGATAGCAATTAACCCCAATTTTACAAATTTTAACGTATTTTTTTTATTTTTTTCTGAAAAATATGCGAATTGGCACCCCTTCGAAGTCGAAATTGGCCCTTAATTGGTTCTCCAAGTAGTTTCTATAAGGCATTTTGATGTCGTCAGGGAAATTGGTAAAAAAGGCAAATGAAGGCACTACCGTTGGCAACTGAGTTACAAATTTGATTTTTATGGAATGACCTCTTACCACAGGGGCATGATAATTGGCAATCGCCTTTAACATTACTTCATTCAATTTTGAAGTTGGCACTTTTTGCATTTTACTTTCATATACTTTCAGCCCCATTTCTATTGCCTTTAAAATCCTGATCTTTTCTGTTACTGAAATAAACAAAATAGGCACATCACTAAATGGAGCCATTTTCTGCTTGAGCACTTTTTCGAAATCTCTTGCGGTATTGGTTTCTTTCTCAATTAAATCCCATTTATTTACGAGCAAAACAATACCCTTTCCCTTTCTAGCAGCTAAACTAAAAATGGTGATATCCTGTGCAGTAATTCCTTTAAATGCATCAATTACCAATAAACAAACATCTGCATCATCCATTGCTTTGATGGCACGAATAATAGAATAAAACTCAAGATCATCCTTCTCTTTACTTTTCTTCCGAATACCAGCTGTATCAATCAGCATGAATTCTTTCTGAAAAAGTTTATAATGGGTATGAATCGTATCTCTAGTAGTGCCGGCAATATCACTAACTATGGTTCGGTTCTCTCCTATCAAAGCATTCAACAAAGATGATTTACCAACATTGGGCTGACCAATAATGGCAAATTTGGGCAAACTATTTTCTTGTACAGTATCCGAATCCGATTCGACCGGGATATTTGCAGCAATTGCATCTAATAAATCACCAGTTCCGCTTCCAGAAATACTACTTAAGAAAAATGTATTTTCAAACCCCAAACTATAAAACTCAGTAGCTTCTAATTCTCTGGTACCGTTGTCTACTTTATTTACCACTACAAAAACAGGCTTATTGGTTCTTCGCAATATATCTGCCATTGTTTCATCTAAATCAGTAATACCCGTAGCAACATCCACCATAAAAACGATGGCGTTGGCTTCATCTATTGCAATCTTAACTTGCTTTCGAATTTCCTTTTCAAAAATATCATCGGTATTGGGCACAAACCCACCCGTATCGATCAGGTTAAATGTTTTCCCATTCCAATCAGCAACACCATACTGCCTATCACGTGTAACTCCACTGATGTCATCTACGATTGCTTTTCTTTGTTCGAGTAAGCGATTAAAGAAAGTACTCTTTCCTACATTGGGTCTGCCTACTATTGCTACTGTGTAACTCATGTTGTTGTATTCGAATTTGAGGTAATCAGCTCCTGTTTATTGGTAGCCATATTCTTTTAATTGTAAATCATTGTCTCTCCATTTGGGTCGCACTTTTACAAATAATTCTAAGAAAACTTTTTGTTGTAAAAATGCTTCTATATCTCTTCTAGCATCCATTCCAATCTGTCTAATCATTTTTCCTTTGTCGCCAATTATTATCGCTTTTTGTGTTTCTCTATGAACAATAATATCGGCTTGTATTTTTATTAATTTTTCTTTTTCTTTAAACTCATTCACCATCACTGCCGTATGATATGGAATTTCATCGCTGAATAATTCATAGATTTTTTCTCTAATCATTTCTGCCACAAAAAACTTGGTAGGCAAATCACTCAAATCATCTTCATTATAAAAAGGCATACCTTCTGGCAACATTTCAATAATGGCATTCAGCAATTTATTCAAATGTAATTTTTCTAAAGCCCCTATTTTAATCAGTTTTTTGCAATAAGGCTTATCGGAAAAAAATGATTCGGCCAATGCAATTCTTCCATTACCAGCAATATCAATCTTGTTTAAAATAACCAATGCAGGCACTTTTAACTTCATGGATGAAAACAATGCATCCACCTCTTCAAATGATTCATTGGCATCCACCATTAACAATGCTAGGTCTGCATCTTCTAAAGCTCCTTTTACGGTATCCATCATTTTTTGATGGAGTTTGTATTTGGGATCAATGATACCTGGTGTATCAGAAAAAATAATTTGGTATTCTCCTGGTTTATTCAAGAAAGCTTTTATTCTATGTCTGGTAGTTTGCACTTTGGGTGATACAATAGCCATTTTCTCGCCAATCAAGGCGTTCAACAAAGTGCTTTTGCCGGCATTAGGTCTACCAAAAATGTTTACAAATCCTGCTTTCATTTATTCCATTTTTACCTTCGTATTTATATTAAAGGTAGCTACAAAAAGAAAAAGACCCCGATTTGAGGTCTTTTTGTTGCGAGAGGAGGGATCGAACCTCCGACCTTCGGGTTATGAGCCCGACGAGCTACCGCTGCTCTATCTCGCGATGTTTGGGCAGCAAAAGTAAGGTTCAGGAGTTCAATTTCCAAATAAATTTGAATCTTTAGTCGGTTCTATGTTTTACGGAGGCAGCGCCACTACTACTTAAATCTTTAATCAATCCCTCACCTTTGTAGTTAATACTACTTGCTCCACTTGCTCTTGCATTCATTTCTTTATTAACGGTAACCCTAATAGATGAAGCACCAGAAGCATCCATTTTGGCATAATTGATTTTTAACTCATATGCTTTTGCAGAACTAGCCCCATTACAATTAAAAGCTGCTTTTTCTGCTATTCCCTTTAATGTGCAGTTGGATGCTCCACTTAAGATAACTGATAAATTTTCAATAGCAATATCTCCTGTTAGATCACTGGCGCCTGATAATTCAATTTTTAAATCATTTGATTTTAATTGATCTACTGTTTTTACATTACATGCACCTGATGCCTCAATTCTTTTAAGTGAACTGAATGTTACATAGGCCTTGATTTTATTATTCGACCAATTTTTCCAACCAAGCCCTTTTCCATCAAAATCTATATACAATACATTGTCGCGTACAGAAGTTCTAATTCGATTAATCAATTCATCATCCCCCGCACTAACTGCAACAGCTTCTTCCGTTCCCTGAGAGAGGAATAAATTAATAGCTCCTGTAACTTCTATACTATTGAATGATGACAGTTTTCTTACTTGGGCGTTTGCATCAAAAACCAGGTTTTTATCCGATTGAGCAAACCCTATTGTTGCCATTAAAAGCAAAAAACCAAAGCCTAAAAATTGTTTTTTCATACAACGCTTTTTACATTAAACGGATAATTAACTATAAAGT
Organism: Sphingobacteriia bacterium; assembly: GCA_947456855.1. GTDB lineage: Bacteria > Bacteroidota > Bacteroidia > Chitinophagales > Chitinophagaceae > Sediminibacterium. The sequence goes on along the minus strand of CANGTR010000056.1, from coordinate 2,645 downwards.
TACATTGGAAAATAATGTACAATCTACTACTTTTGTGATGTCCTCGGGGTGCTTGATCGGAAATTTCCGAAAAGGCTGAGAAATACCCGTTGAACCTGAACAGGGTAATTCCTGCGAAGGGAAGGTGTTCCATTTATTGATAGTGACCTTTCTTCTGCATCCCCTGTTCCCATTATTTAATTTTTAAAACCATTGAAAAATGAAAAAAATTATGGGAACAACAGCATTTTTGCTATTCGCATTCATTATTGCTGCCCAAACCAAACAAGTGTTAAAAGGCGTAGTTATTGATCAAACTACAAAAGCACCCATTTCAGGAGCAATCATTGCATCCGGCAAACAACAAGCGATTAGTAACGAAACTGGCAATTTTGTTTTGAATCAAGTCGAAAATACCAGTATTGGCATTTCAAGTTTAGGATACAAAACCATGGTTTTTAAAATTGAGGCAAACAAAGGTTCGGAACAAATATTTGCTTTGATTGCTAATCCATCCTATTTACAACCCTTAGAAGTAAATGCAATTAGGGCTTCTGACAAAGCACCATTTTCAAAAACCAATATTTTGAAAGCAGATATTGCAAAATTAAATTTGGCACAAGACATTCCTTATTTACTCAATCAAACACCATCTGTAGTTATCAATTCAGATGCAGGCAATGGTGTTGGTTATACGGCCATGAGAATTCGTGGAACCGATGCAACCAGGATCAATGTAACATTAAATGGTATTCCATATAATGATGCAGAAAGCATGGGTACTTTTTTTGTCAACTTACCCGACTTCTCATCTTCGGTAAATAGCATCCAAATTCAAAGAGGTGTAGGCACATCTTCCAATGGCGCTGGAGCTTTTGGCGCAACACTCAATTTATCTACCAATGAATTCAATGAAAAAAGCTATGTAGAGTTAAACAATAGTATCGGATCATTTAATACTTATAAAAATACATTGAAGTTTGGTTCTGGTTTAATTGGGAAACATTTTATGGTAGATGCCAGGCTGAGTAGTATCAGAAGTGATGGATATATTGATAGGGCATCAAGTAATTTAAAATCTTTTTATTTTAGTACTGCTTATATCAATAAAAAATCATCCCTTAGACTAAATGTTTTTTCAGGACACGAGAAAACCTATCAGGCATGGTATGGAATAGATGCTGCAACACTTGCCAATAACAGAACATTTAATCCTGCAGGCACCGAAAAAATAGGAACTCCATACGACAATCAAACCGACAATTACACCCAAACACATTATCAATTGTTTTTCAATCATAGCATCAATGAAAAATGGTCTTTTAATACCGCCTTGTTTTATACAAAGGGAAAAGGATACTATGAAGAATACAAAGCCGATCAATCTTTTTCTAAATATGGATTACCCAATGTTGTTATTGGCGGAACTAATTTTACTAAAACCAATTTGGTACGTCAGCGTTGGCTAGACAATGATTTCTACGGACAGATATTTTCTTTTCAATACAAAACCAACAAGGATGAAATAACCATTGGCGGTGGTTGGAACAATTATATAGGTGATCATTTTGGTACATTGGCATGGATGGAAAGGGGCACCATTCCACCCAATTATCGATACTATTTTTACCCAGCTGATAAATCTGATGTAAACGCTTACGCTAAATGGCAACATCAATTGGCAGGCAACTTAACTGGATTTCTTGATGTACAATACAGAGCCGTTAAACACAATATTTATGGTTTCCAAGATAATCAAACACTCAATATTAATAAACAGTTCAATTTTGTAAATCCAAAAATAGGTATCAGTTATAATAAAAATGGTTGGCACAATTATTTGAGTTTTGCTGTCGCCAATAAAGAACCGAACAGAAACGATTTTGAAGCAGGAATTATTTCTACGCCAAAACACGAAACCCTAAATGATTGGGAATTAGGCATAGAAAAAAGAGGAAAGAATTTTACAGCTGGGGCAACATTCTATTATATGGATTATATCAATCAATTGGTATTAACAGGCCAAATAAATGATGTTGGAGCATATACAAGAACCAATATACCATCTAGTTATAGAATGGGTGTTGAATTACAGGCTACCGCAAAATTATCAAGCTGGTTTAATCTTTCCGGCAATCTTAGTTTAAGCAAAAATAAAATCAAATCATTTACCGAGTTCATCGATAATTACGATAACGGATTGCAAAATAAAATAGAACACCAGAACAAAGACATTGCATTTTCTGCTAATACAATTAGTAGTTTAGCATTGAATTTTATTCCAATTAAAAATGGAGAAATAAGTTTATTGAATAAATATGTTGGAAAACAATATTTAGACAATACACAAAATGAAAATCGCATGCTCAACGCATTTATGACGCAGGATTTAAGAGCAATATATACTTTAAGAAATAAGGTTCCTAAAGAAGTGCAACTGATACTACAAGTAAACAATATTTTCAATAAAATGTACGAGCCAAATGGCTATACATTCAGTTATATAGCTGGCGGCACTCAAACAACTGAGAATTATTTTTATCCAATGGCTGGCACCAACTTCATGTTTGCAGTTAATGTGAAGTTTTGAGACAAGAGATAAAAGATAAGAGATTAGAGATAAAAGATTAGAGATACATTATAGATAGGAATTGAATCTCATAATT
>CANGTR010000055.1 GCA_947456855.1 Sphingobacteriia bacterium | reverse complement strand
TTCAATATTGTAGTGATTCAAGACAATAGTATGTGGCCACTGGAGCACAAAGATAGTTTGTTGTTTTTTGGTCATCTGTTTTGCGATTATATAAAAGCCAATGGCGCAAAACCTTATTTATACAATACTTGGGCCAGAGAGAAAACGCCAGAAACCCAAACAAAAATCAATGAAGTATATAGTGAATTAGCAAAGGCAGAGAATGCCGCTGTTGTACCTGTTGGCGCAAGCTGGGCATTGGCCAGACAATCAATGCCCAATATGAATTTATTTCATCCTGATGGATCACATCCATCTGCACTTGGCACATTTCTGATTGCGCTCAACTTTATCAAAAAAATTACTGGAGCCTTGCCTAAAAAATATGCAACTGTTTATAATTATTTTGATAAAGACGGCGAAACATTTAGAATCATGCAATTAACAGAAGCTGAAATTCAGTTCTGTGTTGGCATTGTAAATGCCACTATTCAATAATTTTTCTAATTAAGAAAATATCATGGTAAAAAAAATAGCTTCTAATCTTACCTTCTGGGTATTGTTTGCCATTACTGCAGGTATTTTATTGGGGCATTTTTCTCCAGCTACTGGGGTGGCCATGCAACCTTTAGGTAAGTATTTTATTGATGTGATTAAGCTATTTATCAATCCTATCATTCTTGTTACCATTGTTACAGGTATTTGTGGAATGGGTGATTTGAAGAAAGTGGGTAAAGTAGGAGGTAAGGCATTGATCTATTTTGAAGTTGTTACTACAGTTGCATTAATTATTGGGCTTGGAGTTGGATTTTTAATAGAGCCAGGAGCTGGCGTAAATACCAGTACGGTTAACAAAGCTGATATTTCTAAATACAGCGGTGCTCCTATTTCTATTTCTTGGCTACAATTTTTTAAAGACAATATCACCATACAGGTTTTATTGTTTGCTATTCTTACTGGTATTGTTCTTAGTAAGCTTCCTCAGAAAGAAGCCATTCTTAAAAAAGTATATTGGGCATCTAAATATCTATTTAGAAGCTTGCATTGGGTAATGAAATTAGCGCCTATTGGGGCATTTGGCGGAATGGCATATACCATTGGAAAATACGGTGTGGCTACATTATTGCCCTTGGGTAAATTAATGGCATGTGTATACGTCACCATGGCATTGTTTATTTTCTTGATCTTAGGAGCTGTAATGCGATACTACAAAATTAGTATGTGGAAATTTTTGGGCTATATCAAAAATGAATTACTGATTGTACTAGGAACATCCTCTTCCGAAGCTGCTTTGCCTTCTTTGATGGAAAAATTAGAACATATGGGCTGTCATAAATCAGTGGTTGGCCTGGTTGTTCCTGCAGGATACTCATTTAATTTAGACGGCACTTCTATTTATTTATCCATGGCCATTATTTTTTTAGCGCAGGTATTTGATGTGAGCTTAAACATGGAACAAATTCTCACCATCATTGGAATATTAATGGTTACTTCTAAAGGAGCTGCTGGTGTAACGGGTAGCGGTTTTATTATTTTAGCTTCTACACTCACTGCAACCAAAGTAATTCCAATTGAGGGATTGGCATTGTTACTAGGTGTAGATCGATTTATGTCGGAAGCCAGGGCCATCACCAATTTTATTGGCAATGGCGTGGCAACTATCTTTATTGCTAATAATGAAAAAATGTTCGACAAAGCAAGAATGTATAAAGCTTTTGGCATTCATAAAACTGCTGAATAATCATTATTTTATTTTAAATCTCCATCCTGCATAAAACATTCTTCCAGTGATGGGCCCCCAAACCATCGAAGCATCAAAGAAATTATTGAATGGTTGATCTGCAGCAATGATGGCATTCTGCTGAAAGAAATTGGTAATATTTTCGGCTCCAATATAAAAATCCATTGGATACTTCTTGCCAAATGATTTACTAATTTGAGCACCTATATTGATGTACGCAGGTGATTCGGCTTCAAATTGATAGTTCACTGGATTGGCGCTGGTATTCGGTATTCTTTTTTGACCATTGTAAGTAATGGTATAATTGAACTTCCATTTATTGAGTGCATAATCAAGGCTCAGAAAAGCCCTGTTATTGGCAATGAACGGACGCTGTAATAATTGACCACTATAAGTGGTGTTTACATCAAAATAACGATAAGCAATTCTTGTTTCTAATTTTGTAATTGGCGTAATGGTTATTTCTGCTTGAAAACTATTGGAATAAGATTTTCCCACTAGGTTATAAAACTTTATCTGACGAGCATTTTCTAAATCAACTACAACCTGATTGGTAAAATCATTTCTGAAAAAATCGATGCTAAAGGAGGCATCTTTGTTAAACAGCCTAAATTTTTGATCGAGGCTGATTCCTTTGTTCCATGCAATTTCCGGATTCAATCCATACCCTTTACCTGGTAATGCATTGATGATATTTACCTGTCTTGCACTTACAAAAACAGGCATGTTTTCTGCAAATATATTAGCAGTTCTTTGCCCTCTTCCCGCACTGAATCTAAAAACAGTTCCTTTAATGGGTTCATACCTTAGATTAAGCCTTGGGGTTATAAAAGTTCCAAATAAGTTATTGTGATCAATTCTAATACCTGCGACTGCACTAAATTCTTCGTTGGGTGTATATGTATATTCGAAAAAACCGCCTGGTACTATTTCGGTTCTTTGATAATTGGTTTGATTAAAATCTTCGTTGTATTGATCATATTGAAAACTCATTCCAGTTCTAAACTTATGTATTGTTGTTCCAATGATTGATTGATAAATCAGGTTACTATAAAAACTTTGTTGCTTTGCGTTGTAATTGGTTAATCCGAAATAGGATTGTTGATTATGGTTAATAGCTGCAATTTGTAAACCAATGCTTTTGTATACTTTTTGAGGAAATACATAACCAATTTTAGCAAATCCTTCGTAACGTTCTGTGTTGATACCGAGCCCATAATTATTGGTAGTATTTTTATCTTTCGCCTCGTTAAACGCTACTTGCCCGCCCACTTTATTGTCTTTCATTGCCTTAAAACCAAATTGGATCAATAAGCCATTGGCATTGTCAAATTTGTAACGGTTAACAACACTGAACTGATTGCCAGTAGGTAGATCTCTGAAACCATCTTTGTTAAAATCAATGGTATTGTTGTTTAAAAAATTATCGTGCAACAATAATCCTGTAGACCATTTCTTATTCAATTTTGTGCTCAGGTTTAAGTTGAGGTCTGTTTTTCCAAAATCATTCATGTATATATTGGCCAGTAATTTTTCGCTGTTTTCTGGCTTCTTCAATTCTACATTAATTTGACCTGCAATACTTTCAAAGCCATTGGCTACAGAGCCTACGCCTTTGGTTAGTTGAATCGATTCAATCCATGGGCCAGCTATAGAATTTAAACCTAGCGGTGTTGCAATTCCTCTTGGCCCTGGTAAATTTTCTACTGTTAGTTGTGTATAATTTCCGCTCAATCCCAATAACTGAATTTGTTTTGAACCTGTTACAGCATCATTATAAGATACATCTACCGAAGGGTTGGTTTCAAAACTTTCACTCAAATTACAACAAGCAGCTTTGAGTAATTCTTTAGATGTCATTGTTTCTGTTCTTATGGTACTCATGGTTGCAACAAAGCTGGATCTTTGAGTATTGGTTACAATTACTTCTTTTAATTGTCTGTTATTGGTCATTACCACTTTTATCTCACTGGCATTGGCTACAGCAATCGTATCAGATTTATATCCTGTATAACTTACAACAAGATTAGTTTCTGTTCCTGGATGTTCTATTTCAAAATAACCCAAGCTATCTGTAAAAACACCCTTATTGGTACCCATCCAAAAGATGCTTGCATTAAACAAAGGATTGAATTTACCTTTATTGCTTGCTTCTACAATGATGCCTCTAACAATTTGTGATGGAGGACTGCTTTTTACTGTACCGTGTTCTACTTCAACCGAATCTCTGTATAAGCAACAAGGCGGCAGGTCTCTGTAAACAGCTTCTTTGGCTTTTTTATTTTCCAAATCATGCCCTGCACCAACAATTCTGTTTTGAATTTTAGTAATACTTACTTGTGTTGGAATATATTGTAGTGTTAATATTTTACTTTCTAAATCCCATTCTGCCAATTTAACGCCTCTGCCTTTGGCAGCAGTTTCTATTCTTTCTTTACACATTTCACATAGGCCGTAAACCTTAAAGGAAATGGTAGTATCTGGTATTGCTTTTTCTGTTTGTGCACTCAGGTTTAAACCTGTGCTGATGATACAGAATATAAAAAGGATTATTTTTTTCATTCTAATACATTAAAAAAGTTAAGGGAGAAACAATTCATTCTCCCTTAACTAGGGGGTTAATTCTTTTTCACTTTCACTTCTGTAAGACTCATGCCACATTTGGTGCATTTGGCTTTTTTGTCTGTACTCGTAACATCTGCATGCATAGGGCATACGTAGGTTTTAGTTGGTGTTAAAGCCATACCGCATTTATTGCATTTTGTAGTTGCAGTTCCTTTTACATCAGGATGCATTGGGCAACTATAACTGCTGTCTGCTTTTGGGGTGTTGGTCTGTGAAAATGCAGCAAAGCTTAAGCATACAGCCAATAGTAGAAGGATTGTTTTTTTCATTGTTTAAAATTTATAATGATGAATAGAATGACAAGGTTGTATAAAACACCGATAGACATCTACAAAAGGATGCCTGTTAAAAAACAAATGAAGTATCAAATACGAAATGAGCAATCAAGCTTGTAAATAGGAATGGCTTGTTGCGAGGGTGGAGGTTTACTGTTATAGGCAACAGTAGCAAAAATTTGTTCGGTGAATGAATTAATAGCTACAAATGGTTGAAAAGAAACCATGTAGCAATTATTCTCTAAACCTTTAAAAGACGATTTTCCGAAATGGGTGTCTTTTACTTTGCAATAAGTATACTTGGTTTTGCAGCAGTTGTCCATCTTATCGTCCATTCCACATTTCTTTTCTATAGATGGGGCGAATGCAATGGAAGTAGATTTAAGTTTATAACAACAAAAGAACTGTTTTACACCGAAGCCAAAAGTAGCTGTTGTGTAAATACTGATCAATAATACCAGAACAATTCTTTTCATTGTTGCAAAGATATCATTTTTTACAAAAAGGGTTGTTAAAGCACAGACATACCGAAGTAAGGCCCTTTTTATACCAATTATGGTTCAATTGGCTCAATTTGTATCTTCGCGGCCATGGGCCAGAAAAAACTCATTCGGTTTGAAGCAATTAAGTCTTTTCCCAATGTATTGGAATACCCAATTGGTATGCAAGGAAAATGGCATGAGTTCTTTAAAAACGATCATCCAATTACCTTAGAATTAGCCTGTGGAAAAGGAGAGTATGCTGTAGGTTTAGGAAGCATCTATCCCAACAGAAATTTTATAGGCATTGATATCAAAGGCAATCGTATTTGGAGAGGTGCTAAAACAGCTATAGATGAAGGGTTATCCAACATTGCATTTATCAGATCTCATATAGATAAAATTACCGACTATTTTTTCCCAGGGGAAGTGTCTGAAATTTGGATCACATTCCCCGATCCACAATTAAGGGCTTCTCGGTCTAAAAAAAGACTTACGCATCCTCATTTTCTAAGATTGTATCAACAAATTCTACAACCCGGAGGCTTGGTTCATTTAAAAACAGACAGCCCGAGATTGTACAATTTTACACTGACTGTACTCAACTTATTTGAACTAGAGTTGTTAGAGCATACAGATCAGGCTTATGCCATGGTAGATGTAAAGCCCGAACTAACTATTAAAACACATTATGAGGGACTGGATATTGCTCAAAGCAACAGAGTGCACTATATCTGTTTTAAGATCAATCAACCATTACCCAAGGAAAAAGATATTTTATTAAAAACCTTATTTAGTGAGCAAGAACCTAGTTGAGAAAGTAGATTATTATTTTGATGAGAATGGATTTATGGTATTTACAGAAAAGTATCATATAGACAAAGGACATTGTTGTGGTTATGGATGCAGACATTGTCCTTTTGATTTTGAATCGGTGCCTGAGCCAAAGAGGTCTGAATTATTGGAGGAGAAAGGTGTAATTAAAGGATAATCAGCAGATAAAAGCACTTATACATTGCTTGTATTCAATCTTGCATAAATGCCATGGCGCCTAAAAAATCTTTTTATAAATTAAAGACAGTTCTCCCAAGCGGGGCTAAAGACATTTCATTTTTCGAACAGGTTTTTGAAGTAGTTAAATTAATTCCAAAGGGGCGTGTAAGTTCTTATGGCGCTATTGCTCATTTTTTGGGAACAAAATCCAGTGCTAGAATGGTGGGCTGGGCAATGAATGCTGCTCATGCTTTGCATGATATACCAGCTCATAGAGTGGTTAATAGAAACGGAATGTTGTCTGGTAAAATGCATTTTGCAACTCCTACAAGAATGGAAGAACTGCTCAAAAAAGAAAAAATACAAGTTGTGAATGACCAGATTGTAGATTTCCAAATAAAATTCTGGGATCCCTTAATCGAGTTATCTTAATTATATTTGCCGCCGATGAGCGCAAAACCCAATCTTCATACCATTCTTTCTCCCCGACTTTTAGACATTTATGATGTTACTGATAGTATTGTTGTAATCATTGATGTTTTTAGGGCTACCTCTACCATAGCTACTGCATTGTACAATGGAGCTACTAGGATTATTCCCGTTGATTCTGTAGAGAAGTGTATAGAATTAGGCAATCTCACAGGTGGAATAACAGCAGGGGAAAGAGATGGGAAAATTATACCTGGCTTAAAACATGGGAATTCACCGGCTGAATATCCAAGATCATTTATTGAAGGAAAAACATTGGTGCTTACTACTACCAACGGAACCAAATTATTGCACATGGCTTTACAGTCGGGTGCATCAGAAGTGGTAACAGGATCATTTCCCAATCTTTCTGCTTTGTGTCAACATTTGGTTCAGCAGAAAAAAAATGTTTTTTTGGGATGTTCGGCATGGAAAGATCGTTTCAATTTAGAAGACACATTGTTTGCGGGTGCTGTAATTGAGCAAATTAAATCCCATTTTACCATTCACTGCGATAGTAGCTTAATGGCAGAAAACATGTACTCCTTGCATAAGCATGATCTTAAATCGTTCATTCAACATACTACCCATTGGCATAGACTGGCACAATATGGGCTGGAAAAAGATTTAGAATATTGTGTATCACCAGATAAGGCCAATATTTTGCCATTTTATCAAAATGGCGACCTGGTTATTGCTTAAAGGCTCAATTAACAAACATTTCTTCCACAATACAATTAATTTGATACTGTTATCGGAGTAGTTTCCTTTACTTTTGCAAATTGGTCTTTTTCGACTGATTGAACCTATGGCACTACCGTATTTAGTTAAGCATATATATAACAACGCTACAGAAGAAGTTATTCGCAGAGGAAAAAAAATTCACGCTTTAGGTAACGTAGAGTTAATAGAGCATGATGACCTAATGGGCAATATCATTTTTCGGGTTAAAGATGATGGCTATGCTACTTTTTATAAAGTACATATTACTCAGTTTAAAGACGCAAAAACCCTTTCCCTCAGATGTTCCTGCCCTTATAATTTATCGGAAGTGTGCAGACATAAAGCTGGTGCACTTTTTCACTTGCAGGATATGTTGGATAAAAATCTCTTGGGCGATAAGGAAACTTTATACGATCAAAAGCATACAGTTGTAAAAATAAAGCTACTCGATCTGAAGCTTTTTAGAATGCTTACCAGTACTGAAACCTATGAAAAGGCTCAAGAATACATAAGAAGTAATACGGCTAATTTAATAGAGGCAAAAAATGAAAGGGTTGTTGCAGAAGTGGATTATGAAGGGGAGAAATACAGGATAGTATTGCAGAAAAATGAAGAAAGAAATTTTGATACCAGCTGCACATGTAGTAGTGAAACTGATCATCCACTCTGTGTTCATAAAGCCATTGTTTTTCAACAATTATTAAAAAATCATGGGCCTGCTTATTTCGACAGCATTCGTAATTGGGATAAAGAAAAAAACAAATTATTGGCATTGTATGGATATTCTCTAGAAGATGATTTAACCAATAAATTTGAATTTACTTATACTGATGGTAAACCCTTTTTAAGGGTTTTAGATACATCTATTAAAAGAGTTTCGCTCAATCCTGCAACCGACACAACACCTAAACTTGCGGAATCAATGGTTACTGCAGCTGCTACTTTTGAAGAACCTGCAGCTGCTACTTTAAAAATGGGATTGGTAATTACTACTCAACAATTGCAGTATCCATATATTCAATTTGAACTAGTTCAAGGCGAAGCAGATGATTCCCACACAAAATATGTAACAAAAACAGCTAAGCTAGATCTCACCAAATTTATCAATACCGAAGTTTTTTCGGAAGATGATAAAATGTTGCTTCAGCAGTTAAGAAAACTCATGCCATCAGAAGTTAGTAGATACCTTAACAGAAATTCACCTTTTAGTGGTATTTGGGAAAATATTATACAACAACACGATGATGAATTGCCTGAAGAAACCAGGCATTTGATTAATGAGTATTTACACCCAAAATTCAAAAAAATTATTACGGAATTAAACCATAGTCCATTTGTTTTTTATTTACCAGATAACAAACCATTTACCACTGCAAACCTAGAGCAGGCAAGCTTCTCGGACCATTTTATAAGTCCGGAATTAGAAATTAGTTACAACAACAATCAATATACGGTAGATTGTAGAGTAAAACTACCGTTGGCCGATTTAAATATTACCGACAATGCTGCGAGCACTCATTTTTTATTCCAATATCATCAACAATTTTTTATTTGGAAAAAAGCAGAAGACATTCTTTTAGTTGAGAAATTTCTTCCATCTGGTAAAATGGTTATTGAGGCAGAAGATTGGTCGAAACAATTACAAGAATTCATTTTACCATTGTCCAAGGAATATGGAGTTCATTTTACCAATGTAAAAAAAGAAGAAGTAAAAGATGCAAAGCCCGAACTAAAAATATTATTGAAAGAAAAAGGAGATTATTTATTGTTTCAGCCAATATTTAATTACAAGGGTTATGATGTTACCAGTACAGATAAAGAGAAAATATTCTTTCCTATTGCTGATAAGTTATTGGTTATTCATCGGAATATGGCTTTAGAACAAGAACTGATGCAAAAAATTGAATCTTTGCATTCTGGCTTTGTGAAGCCGTTAGAAACCAATGTTTTGGCTTTGAAGGGAAAAGATGTTTTAAAAAATAATTGGTTCTTCTTATTTGTTGATGCTGTTAAAGAGATGCATATTCCGGTATTCGGGTTTGATGCATTAAAGAATTTTAGATTTAATACTGCAAAGCCCACTACTAAAATATTTATTAGCAGCAATACCGATTGGTTTGATGCTAAAGTGCAAATTCAATTTGGTGATCAGAAAGTAACCGTTGACGATGTTAAAAAAGCATTGTTAAATAAACAACAGTTTGTTCAACTAACAGATGGAACATTGGGAATTCTTCCTGAAGAATGGATAAAAAAATATTCATTGTTGTTTCGAGTAGGAGATGGTAAATCTGGCGACATGAAGTTGAGTAAATACCACTTCAGTGTTATTGAAGAATTGTATTTGCAACGTGATGAAGAAGAATTGTTTTTTCAGTTAGAAGAAAAATACGAAAGAATTAAGGGCAATCATTCTATTAAGCCCATTCCGGCCCCAGCACATCTGAAAGCGGTTTTGAGGCCTTATCAAGAAAGTGGATTTCAATGGTTGAATTATTTGAGAGAAGTGCAGTGGGGTGGCATTTTAGCGGATGATATGGGGTTGGGTAAAACCATTCAAGCTTTGAGTTTTTTACACCATTTAAAAGTTGATGCGGGTAAATTAAAAGCCCTCGTTGTTTGCCCTACAACATTGTTGTATAACTGGCAAAATGAAATCAAAAAATTTACCCCCTCACTAACTTACTATATTCATCATGGTGGATTAAGGGCAAAAGAAGGCGTAGCTGATGAAAACATTGATGTGATTATTACTACCTACGGTACCCTCAGAAGTGATATTAAGCAATTTGTAGAAGTAAATTTTGATTATGTAGTATTGGATGAAAGCCAAGCAATAAAAAATCCTGGAAGCAAAGTAACCAAAGCGGCTTCTTTGTTAAAAGCCACTAGTAGATTGTGTTTAAGCGGTACTCCTTTACAAAACAACACCTTTGATATTTTTGCTCAAATGAACTTCCTAAACCCTGGTATGTTGGGTAGTATGGAGTTTTTTAAACAAGAATTTTCTATACCGATTGATAAGTTTGGTGAAAAAGAGCAGAAAGAACATTTGAGAAAATTGCTTTATCCTTTTATCTTAAGAAGAACCAAAGAGCAAGTAGCAAAAGATCTTCCAGAGAAACAAGAAATGGTTTTATTCTGCAATATGGGAGATGAACAGCGGAATATTTATGAAGCTTATCGAAATGATTATCGCGATAAAATTTTAGGTGTTGTTGAAAATCAAGGGATACAAAAATCTCAATTGACCATTTTACAAGGCTTAATGAAACTCCGACAAATTTGTGATAGTCCTGCAATTATTAAAGAAGAAGAAAGGTTTCCCAATGTTTCTGTGAAATTAGAAGAGTTGGGTAGAGAAATTACAGAGAATATCAGCAATCACAAAGCCTTGGTGTTTTCTCAGTTTTTGGGCATGCTTGCTTTGATCAAAGAAAAAATGGAAGAGTTGGGTGTAGATTATGAATATTTTGACGGAAGTAGTACCATCAATGAAAGAGAACGAGCTATTCAACGTTTTCAGAACGATGACAATTGTAGGGTATTTTTGATTTCATTAAAAGCAGGTGGAGTGGGATTGAACTTAACTGCAGCTGATTATGTGTATATCGTTGATCCTTGGTGGAATCCTGCAGTAGAACAACAAGCGATTGATAGAACGCATAGAATTGGTCAAACGAAAAATATTTTTGCTTACAGGATGATTTGTACGGATACAGTAGAAGACAAAATTCTCAAATTACAAGAACGAAAAAGAAACCTTGCAAGAGAAGTAATTACCGATGATGAAGGGTTTGTAAAAACCCTAACCAAAGAGGATGTTGAGTATCTTTTTAGTTAATTCGCCGATTTGTCTTTTCGCTATGCAGATTCACCGATTTCTTACTAATAAATTCGGTTTATCCGTTTAGCTTGCCTTTCATCTATTTAAAAGACTTGTAATAAACGAGTCTGGGTAAATTTGTCATCCATTTAAATTGAATCAAATGAAGTATATCTTTTCTCTGCTTAGTTTACTTTTGGTGCTTGCTGTCAATGCTCAAAATACAGGTACTTTAAAAGGGAAATTAATTGATTCAGTTGGAAAACAGGTATTGAAAGATGCTTCAATTACTTTATTAGACGCATCCGATTCAACATTAGAAGTTTTTGGTTTAGCAAAGCAAGATGGAAGTTTTTCTTTAGAGAATATTGGCTTAGGAGATATGCTTTTGCAAATTAAATTCCAGGGTTATGAGTCGTATACCAAAAAGCTCAGTTTTACCAAAACCAATTACAAGTTAGATCTTGGCACTATTTACTTACAAATTGCCGCAAACGATCTAGGAAATGTTACGGTAACCCAATCTCCCATAACCATCAAAAAAGACACTGTTGAGTTTAACGCTTCCAGTTTTAAAACCAAGCCCAATGCAGTAATGGAGGATCTATTGAAAAAATTGCCCGGTGTTCAGGTAGATAAAGATGGAAATGTAAAAGCGCAAGGCGAGCAAGTACAAAGGGTTTTGGTTGATGGCAAACGTTTTTTTGGAGATGATCCAAAATTGGCTACCAAGAATCTGCCACCAGATATGATTGATAAGATTCAAGTTTTTGATGCATTGAGCGATCAAAGTGCTTTTACGGGATTTGATGATGGTAACAGAATAAAAACCATCAACATCACCACTAAAAAAGACAAGCGTAAAGGATATTTTGGAAGAGCTACGGTTGGCGCAGGCGCAGATAGCAAAGAAGGTGTATATGACAATAGCATCAATGTAAGTCATTTTAATGGCGATATGCAATTAACATTAACAGGGCAAGGCAACAATGTAAACAAGCAAAATTTTGGGGTACAAGACTTTTTAGGTTCTTTGGGTGGAGGGGGAAATTTTGGTGGTGGCGGTGGTGGTGGAAGAGGAGGCGGAGGTGCTGGTTCTTTAGGTTCTGGCGGTGGTGGAGGAATTGTAAATACATGGGCTGGTGGATTGAATTACAAAGATGTATGGGGTAAGAAAACCAATATTTCTGGAAGTTATTTTTACAACGATCAAAAAACGTATCGAGATCAAAATAGCTTTACCCAAAATTTAATACCTGGGGCAGCAGATTCTTCTATTTTTAATACCCAAACTCAAAACTCAATCACACAAAATCAAAATCATCGAATCAATTTCAATATTGAGCATCAATTTGATTCTGCTAATTCTTTGATTATTCGACCTAATGTTAGTTTTCAACATACCGACTCACAATCCGATGTAATAACATCTTCCACAAAGGGGTCTTCAAAACCCTTGAATAATTCAGTAGCAACTACTGATCGAGTAAGTGATGGGATTAATGCCAGTATAGAAGCTACATTTAGGCACCGTTTTAAGAAAAAAGGAAGAACCTATTCTATTGCATTTAATCCAAGTCAAAATACCAACGATGGCAACACATCCAACTATTCTATTAATAATTATTTCAATAGACCAGTAGCTACTGCTGATACCATTAATCAACGTGGTATTACCAATAGAGATGCAAATACTTTTAGTACAACTTTATCTTACACGGAGCCAATTGGGAAAAATCAAATTTTAGAATTTAATTATAATTACAACAACAACGTTAACAACTCAGGAACAAAAACATTTGCCTATAACAAATTGAACGGACAATATGATATTGTGGTGCCTGGTTTAACCAATGTATTTGAAAATACGTTTAATTCAAATCGATTTACTTTGAATTACCGCATACAAAATGCTAAATACAACTTAAGTATTGGATCTGGTGTTCAAACGGGTGATTTGGTTTCAAAGAATGTTACAAGAGATAGTTCGATCCTTCAAAATTTTGTGAACTTCTTTCCTACCATGAATTTCAGGTATGATTTTACCAAAACTAAAAACCTAAGAATTTTTTATAATGGAAGAACAGCTCAGCCTAGTGCTGCTCAATTACAGCCTGTAATTGATAATTCTAATCCTTTGAATATCAGAACAGGTAATCCTTCATTAAAACAACAGTTCATTCATACTTTCAGAATCTTGTATAATTCTTTCGACTTATTTTCTCAGAAGCTCATTTTTGCTACCATCAATGCTAGTTTTATAGATAATGATATTCAAAACTCTACCGTATTTCTACCCAATGGAGCTCAAGTAACAGCACCAGTGAATTTAAGTGGAACCTATAACGTGAATGGTATTTTTAACTATGGCTTTCCATTAAAGAAACCAAAAAGCAATGTCAATTTAACGTTGAATTTATCCAAATCTCAAAGCCAAACTTTAGTGAACAATCAAAGCAACTATACTCGAAATACCATAGCGGGTTTTAATGCAGGATGGACAACCAATTTGAAAGATAATTTTGATATGAATTTCTCTTCTAATTCTACCTTTAACTTTGCACGATATACTTTACAGCCAGAACAGAATGGAGATTTCTTTACTCAATCATTTACTGTTGAGCCTACTTATTTCACCAAAAGCGGATGGGTAATTTCAACAGATTTTAGTTATGTAAAAAATGCAGGAAGAGCTGATGGATTTAATACCAGCATTCCTTTATGGAGTGCAAGTATTGCCAAGCAATTATTCAAGAAAAAAGAAGGCGAGATTAAATTCTATGTATTCGATTTGTTGAATCAAAATGTGAGTATTGCTAGAAATATTACTGGCAACACCATTCAAGACGTTTCAACTCGAGTGCTAACCAGGTATTTTATGGTAAGTTTTACCTACAATCTTCGCAGGTTTGGAGCCCAAGGCCAACAACAAAGAAATCCAATGGGTGATATGTTTAGAGGTATGCGTCCGCCAGGAACCATGGGTGGAATGAATAGGAATTTCAGACAGTAGAAATCCTTGTTCATCAAATCTTAGCCTATTTTTCATTATTTATAAGCACAAATACCGAAGAGATTCGTAAATTTGCAGTCTATCAATGATTAAGAGATTCAATTCATACAATGTATTTAAGGTATTTGGAGCATTTTCAAATGAGCCAAATAGTACTCCTTTTGTCCTTTTGCCGCTACCTCGACGCGGTTTCTGATAGGACGAGCAACTGGCACTTGCCCCTATCAGTGAAAATTTCCCCGAAATAGTTTGGCAGTAGTTTCTTGTTCATTTTAATTCTCAGTACGTTGGATCAGCAAATAAATGTTCGTGTAGCAAATAGTAATGATAAGCAATATGCATCTATCATCACCGATGAAATGGAGGCTTCTGCAAAAGCCAGAGGTACCGGTATAGCAAAAAGAAGTCCTGATTATGTTGCCCAAAAAATGGAAGAGGGAAAAGCAGTGATTGCTTTAGACTCAAATGGAGGATGGGTTGGATTCTGTTATATTGAAGTATGGGGACATGAACAGTTTGTTGCCAATAGCGGATTAATAGTTTCACCTGCATATAGAAAAAGTGGAGTGGCAAAACAAATCAAACAAACCATCTTCGATCTTTCCAGAAAAAAATACCCTAACGCAAAAATTTTCGGTTTAACAACTGGATTGGCAGTGATGAAAATCAACAGTGATCTAGGATACGAACCAGTTACCTATAGCGAATTAACAGACGATGAAGAATTTTGGGCTGGATGTAAGAGCTGCGTGAATTATGATATTTTAATGAGCAAGGATAGAAAAATATGCATGTGTACTGCAATGTTATACGATCCTGCCGATCATTTTGAGCCCGCAGAAACCTCTGCGGAGTTTAAACAAAATTCTAAGTTGTATGAACGGTTTATGAAAATCAAGCAAAGCAAGCTGATGAATTTCTTTAAAAAGAAATCATTGGTTAATATTTTTTTCAATTTCTAATTGTATAATAATGCAAGCAAAAAAATTGGTCTTAGGGTTTAGCGGAGGATTAGATACTACTTATTGTGCCTTGTATTTGTCGCAGGATAAAGGATATGAAGTTCATAGTGTAATCGTTAATACAGGTGGGTTTAGTGAATCTGAGTTGGTTCAGGTAGAAAAACATGCTTATGCTTTAGGTGTAAAAACACATACAACCATCAATGCAGTTCAAGGTTATTATGATCGTATACTTAAGTACTTAATCTTTGGAAATGTATTAAAAAACAACACTTACCCTTTGAGTGTTAGTGCCGAAAGATTGAGTCAGGCAGTACATATTGCAGAACATGCACAAAAATTAGGCGCTACTGCAGTTGCTCATGGAAGTACTGGTGCTGGAAATGATCAAGTACGTTTTGATATGATTTTTAATATCATGATTCCTGGAGTAGAAATTATTACTCCAATCAGAGACCTGAAATTAAGTAGAGAAGAAGAGATTGCTTATTTAAAAGCAAAAGGAGTTGAAATGAATTTTGAAAAAGCAGCATATTCTATTAACAAGGGATTATGGGGCACAAGTGTAGGCGGAAAAGAAACCCTACATTCTAAAGGATTGTTGCCAGAGTCTGCATGGCCTACCCAGGTTTCTAAAACGGAACCAGAAGAAATGGTGATCAGTTTTGAGAAGGGAGAAATAAAGAAAGTAAACGGACAATTCTTTGATCATCCTTCCACAGCAATTCAATTTATTCAATCGATTGCAGGTGCATTTGGAATTGGAAGAGATATACATGTAGGAGATACCATTATTGGAATAAAAGGCAGAGTAGGTTTTGAAGCTGCCGCTCCGATGGTTATTTTAAAAGCCCATCATGCTTTAGAAAAACATGTCTTGACCAAATGGCAATTGAGCTGGAAAGATCAGTTATCGCAGTTTTATGGTAACTGGTTACACGAAGGCCAAATACTAGATCCTGTGATGCGTGATATCGAAGCTTATTTAATACAATCTCAAACTCAAGTTACTGGTGATGTGTTTATTCAATTAATGCCTTATCGTTTTCAAATTATAGGCATTGAATCGGCATATGATTTAATGAGCAGTAAGTTTGGAAAATATGGAGAAATGAATACAGGCTGGACTGGAGAAGATGTTAGAGGGTTTTCGAAAATATTTGGTAATCAAACTGCTATCTTTCATAATATTAAATCTGCTGCAAATGATTAAGGCGGGCATAATCGGTGGAGCTGGGTATACAGGTGGAGAATTGATTCGTTTATTGATCAATCATCCTTCGGTAGACTTATGCTTTGTACATAGTAGTAGCAATGCAGGAAATTTTTTATACAAAGTTCATGCAGATTTAATTGGTGAAACCAATTTACAATTCACCAATGTGATCGATCAGGATATTGATGTATTGTTTCTTTGCGTTGGTCATGGTGATGCAAAAAAATATTTGAATGAAAATGAAATTGCCGACAGCATCAAAATAATTGACCTTTCACAAGATTTCAGGTTATCCAGTAATGCACAAATAGGCAAAAGAACTT
>CANGTR010000054.1 GCA_947456855.1 Sphingobacteriia bacterium | reverse complement strand
ATTTTTACAAGCACCTGTCCGGCTTTAACATCATCCCCTTCTTCTACACCAATATGAGATCCTACTGGTAAGTTGTATTGTTTGATGTCTTTTCCTTCAACAATAATGGTTGGTATTTTGGTTTTGTCTTTTGTTTCGATAACTACTTTTTCGCGGTGACCAGTTTGTTCATCGGCCTCATCACGGTAAGTAATACCATCAAGGATGTTTTCGAATTTAATAGAACCATTGGTTTCAGCAACAATTACGTTGTTGAATGGATCCCATGTACATATCACATCTCCTTTCTTAACCTGAGCTCCATCCTTTACATTCAAGGTAGCACCATAAGGAACGTTATTGGTAATCATCAATCTGTCGTTTTTAACGTCCATGATTCTTACTTCTCCCGTTCTACCAATTACCAATTTAGTTTTAGCACCTTCATTGTTTAATGCATCAACTGTTCTCAATCCATCAAACTGAATAGTTCCATCAAACTTAGCGTTTAAAGTGGATTCAATATTAGATGAACCCGCAACACCACCCACGTGGAAAGTACGCAAGGTTAACTGAGTACCAGGCTCACCAATTGATTGAGCAGCAATAATACCAACTGCATCACCTCTTTGGGCCAAGTATCCTGTAGCCAAGTTTTTACCATAACATTTTACACAAACGCCACGCTTGCTTTCGCAAGTTAAAACTGAACGAATCTCTACCGTTTCTATACCAACTTCTTCAATCAATTTAGCGGTATCAGAAGATATTTCTTCACCAGCTTCAATAATTAACTCATCGGTTATAGGATGATATACGTTGTGCAATGAAGTTCTACCTTCAATTCTATCTGCCAATGGCTCAATAATATCTTCATTGTCTTTTAATGCTGTTGTTGCATTACCGCGAAGTGTACCACAATCTTCTTCAGAAATTACTACATCTTGAGATACATCCACCAAACGACGAGTTAGGTAACCGGCATCTGCTGTTTTCAAGGCAGTATCGGCAAGACCTTTACGAGCACCGTGGGTTGAGATAAAGTAATCCAATACATTCAGTCCACCTTTAAAGTTAGACAAGATTGGATTTTCAATTACTTCAGATCCAGAGCTACCACTCTTACGAGGTTTAGCCATCAATCCACGAATACCCACCAACTGTTTTACCTGTGTTTTACTACCACGAGCTCCAGAATCCAACATCATGAATACAGAGTTGAAACCTTGCTTATCGATGGTCATTTCACGAATCAAAGATTCAGTGATTTTCATATCCACTCTACCCCAGATATCAATAACTTGGTTGTAACGCTCGTTATTGGTAATCAATCCCATGTTGTAGTTTTCCCAAACTTCTTCTACCTCAACTTTAGCGCTTTCCAATAATTGATTCCTAATTTCAGGAACAATCAAATCGTTTACGCTGAAAGACAATCCACCACGGAACGCCATACGGAATCCAAGTGTTTTGATTTCATCTAGGAATTTAGCAGTTTTTGGAACGTCAGTGATTTTAATGATATCACCGATAATTTCTCTTAAACTTTTCTTGGTAAGCAATGCATTTACAAAACCTACTTCTGCAGGTACATGTTGATTAAACAATACTCTACCAACAGTGGTTTCAATTAGTTTCTTAGATAAAACACCTTTCTCACGAACAGTTGTTTTTACTTTGATATTGGCATGTAAATCAACAACACCTTCATTGTAAGCAATGATTACTTCATCCATACTATAGAAAGCCATTCCCTGACCCTTGATGGTTTCAGTTTCATTGGTTTTCTTTCCTTTAGTAATGTAATACAATCCCAATACCATGTCCTGAGAAGGAAGGGTAATCGGTGTACCATTCTGTGGATTCAAAATATTGTGTGAAGAAAGCATCAATAATTGTGCTTCCAAAACAGCAGCATTGCTCAACGGTACGTGTACCGCCATTTGGTCACCATCAAAATCCGCATTGAATGAAGAGGTTACCAATGGATGTAATTGTATCGCTTTACCCTCTACCAATTTAGGCTGGAATGCTTGAATGGATAAACGGTGCAATGTTGGGGCACGATTCAATAAAATCGGATGACCCTTTAAAATATTTTCGAGAATATCCCAAATAACAGCTTCTTTGCGATCAACCAATTTCTTAGCAGACTTCACTGTTTTTACAATACCTCTTTCAATTAATTTTCTAATAACAAATGGCTTGAACAATTCAGCAGCCATGTCTTTTGGCAATCCGCACTCATGGATTTTTAACTCAGGTCCTACAACGATTACTGAACGACCAGAATAATCCACACGCTTACCCAATAAGTTCTGACGGAAACCACCTTGCTTGCCTTTTAAAACATCAGACAAAGATTTTAACGCTCTACCACCTTCTGCTTTAACGGCATTAGACTTACGAGAGTTGTCGAATAAGCTATCAATCGCTTCTTGTAACATACGTTTTTCATTACGTAAGATTACTTCAGGCGCTTTGATTTCTAACAAACGCTTTAAACGGTTGTTACGGATAATAACACGACGGTATAAATCATTTAAATCTGATGAAGCAAAACGTCCTCCATCCAAAGGAACCAATGGACGCAATTCAGGAGGAATAACAGGAATGTATTGCATTACCATCCACTCTGGTTGGTTGGTGATACGCGTGCTTGCATCACGGAAAGATTCAACTACGCTCAAACGCTTTAAGGCATCTGCTTTACGTTGTTGAGAAGTTTCAGTTGCTGCTGCATTGCGCAAAGAGAAACTCAATTCATCCAAGTTGATTCTTTCCAACAAACCATGCACTGCTTCAGCACCCATTTTGGCGATGAATTTGTTCGGATCTTCATCCGACAAGTGTTGATTGTCTTTGGGAATATTATCTAGGATATCCAAGTATTCTTCTTCGGTTAAAAGATCACCCATGTTGAGGTTTTCTTTGATACCACCTTGTAATACTACATAACGCTCATAGTATACAATGGTCTCTAATTTCTTAGAGCTCATACCCAAGAGGTAACCAATTTTATTTGGCAAACTCTTGAAGTACCAGATATGAACAACTGGAACTACTAATTTGATATGACCCATGCGCTCACGACGAACTTTTTTCTCAGTTACTTCTACACCGCAACGGTCGCACACGATTCCTTTATAACGGATACGTTTGTACTTTCCGCAAGCACATTCGTAATCCTTAACTGGTCCAAAAATTCTTTCGCAGAACAAACCATCACGTTCAGGTTTGTAAGTACGGTAGTTAATGGTTTCAGGTTTTAATACTTCACCAAAACTTCTTTCTAAAATACTATCTGGCGATGCCAAACTAATAGTGATCTGCGAAAAAGTAGGTCGTTGTTTGTTTTCTCTTTTGATTGCCATATCGATGTTGAGAATTTGAATTGTTTTATTAATCGAACTTAAGATCAAGTCCTAAGCCTCTTAGTTCATGTACCAATACGTTGAATGATTCAGGCACGCCTGCTTTAGGAATATTTTCTCCTTTAACGATTGCTTCATAGGTTTTTGCTCTACCAATGATATCATCCGATTTAAGGGTTAATAATTCTTGCAGAATATTTGCTGCACCATACGCTTCCAATGCCCACACTTCCATCTCTCCGAAACGCTGACCACCAAATTGTGCTTTACCTCCTAATGGCTGCTGAGTAATTAAGCTGTATGGTCCGATAGAACGGGCATGCATCTTATCATCAACCATATGGTGTAACTTAATCATGTAGATAACACCTACTGTAGCTTTCTGGTGGAAACGTTCTCCTGTTTCTCCATCATATAAGTAAGTATGTCCATTTCTTGGGATACCAGCATCTTTGCAATATTGCTCGATCTGATCGGTAGAAGCACCATCAAAAATAGGAGTTGCAAAACGAAGGCCTAAACGTTTACCAGTCCATCCTAAAATGGTTTCGTAAATCTGTCCAAGGTTCATACGAGAAGGTACACCCAATGGATTCAATACGATGTCTACCGGAGTACCATCTTCCATAAATGGCATGTCTTCTGCACGTACAATTTTTGCAACAATACCTTTGTTACCATGGCGTCCGGCCATCTTATCTCCCACTTTCAACTTACGCTTAACAGCTAAGTAAACTTTCGCCAATTTCAACACACCAGCTGGTAATTCATCACCAATAGAGATATTGAATTTTTCGCGTTTGTATCTACCCAACTCTTCGTTATACTTAATGCTATAGTTGTGCAACAATGTGTTGATCTGGTCATCGGTTTTTGCCTCTCCAGTCCAACCCAATGGATTTACATTTTGGTAATCGATGGTAGCTAAATTCTTTTGATTGAATTTTGCTCCTTTACCAATTAACATTTCTCCAAAGTTGTTGCTCACACCTGTAGATGCTTTGTCTTTCAATAAAGTTTGTAACTTTTCGAGCAACAATTCTTTGATTGACTCTACATTTTGTTGATGTACTTTTTCTACTTTTTCTAACAAAGCTTTTTCACGGATTTTTCCGTTCTTGTCTTTCTTAGCGCGTTGGAATAATTTCTTATCGATAACAACACCTTCAGTTCCGTTAGGCGCTTTCAAAGAAGCATCTTTTGCATCTCCTGCTTTGTCTCCAAAGATGGCACGCAATAATTTTTCTTCTGGTGTTGGGTCTGATTCTCCTTTAGGAGTAATCTTACCAATTAAGATATCACCTTCTTTAATGGTAGCACCAATTCTGATGATTCCGTTTTCGTCCAAATCCTTAGTAGCTTCTTCTGAAACGTTTGGTATATCTGGAGTCAATTCTTCTTCACCCAATTTAGTGTCACGAACTTCTAGTTCATATTCATCAATGTGAACAGAAGTAAATAAATCTTCGCGTACCACTTTTTCGCTGATTACAATCGCATCTTCAAAGTTGTATCCTTTCCAAGGCATGAATGCCACTTGTAGGTTACGACCCAATGCCAATTCACCATCTTTGGTAGCATATCCTTCTGTTAAGAAATCACCCTTCTTCACTTTCTGACCCTTCTTTACAGCAGGGTTAAGATTGATACAAGTAGCTTGGTTGGTTTTGATGAACTTGGTTAATTTATAAACTTGTAAATCATCATTAAAGCTCACCAAACGATCAAGATCATTTCTATCGTAACGAACATGAATTTCGTTTGCATCAACAAACTCAACAATACCATTTCCGTCTGCATGAATTTGAATACGTGCATCACGAGCAGCTTTTCCTTCTAAGCCAGTACCAACAATTGGCACTTCTGGAACAATCAATGGAACAGCCTGACGTTGCATGTTAGATCCCATCAACGCACGGTTGGCATCATCATGCTCTAAGAAAGGAATTAGAGAAGCACTCAAACCAACAATTTGGTTAGGTGCAACGTCCATATACTCCACTTCTTCTTTATCTAATATAGGGAAGTCGCCTGTTTGACGAGAAACTACTTTATCTTCTTTAAACTGACCTTTTTCATTCAAAGGAGAATTACTTTGGGCTATTTTAGCAGTATCTTCTTCTTCAGCACTTAGGAAAGTCAATTCATTCATATTCACTTTTCCACCTTCTACTTTACGATAAGGAGTTTCAATGAAACCCATATCATTAATAGCTGCGTGAACGCAAAGTGTAGAGATCAAACCAATGTTTGGACCCTCTGGTGTTTCAATGGTACATAAACGACCGTAGTGAGAATAGTGTACGTCACGTACTTCGAATCCTGCACGCTCTCTACTTAAACCGCCTGGCCCTAATGCAGAGATACGACGCTTGTGCGTGATCTCACTTAATGGATTGGTTTGGTCTAAGAATTGAGACAATTGAGATGTACCAAAAAATGAATTGATCACAGAACTTAATGTTCTTGCATTGATCAAATCAACTGGAGTAAATACTTCATTGTCACGAACGTTCATACGCTCTCTGATGGTACGGGCCATACGCGCCAAACCAACACCGAACTGAGCATACAATTGCTCACCTACGGTACGAACACGACGATTGCTCAAATGATCAATATCATCAATCTCGGCTTTTGCATTGGTTAAACGCACCAAGTATTTGATGATTTCAATGATATCTTGTTTGGTTAAAACCTTTTTGGTTAAAGGATATTCCAGACCTAGTTTTCTGTTGATTTTATAACGACCAACTTCTCCTAAATCATAACGCTTATCACTGAAGAATAATTTATCGATAATACCACGAGCAGTTTCATTATCTGGGGCATCAGCTCCACGCAATTGGCGATAGATATGCTGAACCGCTTCTAGTTCACTGTTTGAAGTATCTTTATTTAAAGTATTGTAGATAATGGCATAATCTCCACCTACGTCTTCTTTTTGAATGAATACGCTCTTCACTTCCATTTCGATAATGGTTGCAATTGCTTCTTCATCTAAAACAGTGTCGCGCTCCATCACAATTTCATTACGCTCAATGCTCACTACTTCACCAGTATCTTCATCAACAAAATCTTCTACCCATGTTCTTAAAACACGAGCAGCCAATTTGCGACCAACCTGGTTAGCCAATGATTTTTTATCGGCTTTAACTTCATCAGCCATTCCGAATAACTCTAGAATGTCTTTATCGGTTTCAAAACCAATAGAACGCAACAAGGTGGTTACCGGGAATTTCTTCTTACGGTCGATGTAAGCATACATCACGTTGTTGATATCGGTAGCAAATTCCATCCATGCTCCTTTGAAAGGAATTACACGGGCAGAATAAATCTTTGTTCCGTTAGGGTGAACAGACTGTCCGAAGAATACACCTGGTGAACGATGAAGCTGGGATACTACTACCCTTTCAGCACCATTGATCACAAATGTTCCACGGGGAGTCATGTAAGGAATATTTCCTAAGAAAACGTCCTGTACGATGGTTTGAAAATCTACGTGCTCTTCGTCGTTACAACTTAAACGCAGCTTTGCTTTTAAAGGCACTGCATAAGTTAAACCACGCTCCATACACTCATCAATAGTGTATCTTGGCGGATCGATGAAGTAGTCCAAGAATTCTAGTACAAAGATGTTGCGCGTGTCTGTGATAGGAAAGTTTTCCTTAAACACACGAAACAACCCTTCAACATTACGTTTGTCGGGCGTAGTCTCTAACTGAAAAAACTCTTGAAAAGATTCTAACTGGATGTCGAGTAGGTCTGGGGCATCAGCCAAATGTTTAGTTTTACCGAAGCCGACCCTGTTGTTCAATGTAGTTGTAGACATATTAATGTAAAACCGGTTTTGATACGATAAAATATTGGGGAGAACTGTTTCATTCTCTTAACGTACAATCGGCTCATTCATCATTCAAACGCAATGATAAAAATGTCCACCCGCTAAAAAGCCCAAAATTAAGGATGGCAAAGTTAAGGTTCTGTATTAGAACCGCAAAATCAAATTTTACGCCAAACTGCAATTTGTGGATAAACTTTCTACCAAATTTTTGCCCTATCCGCTGGCTGACGATACAATTTGTTCTTTTCGGTTACATTAAAGGTTTTGTAAAAGGGCTCAAAATTGGCCAACGGGCCATTTACTCTAAACTCTTCGGGCGAATGCGGGTCGGTGGTAATACGGGTTCTCATAGTTTCATTGCGGTTTACCAAACGCCAAACCTGAGCGTACCCAAGGAAAAAACGTTGATCGGGTGTAAACCCATCAATTTTATCGGCACTTTGACCCTGTTTAGTCATTTTAAAAGCATCATAGGCAATGGCCAGACCTCCAATGTCGGCAAGGTTCTCACCCAGCGTTAACTCCCCATTTACATGCAAGCTATCTAATACTTTGAATTGGTTGTATTGATTAACTACTCCAGCTGCTTTCACTTTAAATTGATCTCCATCTGCAGGCGTCCACCAATCTTTAAGGTTGCCCTTGGCATCATATTGGCGACCTTGATCGTCGAAGCCATGCGTCATCTCATGTCCTATTACCATACCTATACCTCCATAGTTAATGGCATCATCGGCATTTAACTCAAAGAAGGGAAATTGAAGTATACCAGCAGGAAACACTATTTCATTGAATGTTGGGTTGTAATAGGCGTTAACAGTTGGTGCTGTCATAGCCCATTCAGTTTTGTCTACTGGTTTACCAATTTTTGCAATGGTTTCTTTATAGTCGTGTTGTGCTACTTGGCGCATATTCTCGAATAAATTATCTCTTGCGATAGTTACATCATCGTATTTTTTCCAAACACTTGGGTAGCCAATTTTTTTAAGGAACGCAGCTAATTTTTCTTGAGCCCTTGTTTTGGTTGAATCACTCATCCAATCGAGCTTATTAATTCTATTCTTAAAAGCTTTCTGCAAATTGTTTACCAGTTCATCCATTCTTTGTTTAGCAGCTGGAGGAAAATATTTTTGAACATATACTTCACCCAATAAATCTTTTAAGCTATTGTCGGTTCTGTTTACCATTACTTTCCATCGGTCTTCTTGTTTTTTAGCCCCAGAAAATACCTGATTGAAGGAGAAGCGTTCATCTCTAAATACTTTGCTCAATAACCCTGCTTTAGAAGAAATATAATCGAATTTCATTTTGTTCTTCCACACTTCTATTGGTTGGCTGGCCAATAAATTGCTAAATGCCTCATAGCAGCGAGGTTGTGCTACATTAAGGCTATCTAATCGAACACCCATTTTTTCAAACAATACAGTCCATAAAATATTGGGTGTACGTTTTTGCAAATCTGCTACCGACATTTTATTGTAATTTTTTACAGGATCTCTTTGTTCAACGGGTGTGAGATGAGATGCGGCAATTAATGTTTCTAATACCAATACAGAGGCTGCGTTTTTTTGTGCAGTAGCAGCGTCGGCCCCTGTAAGTTCAAAATATTTAGCAGCATGCGCTACTAATTTGGCACGTTGAACTTTAGTAATAGCATCTTGTTTGGTGTAATAATCTTTCTCGGGTAATGTGGTACCACTTTGGTAAAGTGATAATATATTGGTGCTGCTGTTGCGCTCATCAGCTCCTACATTGTAACTAAATAAACCGCCTTCTGCAGAGGCTTCCGCTTCACCCATTAATATTTGTAGTTCTTTGTAATCTTTTACTGCATCTATTTTAGCAAGCATTGGTTTAAGTGGCTCATATCCTTTTTTCTCTATGGCAACAGTATCCATACCGCTGGCATAAAAGTCGCCTACTTTTTGAGCGGCGCTGCCAGCAGGATGATCTTTTTGGGCAGCTGTTTCTTCTAGTATTATTCTAAGTTTTGATAGGTTTTCATCGTACAAGGTATAAAAGCTACCCCAACCACTTTGGTCGTCGGGAATTTTAGCGTTTTTAACCCATCCGCCATTGGCGTACATAAAAAAGTTATCAGCCGGGTTAATGGTTGTATCCATACCAGCAATGTCGAAATAAGATTTCTCGTTGGCTTTGTTTTTACAAGCGCTAACACAAAGGGTAAACGCGCATATTACTCCTACAATTTTTTTCATGGCAATCAATTTTGGAATATTAAAGTTAAGATTTATATCATTTATGCAAAACCTTTCATCCACAAAAAAACCCTCTTAACAATGTTAAGAGGGTTTACTATAGAAGTTAGTGGTAATTATTTTACTTCAACTTCAGCACCTGCTTCTTTCAACTTAGCAGCTAAATCATCTGCTTCAGCCTTAGAGATGCCTTCTTTTACTGCTTTAGGAGCTCCGTCTACTAAATCTTTAGCTTCTTTCAAACCTAAGCCAGTTAATTCTTTAACAATCTTAACTACGCCTAATTTGCTAGCACCACCGCTTACCAAGATTACATCAAAAGATGTTTTCTCTTCTGCAGCAGCTGCACCACCGCCATCTCCACCTGCGCTTACTACTACTGCAGCAGCAGCTGGTTCGATACCGTAATCAGCTTTTAATACATCTGCTAATTCTTGAACTTCTTTTACTGTTAAGCTTACTAATGTTTCAGCTAATGCTTTTACGTCTGCCATGTGTTTAAATTTTTTCCGTCTTCATTTTCTTATGTGAATCCGACGGAGGGTTTAAAAAAATTTTGCCATTATTTTCCCTCAGGCCTGGGTTATTTTTAGATATGAGATAAGATTTATGAGATATGAGATAAGAGTTATGAGATATGAGATATATCGTATCTTTTATCTTTTCTCTTTTATCTTTTCTCTTTTATCTTTTATCTTTTATCTCTACTCTGCGGTAGCTGGAGCAGCTTGCTTCTCGTGGTGGTGCAATAATGCAGCCAATACACGTTTAGCAGGAGATTGCAACAATCCAATAACTTCTCCAATTAATTCATTCTTAGTCTTAATTTGAGTAAGTGTTTTTAAATTGGTGTCTCCAGTGTAAACATCACCATTGATGAACGCCGCTTTTAAAGTTGGCTTTTCTCCATTGCTTTTCTTGCGAAAAGAACTGATGATTAAAGCTGGTTCTTTTGGATTTTCAGAAAACATCAATGCAGTTACATTGTGCAATGAATCATAGATTCCTGCATATTTTTGAGAATCCAATGATTCCAATGCTTTGCGAATCAAAGTGTTTTTTGCCACTTTCATTTCAACATGCTTGTCGAAACAAGTTCTACGTAAATTAGAAACCTGCTCTACTGAAAGCGATTCGGTATCGGTAATATAGAAGTTGTTGTACTGAGTAAATTTTGCCTTCAGTACTTCTATCACTTCATTTTTTTGATCTTTAGTCATAACTAATTTTTTTTAGAACCCGGGTCATTTTCCACTAAGTAGAATCGCCAGGATTAGTTCATTAATGTTTTAGTGTCTAAGGTAATACCAGGGCTCATTGTGCTAGCCATGCTTGCTCCTTTAAGGTAAATTCCTTTAGCAGAAGATGGTTTTAGTTTAATGATTGCATTGATTAACTCAGTACTATTTTCTGCAATTTTCTCAGGAGAAAAAGAGATACGACCCACAGAAGCGTGAACGATACCAGCTTTATCAACTTTAAATGCAATCTTTCCGCCTTTTACTTCATTAACAGCTGCAGCAACATCATTGGTTACTGTACCTGTTTTAGGGTTTGGCATTAAATTACGAGGTCCTAGTACTTTACCTAGTTTACCAATTTTAGGCATTACAGAAGGTGTTGCGATAATTACATCTACATCAACCCAACCGCTTTCAATTTTAGCAATGAACTCATCTAATCCAACAAAATCAGCACCTGCTTCTTTAGCAGCAGCTTCTTTATCTGGAGTACATAGAACCAATACTTTTTTTGTTCTACCAGTACCGTGAGGCAATGATACAGTACCACGAACTTGTTGGTCTGCTTTTTTAGGATCTACACCCAAACGGATATGTAAATCAACAGAGCTATCAAATTTTGTACAATTAATTTCTTTTACAAGAGTGGAAGCTTCTTTAAGGGAATAAACCTTTGACTTATCCACCTTAGTAACTGCTACTTTTCTTTTTTTAGTAAGTGACATTTTTCTTTAGTTAATTAGGTGAATAAATTAGTTTTCCCAAGGGGCTTTTCCATCAACAGTTAATCCCATACTGCGTGCAGTACCGGCTACCATGCTCATAGCGCTATTTAAAGTAAACGCATTTAGATCGGCCATCTTGTCTTTGGCAATTGCCTCAACTTGATCCCAACTTACTTTACCTACTTTAACACGATTGCTCTCTTTAGAACCTTTTTGAATTTTTGCAGCTTCCATTAATTGAACTGCAGCAGGAGCTGTTTTAATGATAAAGTCGAAAGACTTATCAGAATAAACAGTGATTAAAACAGGAACAACTTTTCCCATTTTATCTTGAGTTCTAGCATTAAACTGCTTACAGAACTCCATAATGTTTACACCCTTAGAACCGAGTGCTGGACCCACTGGAGGCGCAGGATTGGCTTGACCACCTTTCACCTGCAGCTTCACAAAGCCTGAGATTTCTTTTGCCATTTTATTTGATTTAATTGGTAATAGCGTCCCGACTTTGATCGGGACTCCCAAATTCAATCGCTCTTTCGAAAAAGAACTTTTGGGGCGGCAAAGGTAAGGAAAAGAATTAAGAAAGATGAATTATGAAAGATGAAATTTAAAATATGATAAAAAAAGCCATCTCTTGGGGGAGATGGCTTGATAATTATTTGATTTATAGCCAATTAAGCTAATTTCTCTACCTGCATATAATTCAATTCTACAGGAGTAGAACGTCCGAATATTTTCACAGTTACTTTCAATTTCTTCTTTTCGTCGTTTACTTCCTCAATAACACCGTTGAAATCGTTGAATGGCCCTTCGATGATTTTAATGGATTCGCCAACAATAAATGGCTCGCTCATGGTTACACCTTGATCGTTCATTTCATCTACCTTGCCCAACATTTTATTTACTTCAGATTTACGAAGGCTAATAATATTCCCTTTAGATCCTTTGCCATCTGTTAAAAAGTGCATCACGTTACTGATATTGCTGATATGCTGAACCATATCATCATTCAATTTACCATCTAGCACTTCCATCATCACATAGCCGGGGAAATAGTTTTTTTCGCGCATTACTTTTTTACCATTTTGCACTTTATACACTTTCTCCATTGGCAAAAAAATCTGTTTGATAATTTCTTGCCAGCCACTGCGGATAATGTCCTTATCCAAATACTCTTTTACTTTACGCTCTTTGCCACTAACCACTCTTAACACATACCATTTGGTATCGGCCTGAGTTGCTATTGGCACTTCTGTTGCTATAACTACTTCTTCCATGTGTCTTACTTAAATAATGAGTAAATCAACTTTAACAATTGGTTGCTGGAAAAATCCATCACCCATACCATAGCAGTTATTATAACAGTTGCTACCAATACAATTACTGTACTTTGCTGCAATTGCATCCATGAAGGCCAAGTTACTTTCTCCATCAGCTCTTGGTAGCTCTCTTTAAAATACAACGCGATTTTGTTCATTTTCTTGATATTAATCTGTTTGCACGGGCACTAGGATTCGAACCCAGATCAAAGGTTTTGGAGACCCGTATGCTACCATTGCACCATGCCCGTATAAAACCCCTAGATCCCCTAAAGGGGACTTAAGAACTTCGTTATAAAACAAAGTACTTAGGGATTAGCTAAGTACTTTGTGTTATGTAAAGATATATAAACTTTTCCATCCCCCTTCAGGGGTTAGGAGTTTATTTTACGATTTCAGTAACCTGACCAGCACCTACTGTTCTACCACCCTCACGGATAGCGAATTTCAATCCTTTTTCCATAGCGATTGGCTGAATCAATTTAACGCTCAAACCAATGTTATCACCAGGCATTACCATTTCTGTTCCTTCTGGTAAAGTAACTTCTCCAGTTACGTCAGTAGTACGGAAATAGAATTGAGGACGGTACTTGTTAAAGAATGGAGTATGACGTCCACCTTCGTCTTTGCTCAATACATACACTTCACCTTTGAAATCAGTGTGTGGAGTAATTGAACCTGGCTTACAAATTACCATACCACGACGGATATCTTTTTTCTCAATACCGCGTAATAATAAACCTGCATTGTCTCCAGCTTGACCTTCGTCTAATAATTTCTTGAACATCTCAACACCAGTACAAGTAGATGGTAATGGAGTTTCCATTAAACCAACGATTTCTACTGCTTCACCCACTTTAATGATACCACGCTCAATACGACCAGTAGCAACTGTACCACGACCAGTAATTGAGAATACATCTTCTACAGACATCAAGAAAGGCATATCGATAGGACGAGTAGGCAATGGAATATAAGAATCCACAGCAGCCATTAATTCGTCAATTTTCGCAACCCATTTTGGATCTTCAGCCATTGCACCAGTTGCAGAACCTTGAATGATTGGTGTGTTATCTCCATCAAATCCGTTCTTAGATAAGATTTCACGAATTTCCATTTCAACTAGTTCTAACAATTCAGGATCGTCAACCAAGTCTACTTTGTTCATGAAAACAACCATGCTAGGAACACCTACTTGGCGAGCCAAAAGGATATGTTCTCTTGTTTGTGGCATAGGACCATCAGTAGCAGCAACTACTAAGATTGCTCCATCCATTTGTGCAGCACCAGTAATCATATTTTTCACATAGTCAGCGTGACCAGGACAGTCAACGTGCGCATAGTGACGATTATCAGTTTGGTACTCTACGTGAGCAGTATTAATGGTAATACCACGCTCTCTTTCTTCTGGAGCACCATCAATTTCATCATATTTTTTCGCTACGTTACCCATACCTCTTTTTGCAAGGATCATGGTAATAGCAGCAGTTAAAGTAGTTTTACCATGGTCAACGTGACCAATGGTACCTACGTTTACGTGAGGTTTTTCCCTCTTAAAGGTCTCTTTTGCCATTTTTATCGGTTTTTAGTTGTGTTTAAAAAATTAATAGTCTTTTCAGACCAATTTATCTGTTTATTGTTGTTGCTTTTTTAGAGCAACTTTTTTTCGATTTTATAAGTTAAGCTTGCTTCCTTTAAAAAGCAATTTTATCTTATTTCTTGAGCCGTTAGTGAGAATCGAACTCACGACCTTCCCGATTCCATCGGGATGCTCTACCTTCTTTTATTACTTCAAATAACTTGAGCCGTTAGTGAGAATCGAACTCACGACCTCTTCCCTACCAAGGAAGTGCTCTACCACTGAGCTACAACGGCAGAGCCAAATTGAGCGGAAGACGAGGGTCGAACTCGCGACCTATAGCTTGGAAGGCTATCGCTCTACCAATTGAGCTACTTCCGCTTGTATTTCCTTATTTAAAAGAGCCATCAACAATAAAGTTGATCGTGGGCAGAGTAGGGTTCGAACCTACGTACACGTGAGTGAACAGATTTACAGTCTGTCGCCTTTAACCACTCGGCCATCTGCCCATAACTTTTACAGTTATAGAGTTATTAGGTTATTAATTTATTAGGTTTCTAAGTGATTAGTTTTCTAAAATTTAACTTCCTTAATTCCAGAGCCGAAGATGGGACTCGAACCCGCGACCTGCTGATTACAAATCAGCTGCTCTACCAACTGAGCTACTTCGGCAAAAAAAGACCTTCCCCATTTTTTGGGATGGCAAAGGTAATGGAAAACTTTATTTGGCAAAATTTTGAAATGATTTTTTTCCACCGTTTAGCAAACAAATGGTGATTTCTGCCCAAAATATTGATAATATTGGGTTTTGACTGGGTATAAAAACAAAAAAGCCCCGACTTTTCGGGGCTGAAATTTATACTGCTAATTTTTCTTTTCGTTTTTTTACTTGATTAATGATTGATTCTAATGCGTGATCGAAAGACTCTTCAAAAGATTTTGAAGATGCTTTAACGAAAAATTCATGTTTCGGAACATGAACCCTAATCTCAGCAATTTTGTCTTTGATGTTGTGAACAACATTGTCTAGCTTCAAAAATACATCTACTTTAAGAATTGAATCATGGAATGTAGACAGCTTCTGTATTTTCCTTGTTACATACTCAACTAATTTTTCATCTGCATCAAAGTGTACTGTTTGAATGTTAACGTTCATAAATGGTTGCTTTAATCTGTTAAACAATAAATTTTAAAGACCTTTACAACAGCAATCAGGTGCTAATCTGCTGGCTTTTGCTAAGGGGTTAAGTTAAACCATTTTGGGGCATTCAAAAAATAATCGGCTTGATTTTTTGAAAACTTTAAGCTTTTGGGTGCGCTTTCTTAAAAACATCTTTCAACTTCTCGATGGTATTGTGGGTATACACCTGGGTAGCGGCTAAACTACTATGTCCTAAAAGCTCTTTCACCGCATTTAAATCGGCCCCATTATTCATCAAATGGGTAGCAAAACTATGCCTTAGTATATGAGGACTTTTCTTCTTGATGGTAGTAACTTCCGACAGCTTTGACTTAATAAAACCGTAGACCGATCTTGACTGTAAAGATTTGCCTATTTCAGTAACAAATAAAAAATCCGAAACTTTGGCATTTATTGGTTTATCCGAAATATACTTTTGCAACTGCTCTAATAGGTCTTGGCTTATTGGTATAATGCGTTCTTTGTTTCCTTTTCCCAATACTTTTATTTGCTTATGCGAAGCATCTAATTGCGATTCTTTCAGCTGAATTAATTCGCTCAAACGCATACCAGTACTGTAGAATAATAAAATCACCAATCGCTCAGTTCTACCTTTCCAATCATCGGAAAAAGGCATGTGCTGAAATAAATGATCCATGTCAATTTGTTCTACAAATTGGGGCAACCGTTTACTAATCTTTGGTGCAATGATAATGCCCATTGGGCTTTTTATTAATGCCCCCGTTTTTAATTGGTATTTATAAAAAGATTTGAGTGAAGAAATCTTTCGATTGATGGATTTAGAGCTGATCTCCTCTTCTTTTAATTCTGCTAGCCAGCTCCTTACCATGGATGAGGAAATAGCAGCTAATTCAGGAGCTTCAAATTGGCTTATCAGGTATTGGAAAAATTGTTCTAAATCGTTTTGATAAGAAATGATGGTATGCCTTGAATACCGTTTCTCAAATTTGAGATAATCGAGAAATTGATTGATTTGAGGATATTGAAGTAGGGGCATAAAAAAAGTAGTCTATAGTAAAACGTACCAAGACTACTCAATCGTATGAAGACGGGAAATATATTATCTCCGCAGAGAAATTTCCCGATTATTTATCCTTCTAACTTTCCGCTGGCTAATTGCTGCTTGTAGATGGCTTTTAACACTTGACCACGGCGTACTACAGACGGCTTGGTAAATGCTTGACGATCTCTTAATTGCAACAAAGTTTTGCTTTTTTCGAATTTCTTCTTGTACTTTTTAAGCGCTTTGTCGATGTTTTCGCAGTCTTTTGAATCGATAACTAACATAATTGATATACCTCCTCAGGCGTTTTTTAGGAACGCGAAGATAAGAAGACTTGATTAAGTGACAAAATATTTTAAGAAAAACCAGATTCCCCAATAAATACCCTTAAACAGACTAATTGAGTTAAGGCTTATTTTTGCCAAATGTTTACAGGAATTATCGAATCATTGGGTTTTGTGAAGGATATTATTCATACAGGAAGCAATATCTCTTATTTAATCAGCTCCTCCATTGGTCAGGAACTCAAAATAGACCAAAGTTTGGCCCATGATGGGGTATGTTTAACGGTTGAATCGATTGAAGCTGATACCTATCAAGTAACTGCCATCGCAGAAACGATTAGTAAAACCAATTTAACCGGTTGGGAAATTGGGTCGACAATTAATTTAGAACGCTGTATGTTGATGAATGGCCGCTTAGATGGCCATATTGTTCAGGGACATGTAGATTGTACCGCCACTTGTATAGAAAGAATTGATAAAAACGGAAGTTGGGAGTTTGAATTTATATTCCCTACTGAATTTGCCCATTTAGTAATTGAGAAAGGATCCATTGCAGTAAATGGAACCAGCCTAACTTGTTTTGATGTAAGCAATTCAAGCTTTAAGGTTGCCATCATTCCTTACACATTTGAGCATACAAGCATTCAATTTGTAAACAAAGGATCAATTGTAAACATTGAATTTGATATACTCGGAAAATATGTACAGCGGAATCTTGCTTTGGCTAAGTAATGATTTATTTGAACACACTAAGCTCAAT
>CANGTR010000053.1 GCA_947456855.1 Sphingobacteriia bacterium | reverse complement strand
ATGAAAATAACATTGTATTGAAATTACCACTTACAATATGATTATTCGGGCTAACAGATTTAATAGTTAACCCCAAAGCATACCCTTGACCAAACAATAGATTAGAATTTGTAAATAGGATTGGAAAATTTACTTGCCTAGCACCTTTTGGTATAACCACTTTTGTTTGTGGTAATGAATAAAGGGTTGAAGGAATTGGCACAAGAGTAGTTCTGTTTTGTGTATTATAAGCAGTTAAAATAGCAGGGCTAGCAAGCTCTACCTCTACAGTTATATCTTCTGGAGCATTATTAGCACCCGAATAACTGATCACTGCATTATAAGTAACAGAAGACTGCATTGGTATATTAACACTCAATAGCGGGTATCTACTGGTTGTAGGTGAAGTTAAATTTGCAGTATTTGCAAATTCAATCACATTATTTGTATTTGCTGGATCAATTAAATTCCTATCATCTTTTAAACAACTTGTAAAAAGTAAAACAGCAGTACTAGAAAAAAGTATTTTATAAAATAATTTCATAATGATTCAATTTAAAATAATAATTATTTAGCCCAGAAGATAAGCGACTTAAACTTATCTACATCTTTAGGTACATTATTTTGATTGGTATTAAACTCTGATATTGGATAAAGAACCCTGGTTGGCATTTTATCTGGTCTTGTAGACAATGAAACAGTAGAAGCCATTGTTTCTCTTGGACCTGTACCAGTTACGCGAGGATAACCAGTTCTTCTATAATCATTCCAAGGCTCATGAGAACTTATCAAACCCAATGCAATGTATTTTTGTGTAATTATTGCTTCGATCTTTTGTTCATCCGTGGTTGCAAGTGCAAAATTGGCTAGATAATTAGTAGCATTAGTAGTTCTATAAGCAGCTGCATCTACTAACGGAAGATTATATGGTGCAACTGCAGGAAGATTATCTGTATTGTCTTTGTACAAGTAAGTAAAAGAAGCATCGATTCCACTATTAAAAAGCGCTGTAGCATTTCCAGTGATAATTCCTTTTACAGCAGCTTCTGCTTGTAAAAAATAACTTTCTGCAGCTGTAATCAAAGGAACACCTGCATCAGGTCCTTTGTAAATGCCTACCCTGTCCCAAACAGTTGCGCTTGCTCCTTTGAACCAATTATTAGGTGTTGCCCCGCTGGGTGGGCTAGGATTGGTTTCGTTGCCCAATTGATTGGATGGTGAATTTGGATAAATTCTAAAAAGCACTGTACCGCGTCTATCATCTCGCAGTTTTGTTCCATCAAAAAATGTAAGCAAAAAAGTACTGGGTAATCTTGAAGATGCAGAAGCTGTATTTGTAACTGTCCAAGGCCAAATAGGACATTGCTGATTTACAATTTTTGCATAACCAGGATTTACCAATGCATCGTTGACTAAAAATCCATCAGAAGAAAAAGTAGTATTGTTGAAGGTAACTTTTCCGCCAGCACGAACAATCAATCGCAATTTCACTGTATTTGCAAATTGCTTCCATCTTACCATATTTGGGCCACCCCTACTAAATAAAGGATCGCTCGAAGCATTAAATGGAAGAACCGAAAGAGCATTGGCTAGCCCTTTATTAATTTCAGTTATTGCGGTATCAATTTGAGCAGCTACCGCTTTATAAATATCTGTGCCTTTGTCATATTTAGGACTGATATTAACTACACCACCCAATGCATCAGTATAGGGAACATCATTATAAGTATCAACCAATAACTGATAATTATAAGCCGTCATAATTCTAGCAACTGCTGTATAATAAATGTACTTGGGATTTCCTTTTGTACTGTTAAAAATATACCTATAATCATTCAAGTTATCATAAGTACTAGACCATTGTGCTGTGAATGAACTGGTAGTGTAATCATAACTAATTACTGTTCCAAAACCGCTAAAACCTCCACCATTTGCACGGTACATTAGATCAGCACCCATACCAAAATTAAAATTACCATTTGTGTTTACACCAGTTCCTACAATTGCTTGAGGGAGTACAAGCTCGGGCGTACTTGATGTTGCAGCATTCGGATTGTCATTAATATCTAAATATTTACTACAAGAGATGGCTGAGAAAGTAATCAAGCCAATCAATATATATTGTATTTTCTTCATGGTGATTGGTTAAAATGTTAAAGAAATTGTTGCTCCATAATATCTAGAAGGTGGTGGGCTGGCAATACCAGCAACACCTACACCATTACTTGCAGCACCATTGTCACTGTATTCTGGATCAGTGTACAAATTGGTTTTAGGCAATAGCATAAACAAATTTCTGCCTTGTAAAGTAATCATTGCTTTTTTTATGAAACGAATTTTACTCATCAATTGTTGAGGAAGTTCATATCCTAAAGTTATTTCTCTCATTTTCCAAAATGCACCAGAAGCTACATAGTTTTCAGCTACCCCTGTTCTTGGTGATTGGGTCCAAAAACCATAACCACCATCTCTAACAGTAATATTGGTATTTGGTAAAAACTCCCCTGGTTTATTAGGATCAGGAATAGATGAATTCGGAAACACAAATCTTTCTCTGTTAAAAGCAACAGTTGCTAAACCACCACCAGAAAAATCAAAAGCAGTGGTGTTATTCATATAGGTAACATTACCACCTCTATATTCTGCTTGAGCCGACAAACTAAAATTCTTATAAGTTAGATTGAAGTTTAACCCCAATGTATTTTTAGGATTGGTTCTACCTAAAACCGTATTGCCATCATTACGAGATGGGTATCCTGTAATGGGATCAACAATTATTCTATTTTGTGGATCTCTTTTATAAGAGGTTGCAAAAATTACTGGGAATGGTTGACCTCTTACAGCAGATACTCCACTTCCAAAAGAAAGGGCTTCTATTCCTTCTGAAATAGCTAAAACATTATTTTCAATAATATCAGTAAAAACTGCTCCTACTGTTAGTTCTATATCTTTTTTCCTAATTACAACAGCATTTACGGTTGCTTCAATACCAATACTATTGGTTAAAGCAGCATTTAATAAATAACTGGTGAAACCAGATGCACTGGAAATAGAAGCAGTAACAGTTTGGTCAGATGTTTTTGTACTGTACCATGAAAAATTTGTTCTAATCCTATTCTTTAAGAAGTTCGCGTCAAACCCTGCTTCCCAACCTTTGGTTATTTCTGGCTTCAAACTACTAGACACAATGGTATTGTTTAAACCAAAGCCACCGCCTGTTGCTGTAAAAGGATATCCATTTTGCTGAGAAAATGTTGGCTCTAACTGATAAGCACCAAATCCTGCTCCACCAGGTAAATTAACTTGACCAACTTTTGACCATCCTCCTCTTAACTTTAAAGAGCTTAATACTTTATTATTTTTCAACTCAGGAAATAATTCCATCGGAGAAAAAGCCAAATCCACAGATGGATAAAAGAAAGACCTATTTTCTGGGTATAAAGTAGACACCCAATCATTTCTTCCTGTTACGTGAAGATTAATAAATCCCTTATAACCAAGATTTAAATCTCCATATAATCCCATCTGTCTTGCTTTAGCATTTGAGTTAGATGCAGTAGGCGTAACCAATGTATTGGATAAATTAAATACACTTGGAACAACCAATCCAGAGATTGAAGCACTAACCGATCTTGATTGATCTTGGCGAACTACAAACCCACTGGTTAACTTAAAATTAAAGTCATTAAATTTCTTACGTATAGTCGTTTGAATTTCTGAAGTTAACCGAGTTGAATAAAACGCACTTTCAGAATAGCTTCCAACAATGTCTGTTTTTTTATAACTACCGGCCGTTGTTGCTTTAGCAAAATCCGAATAGGCATATTTATCTGTTGTGGATTGTGCTGTATTGTTCCGAGTGGTGATACCATTTCTAAAAACAATATCTAACCAAGAAGTAGGTGTGTATTTTAAGTCGATATTGGCCGTTAAATAATCGTTTCTTGTATAAGACCGGTTGTTATCTAATAAAAAATAAGGGTTCTGATAATATGGGTTAAAATATCCATCTGGTGATGAAAATTTATCGTTTCGCCAATCTTTATAGTCCGTGATTTGAATATTTGGAGCGGTTTGCATAATATTTCCATAAATGGTACCAAGTGCACTTGTTTGATCAAACCTATTCTGGGTATAATTCGCACCAAAATTTAATTCCAAATTTCTGGTCATTTTTCTACTCCCTGTTAATCTAATCACTGCTCTATTGTATTTGTCTTTTGGTATGGTTGCTTTACCATCTACATATTGTGCAGAGAAAAAAGTGGTTCCTTTTTCATCACCACTTGATATTGAAATATCTGTTTGTGCACTAATCCCTTGTTGCCAAAAACTATTCTTACCATTAACAGGAGAATAAGGTCTTGTTTGGATAGTTCCATCTGAAATGGGTTGACCAATAGGTCTGATAGATCCATCAAATGCCGGACCATACTGTTGATTTTCATACGGCGTATAAGTTGGAAAATTGGCAGCAGCTCCTGCTCCAAATCTATCTTGCAATTTTGGGAAAAACGAAACTGTCTCTATGGTTTGCGTATTAGAAAAATTAATGATTGCTTTTGTTCTTGAGCCTTTCTTTGAAGTAATTAACAATGCACCGTTTGAACCTTCTGATCCGAATAAAGCCGCTGCACCGGCACCATTCAATACTACTATATCTTCTACATCATTTGGATTAAGATTTCCCAAAATTTCATTTGGAACAATGATATTGTCTAAAACTATTAATGCTTGGTTATTTCCAGTAAGCGATCTTTGTCCGCGCAATACTACCCTAAAACTTGGGTTAGACCCTCCATTGGTAGCACTGATTTGTAATCCCGCCACTTTACCTTGTAATCCATTGGCAATATTAACAGGCCTTGCAGCAGTTAGATCTTCGCCTGAAATTTGGGTATTGGCATATCCAATATCTTTTTTCTTACCAGCTAATCCCCCTGCAGTTGTAACTACAACATCTGCCAAACTTTCTGTACTACTGATTAATTTTACAGAAATATTTCCTTTTAAATTTTGGAGTGAAATATTTTGTTCCGAAAAACCAATCGAAGAAATTCTGAGCGATTTGGAGTCATTGGGAACCTTTATAGAAAATCCACCGCTAGCATCTGTAACAGCAGTTCCAAGTATTTTTTTGTTAGGACCAATATCGCTGATTGTAGCACCAATTACTGGTTGCCCTTTTTCGTCTGTAACCTTACCATTTATCGTTTTAGTTTGAGCAAAAATGCTGGTAACCGAAAAGAAAAATGTTAAGAGAACAATAAAATATCTTCTCATTCTAGTTAGTTTAAGCCTAAACTTATTAAAAAATTTAGGAAACTTTAACAAAACAAGAAATACTTTTTTATTTTAAGCTTCTTTTAATTTTCATTAACTATAAAGCACTGATACTGTGTAAGATCATCGCAATACCAATCAGCCAAAAATGAATGACTTATAAAATATAACTGGTATTTAAATTGGCATTTGCTTTTTCTGCAGCTTCGATGATGCTGTAATCTGATAAGATTAATGCTTGATTTCTTTTTACACAAACATCGTGTTCAAAATGAACAGATACTTTTCCATCACGGGTTCTAACCGTCCAACCATCGTCTTCTGTATAAACATCTTTTGTTCCTAAATTAATCATTGGCTCAATGGCCAATACTAAATTTTCTTTTAGTTTAGGCCCACTGCCTCTTTTACCGTAATTGGGCATCTGTGGATCTTCGTGTAAACTTCTTCCTAAACCATGGCCTACCAATTCTCTCACTACACCATAGCCATTTTTTATTTCTGTATGTTCCTGAATGGCATAAGCAATATCGCCAATTCGATTATTAATGATTGCCTTTTCAATTCCTTTGTACAATGATTCTTTGGTAATTTTTACCAACTGAATAGCTTGTGGGGCTGCTTCTCCTATAATAAAAGTATATGCATGATCTCCATGCCAACCATTTAATATTACGCCCATATCGATCGAAACAATATCGCCATCTTTTAAAGGCGTTTTATCAGGAAAACCATGAACTACCACATCATTTACTGATGCACAAATGGTAAATGGATATCCCCTATAATTCAAAAACGAAGAAACTGCTTTATGGTCTTTGATAAATGTAGAACACAATTCATCTATTTGAAGCGTATTCATCCCTGGCTTTAATTCAGTTGCCACTTGCGTAAGTGTTTTACTTACCAACAAAGCAGCTTCTTTCATCATTGCCACTTCCGCATCGGTTTTGTATATAATCATGTTATTTCTTCTGGTCATGTTAAAAAATAAACCTGTTTAGCAAGGCCAAACAGGTTTACAAAGTTCGTAAATAAAAATGATTAAATAGAAGACGAAGAAACAGTTTGTCTTCCCTGTACTCTTCCACTCTTCATTAAACCATCGTATTGTCTCATCAATAAATATGTTTCTATTTGTTGCAAAGTATCTAGCACAACACCAACCATGATTAGTAAAGATGTTCCACCAAAGAAAGAACTGAATCCTTGAGTAACTCCTAAACGTTGAGCAAATCCTGGTAAAATACCAACCAATGCTAAGAATATAGCACCAGGTAAAGTAATTCTATCCATGATGGCTCCAATATAATCTGCTGTTGGTTGACCAGGTCGAACACCAGGAATAAATCCGTTGTTGCGTTTAAGGTCTTCGGCAATTTGCTTTGGATTAAATATCAATGCTGTATACAAAAATGTAAATCCGATAACCATTACAGAATAAATAACCATGTACCACACATTGCTATGATCATTGAAAATTTTAACAATACCCTGAGCAGAATCTAAATTGGTAAAAGATGCTAGGGTTGGCAAAAACATAATTGCTTGAGCAAAAATGATTGGCATTACTCCTGCACTATTTACCTTAACTGGTAGGAATTGTCTTGCTCCACCAACTTGCTTGTTTCCGATTATTTGCTTGGCATAGTTTACAGGAATTTTTCTTACTCCTTGAACTAAAATGATCAAGCCCATTATAATGGTTACAAGAATTGCAATTTCAATTAAGAATATTAATAATCCGCCACCACCACTTACACTTTTAGCACCAAATTCTTGAATGATCGATTGAGGCAATCGAGCCAAGATACCCACCATGATGATGATTGAAGTACCATTACCCAAGCCTTTGTCTTGTATTCTTTCACCCAACCACATTACAAACAATGTGCCTGCGGTTAAAGTTATTACAGTAGAAAACCAAAAATATGCTTTGTATGCTGGCAATATTGCTTCGGCATAGCCTGGGCTATTTAAATATGCAACATATGCACCTGCTTGAAATGCAGTAACTATTACAGTAAGGTAACGTGTCCATTGATTAATTTTCTTGCGACCACTTTCACCTTCTTTCTGTACTTTTTGTAATTGAGGAACCAAGATGGTCATCAATTGCATAAAGATAGACGCAGAAATATAAGGCATGATACCCAATGCAAGAATAGATGCTTGTGAAAAAGCACCACCCGCAAACATATCAAAAATGCCCAACAATCCATTGCTTTTAGAAGCAGCCATTGCAGCTTCAATTTTATTAGGATCTATACCAGGCAATACGATATGTGTACCTACTCTGTAAGTTAATACCAATGCAAGTGTTACAAGTATTTTACTACGTAACTCTTCGATGGTCCAGATATTCTTAAAAGTTTCAACTAATTTTTTCACTTCGCTTGATTATGGCATTAAAACTTAAAAACCAAAAAGACGCATAATAAATGCGTCTGGCAATTTACAATAAAATTATTTGATAATCTCTACTGAACCTCCTAAAGCTTCAATAGCATTTTTTGCTTTATCGCTAATTGCGTTGATTTTGAAGCTCAATTTAGCTTTCAATTCGCCATGAGCCAATACTTTTACACGATCGGTTCTGTTGATTAACCCATTAATGTACAAGTTCTCTAAAGATACTTCTGTAAAACCGTATTTCTCCACCAACTGATCTAATTGACCTAGGTTAAATACTTTGTATTCAATGCGATTGATATTTTTAAATCCACGCTTAGGGATTCGGCGCTGAATAGGCATTTGACCACCTTCGTGAGCCATTTTGCTTTTGTAACCAGCGCGGCTCTGACCACCTTTATTA
This sequence comes from Sphingobacteriia bacterium, assembly GCA_947456855.1. Taxonomy (GTDB): domain Bacteria; phylum Bacteroidota; class Bacteroidia; order Chitinophagales; family Chitinophagaceae; genus Sediminibacterium. The sequence continues at coordinate 10,408 of CANGTR010000053.1, read as the reverse complement.
CCTTTTGTAGATGTACCACCTTTACCAGATGCTTCTCCACGACCAATTCTGATTGCTTTTTTTACTGAACCTTCTGCAGGTTTTAAATTGTGTAGTTTCATTTTATACTGATTTTGAACTTACGGGGTATCACCCCTCGCTAATTGAGTTATTAATTATGAGATATGAATTATGAGATATGAGTTATGAAATGTGAGATATGAAAACGCTTGTATCTCTTATCTTTTATCTCTTATCTTTTATCTCTTATCTTTTATCTCTTATCTCTTTACGCAACCTCTTCAACCTTTACCAAATGGCTCACTTTATTTACCATTCCTAAAATCTGAGGAGTTGCTTCAACTTCTTTTGTTGCGTTTAACTTCTTCAAACCTAAAGCTATCAACGTTTGTTTTTGACGCTCAGATCTGTCGATTCCGCTTTTTATTTGTGTGATTTTTATCTTTTTCATACCCCAAACCCAAAATGGGTTATTTAATTTTATAATGAATTATCCTAATTCCCCCTTTAGAGCCTGTCCCGACTTGTCGGGAGGGATAGGTTTTTTACCCGTTAAATACTTTACTCAATTTAATACTACGGCCTTTAGCTACTTGTACAGGCTCTCTCAATAAGCTTAACGCTTTGATAGTGGCTTTCACCACATTTTGAGGATTAGCCGAACCCAAGCTTTTAGCCAAGACGTCGGTAACACCAGCACTTTCCAATACTGCACGCATACTACCTCCGGCAATTACACCCGCTCCGTGTGCAGCTGGTTTAATCAATACTTTGGCAGCACCTTCTTTAGCCCACTGTTCGTGAGGTACAGTTCCGTGCATGATAGGAACTTTGACCAAATTTTTCTTAGCATCTTCAATACCTTTTGCAATTGCTTCTTGTACTTCTTTTGCTTTACCTAAACCTTGGCCAACAACTCCATTCTCATTTCCTACAACTACAAGTGCAGAAAAGCTGAATGTACGTCCACCTTTAGTGGTTTTTACCACACGGTTAATAGCAACTACTTTATCTTTAAGTTCGATGTCGCCACCCGCTTTTACTTTATTTACGCTTACTTTAGACATTTATTGAGCGATTAATTGATGTTAGCAAATTAAAATTGTAATCCACCTTCTCTTGCACCATCTGCAACAGATTTCACACGACCATGATATAAGTTTCCACCTCTATCAAAAACACAAGCACTTAAGCCAAGGGCAATTGCTTTTGTTGCAACTGATGCACCTACTAATTTAGATTTCTCTATTTTAGTGATTTTTTGTGCAGCAATATCTTTGTCTCTAGAAGATGCAGCTACCAAAGTAACTCCATTATCATCATCGATTAATTGAGCATAGATATCTGCATTGCTTCTGTATACAGCCAGGCGAGGCTTAACAGCTGTGCCCGCTACTTTCTTACGGATGCGGTATCTGATTTTCTGCCTTTGAACTAGTTTACCCATTGTTGTTTATTTACCCCCGACCCCTAAAGGGGAGTCGAAGTTTTATAAAATTTATTTATTTCATACCCAGTTCCCCCTTCAGGGGGTTAGGGGGTTTATTTACCTGCCGCTTTTCCTGCTTTTCTTCTCAAGATCTCACCAGCATATTTAACACCTTTTCCTTTGTATGGTTCAGGCTTACGTAAGCTGCGTAATTTAGCTGCTACTTGACCGATTAATTGCTTGTCGATACCTTCTAAAAATATTTTAGGGTTCTGGCCTTTTTCGGTTGTAGTGGCTACTTTTAATTCACTAGGAATTTCGAAAATAATATTGTGAGAATATCCCAATGAAAGATCTAAAATATTTCCAGTGTTAGAAGCCTTAAAACCAACACCCACTAATTCTAATTCTTTTGTATATCCTTCAGTTACACCCTTCACCATATTGCTTACCAAAGAACGATATAAACCGTGCATTGCGCGATGACGAATTTGATCAGTTGGACGTACAAAAGTCATTTGACCATCTGCTACTTCTACTTTGATATCTCTATCAATAGCTTCTGTTAATTGACCTTTAGGACCTTTAACCGTAACAACATTGTCGTTGCCGATAGAAAGGGTCACACCACTTGGAATAACTACCGGTTGTTTACCTATACGAGACATAGTCGATTTTTTATTTTATTAAAAACTAAGTTCTGTGTTCAGCCACGACTAAGAGGCTTAATTGTCAGAACAATTAAATTATGAAATATAACACAACACTTCACCACCTACATTCTGTGCTTTTGCTTGCTTATCAGTAAGTACACCTTTTGAAGTACTTAAAATAGCTACACCCAATCCGTTGATTACACGCTTAATTTCGGCAGGCTTAGCATACTGGCGCAAACCAGGACGGCTAACTCTTTCCAAAGAACGAATCGCAGGCACTTTTGTATTTGGATCGTACTTTAAAGCGATCTTAATCAAACCTTGCTTGTTATCATCTTCAAATTTGTATTTCAAGATATATCCTTGATCATACAAAATCTCTGTTAAACGCTTCTTCAAATTAGAAGCAGGAATTTCAACCAGTCTATGACCAGCCAACTGAGCATTACGAATTCTAGTTAAGAAGTCTGCTATAGGATCAGTTACCATATTATTATTATTATACGAGTTCTAAATTTTGTTTACCAAACCGGATTCTACCAGCTTGCTTTTTTTACACCTGGAATCATACCGTTCAAGGCCATGTCGCGGAACATAATCCTAGACAAACCAAAGTAACGCATATAACCTTTAGGTCTTCCTGTAAGCTGACAACGGTTTTTTAAACGAACCGGTGAAGCATTTTTAGGTAGTAGATCTAAGCCAGCATAATCCCCTGCTGCCTTAAGTGCAGTGCGCTTTTCAGCATACTGTGCTACCATCTTTTCACGCTTCTTTTGTCTGGCTTTTACTGATTCTTTTGCCATAATTGTATTGGGTGTTTAATTAATCTTTTTTAACTCCTTTAAACGGCATACCTAATTCTTTAAGCAATTCAAATGCTTCTTCATTGGTACTTGCAGTTGTAACAAATGTGATGTCTAAACCGGTGATCTTATTCACTTTATCGATATCGATTTCAGGGAAAATGATTTGTTCAGTTACACCCAAAGTGTAGTTACCTCTTCCGTCGAAAGCTTTGTCGCTGATTCCTTTAAAGTCACGTACACGTGGCAATGCAACAGAAACCAATCTGTCTAGGAATTCATACATTTTTTCGCCTCTTAAAGTAACGCGAGCACCAATTGGCATTCCTTTACGCAACTTAAAGTTGGAGATATCTTTTTTAGACATTGTAGGAACAGCTTTCTGACCAGTGATGGTGTTCAACTCTTCTACAGCAATGTCAACTAATTTTTTATCTGTTACCGCTCCGTTAACACCACGGTTAATACAGATTTTAGATAATTTAGGAGCTTGCATTACAGTTTTGTAAGAAAACTTCTTCATTAAAGCAGGTATAACTTCTTTGTTGTACTTAGCTGCTAATCTTGGTGTATATTTTTCAGTACTCATTATTTGATTACCTCCCCAGATTTTTTAGATACACGTATTAATTTTCCGTTTTCACGAGTGCGCTTTACTTTAGTTGGCTCGCTTTTTTTAGCATCCCATAACATAATGTTACTAATGTTGATTGGTGCTTCCACTTTTACAATACCACCCTTTGTATTTTGCGCAGATGGTTTTGTGTGTTTGGTTACGATGTTTACTCCTTCTACAACTACACGTCCTTTATCAACTATCACTTCCAACACTTTGCGTGGCTTTTTTAAATCCTTGTCATCACCGGCGATAACCACTACGGTATCTCCTTTTTTGATGCTGAATTTGGCTTTAAATCTTGTACTCATTTTTTTATCCTCCATCTCCCGAAAGGGAGTGTTTTATTTAAATTTTTTTGACCTTACATTTTAGTATTTGCCTTAGTCCCTTTTAGAGCCTGCCCCGACTCGTCGGGGGGTTGGAGGCTATAATACTTCAGGAGCAAGAGAAATAATCTTCATGTATCCTTTATCACGTAATTCTCTAGCTACTGGTCCAAAAATACGTGTTCCGCGAGGCTCATCTGAAGTGTTTAATAACACAACAGCATTGTCGTCGAAACGAATGTAAGAACCATCTTTTCTGCGAAGCTTGTTTTTAGTGCGAACAATTACTGCTTTAGAAACTGTTCCTTTTTTAACACCACCTGCAGGGATTGCATCTTTCACTGTAACAACAATCTTATCGCCAATTTTTGCATAGTCCTGTCCGCTGTTACCAAGCACTTTGATACAAAGTACTTCCTTGGCTCCGCTGTTGTCGGCTACGTTTAATCTGCTCTCTTGCTGAATCATTTTATTTAATTTGAAAATTTTAGATTTCAGATTTGAATTTTCTTATTCAGTAAAACTCAAACCTCAAATCAGCAATATATTTATTTCGCTTTTTCAACTACTTCAACCAATCTCCAACGCTTTGTTTTACTAAGCGGACGAGTTTCCATGATCTTAACCACATCACCTATGGTACACTCACCTTTTTCGTCATGAGCATGAAACTTGGTAGTTTTTTTAACGAACTTACCATAGATAGGGTGTTTTACTTTTCTTTCAACCGCAACAGTAATGGTTTTATCCATTTTATCGCTTGTAACGATACCTGTTCTTGTTTTGCGCAAATTTCTTTCTTCCATTGTTTTTAATTTATGGTTTAAACACCCATTTCTTTTTTGGTCAATTCCGTTTTCAAACGGGCGATGTCTCTACGAAGACCGCGAATATTCATTGGATTTTCCAAAGGAGATATTGCGTGCGCAAACTCCAATTTTTTTAATCTCAACTGATCTTCTTGGATCTTAGCCTTTAGATCTACTACTGTAAGATCTTTTAGGTTTTTGTTGAATTCGTATGTTTTTTTATTAGCCATTGCAATTTCTTTTTTTGGTTATGCTTGCAAATCTCTTCTGATTACAAATTTGGTTGCGATAGGAAGTTTTTGTGCTGCTAATCCCATTGCTTCTTTTGCTACAGCTTCTGTAACACCATCACATTCAAAAATGATGCGTCCTGGTTCAACAACTGCTGCCCAAAATTCTGGGTTACCCTTACCTTTACCCATTCTCACTTCTGCAGGTTTACGCGTAATGATTTTGTCTGGAAAAATTCTGATCCATACATTTCCTTCACGTTTCATTGCACGAGTCATTGCTTGACGGGCAGACTCAATTTGACGGTTGGTCAACCAAATTGGCTCTAATGCTTTTAGGGCAAAAGATCCGAATGATATTGCTGTACCACGCTTTGCAACTTCGCGAATGCGTCCTTTTTGCTGCTTCCTATGTTTACTTCTTTTCGGCTGTAACATTTTGTAGTTTTTTTGTCACCGGAAATTTTGTTCCGATTAATTGAAACTTATTATTATTAATTTCTGCGCTCTCCACCTCTTCCACCGCCTCTTCTGTCATCTCTTCTTTCTCCACCTTGTCTTCTGTCATCTCCTCCAGGTCTGCTGTCTCTTCTATCACTCATATCATTCTTTCCACCAACAAAATTTGGATTCAATTCACGCTTACCCAATACTTCACCTTTACAGATCCATACTTTGATACCAATTTTACCGTATACTGTTTGAGCAAATACATTGGCATAATCAATATCCATACGGAAAGTATGTAATGGAGTACGTCCTTGTTTAAACTCTTCACTACGAGCAATTTCAGATCCACCTAAACGACCACTCAATTTTACTTTGATACCTTCAGCACCCATTCTGAGTGTAGAAGCGATCGCCATTTTAGTAGCACGTTTGAAGTTGATACGATTTTCAATTTGACGAGCGATGGTATCGCCTACAATTGTAGCATCAAGTTCAGGGCGGCGGATTTCCAGAATATTAATCTGTACATCTTCTTTACCGGTTAACTTCTTCAACTCTTCTTTGATACGATCAACCTCGTTACCACCTTTTCCGATGATAATACCTGGTTTAGAAGTATGAATAGTTACGATCAATTTACCAAGTGTACGCTCGATTACAATCTTTGCGATACCACCTTTGTTGATACGGGCACTCAAGTAGGTACGGATCTTATGATCTTCGATCAGTTTGGATGCGTAGTCTTTTTTACTACCATACCAGTTACTGTCCCATCCGCGGATGATGCCTAACCTGTTACCAATTGGATTTGCTTTCTGACCCATATAATGGTTTTACTAATTAGTTTTAGAATCTACGATTAATGTTACATGGTTGCTGCGCTTACGTACTCTGTAACCACGGCCTTGAGGTGCTGGGCGCATGCGCTTTAACACTCTACCACCATCTACAAATACGGTTTTTACCACCAAGCTGCTATCGGCAGCACTTGCCCCATTGTTTTTCTGTTCCCAGTTGCTGATTGCACTTTTCAACAGTTTTGCCAATGGAGTGGCATTGTGCTGTGGGTGGAATTCTAGAATTGCCAAGGCTTTTTCTACCTCCATTCCACGGATCACATCGGCTAACAGGCGCATCTTACGCGGCCCTGTCGGATAATTGTTCAGTTTAGCTACTGCTTCCATTTCTTTTTTTGTTTGAAGTTTGAACTGGTAATGGATTGTAGAAATTAATTTCTATAATCAATACTTCATTCTAACTATATTATTTTTTAGTTCCTGCGTGTCCTCTGAAATTTCTGGTAGGAGAAAATTCACCTAATTTATGACCTACCATGAATTCTGTTACATAAACAGGGATAAACTTGTTACCGTTGTGCACTGCAAAAGTATGTCCAACAAAATCAGGAGTAATAGTGCTGCGGCGACTCCAGGTTTTGATAACATTTTTCTTCACCTTGCCATCGTTTATTGCAACAATCTTACCTTCTAAGTTTGCGTCTACGTAAGGACCTTTTTTAATCGAACGACCCATAATTAATTTTGTTTACTGGTCTATTATTTATTTAGTTACCTGCTAATTACTTAGCCAATTTTTTTCCATCTCTGCGTTGGATGATCAATTTATCGCTTCCTTTTCCTTTGGTACGAGTCTTCTCTCCTTTAGCATACTTACCAGTTCTGCTACGAGGATGACCACCAGAAGCTTTACCTTCACCACCACCCATCGGGTGATCTACAGGGTTCATGGCAACACCACGAACACGAGGGCGAATACCTTTCCAACGATTCTTACCTGCTTTACCAGCTGTTTCCAAGTTATGATCGCTGTTAGAAACAACACCAACGGTTGCATAACAATTAATCAAAACTTTTCTCAACTCACCAGAAGGCATTTTTAATACTGCGTATTTTTCTTCTTTGTTGGCTAACTGAGCAGAAGTACCTGCACTTCTAACCATTTTACCACCTTGACCTGGTTGTAATTCAATGTTGTGAATCATCGTACCCAAAGGCATATTCTTCATCACCAAAGCGTTACCAATTTCAGGAGCAACTTCATCTCCTGCAATTACATTTGCACCTACTTGAAGACCGTTTGGAGCAATGATGTATCTTTTTTCGCCATCAGCATATTGCAATAAAGCAATGAATGATGTACGGTTTGGATCGTATTCAATTGATACAACTGTAGCAGCGATATCTCTTTTATTACGTTTGAAATCGATAATACGATAGTGTTGCTTATTTCCACCACCCATGTAGCGCATTACACGACGACCCTGAAAGTTACGTCCTGCAGTGTTCTTCTGTGGTTCTAATAAACTCTTCTCAGGCTTATTAGTAGTGATTTCAGCATAAGCATTACCAATTCTCCAACGAGTTCCTGCTGTGATTGGTTTGTACTTTTTTAGTGCCATTTTTTAATTTTTACCCCCTCACCCCCTAAAGGGGGATTTGGAATTGTTTTTTAATCAACTTTTGCGGTAGCTGATACTACCATTCTTTATTATTTTATTCATTAACTACCCGTTACTCCCTTTTAGGGGCGGGGGTTAAATATTTGCGTAAAGATCAATTGTTTCTCCTTCAGCAACAGTTACAAATGCTTTCTTGTAAGCAGATTTCATTCCTTGAATAAAACCAGCTTTCGTGTAACGAGCTTTATTTTTTCCTGGAGCAACTGCAGTGTTAACATCTAAAACATTCACACCATAGAAATCTTCAATTGCTTTTTTGATCTCTAATTTATTTGCTCTGCGATCTACTTTAAAAGCATATCTCCTCAACGATTCTTGTTGAGCGTTTGCTTTCTCTGTTAAGATCGGCTTTATTAAAATTTCTGACTGTCTCATTGTTGATTATTGAAACGTTACTTAAATTATGCTACTGCTGCTGCTTCATCTTCTGCGAAGATTTTAGCAGTATTTTCTGTTATAACTAATACATCTGCATTCATAATGTCGTAGGTATTAATATCTGCTAATAAAGTACTAGCAACATTTGGAACATTACGGGTGCTGAGGTAAAGATTATCATTGTATTCAGGTAAAACAATTAGTGCTTTTTTATCAGACACTTTTAAGTTACCCATTACATCAACCAATTGCTTGGTTTTAGGAGTTGCCATAGTGATTTCTTCAACAACAATGATAGCATTGTCTTTTGCTTTATGACTCAAAGCAGAAATCTTAGCAAGATCCTTTACTTTACGATTCAATTTGAAATCGTAAGAATGCGGTTTTGGTCCAAAAATAGTACCACCACCTTTATACAAAGGGTTACGGATATTACCCTTACGAGCTCCACCAGTACCTTTTTGCTTGTGTAATTTGCGGCTAGCACCTTGTACTTCGGCACGAGTTTTAACCTTATGCGTTCCTGTTCTACGTGCAGCTAAATATTGCTTAACAGCTAAATAAATTACGTGGTCATTTGGCTCGATACCAAAAATTTCCTGCGGTAACTCAACTGTTCTGCCGGTTTTTTGTCCTTTTATATCTAATACATCTACTTGCATGATCATTCTTTTAAACTGGTGATTATTTCTGGATTAAAACGATTGAACCATTATTACCTGGTACAGATCCACTGATTAGGATATAGTTCTTCTCTGGAAATATTTTAACCACTTTCAAACCTTTCATTTTTACACGGTCACCGCCCATACGGCCAGCCATTCTCATTCCTTTGAAAACCCTTGAAGGATAAGAAGAACCACCAATAGATCCTGGTGCACGTTGACGATCGTGCTGACCATGAGATGCTTCACCTACTCCAGAAAAGCCATGACGTTTTACAACACCTTGAAATCCTTTTCCTTTTGTAGTTCCAACAACTTCAACACTGTCACCTTCTTCGAAGATGTCTAATGTTACAGTTTCACCTAAATTCTTTTCTATTGAGTAATTGCGAAATTCTTTTACAAATTTCTTAGCAGCAGTTTGTGCTTTTGAGAAGTGATTAAGCTCAGACTTTGTAGAGTGCTTTTCTTTCTTGTCGCCGAGACCTAATTGTACAGCAGAATAACCGTCGGTTTCCTGTGTTTTAACTTGTGTAACGGTATTCGGAGCAGCTTCGATAATGGTACAAGCAGTTTGCTTGCCATCAGCAGCGAAGATGCTGGTCATGCCGATTTTTTTTCCAATAATTCCTTTCATCGTTTGCGGTTTATGCCCCGCATGGTTGTGAGGACATTCCGATGATGAAATCGGAATTCAATCCTTGTTTGCTACCGACCTTTTCCGTTGTTTTCTCAACTAGTTGAGAAGAGGAAGTACCAGTAGTAAACAAACCTCGAAGGGCCTGTTTATATGTCCCACCCCCTATCCCCCTAAAGGGGGCATTGGAAGTGAATTTTCTTTTGTCAGAGCTGCTTTATTTCCCGAAGGAAGTTGGCAGATGAAAATAATTTATAAGAGCTATCCTCTCCCCCTTTAGGGGACTAGGGGGTGTTATGCTTTGATTTCAACCTCCACACCTGAAGGAAGATCTAACTTACTCAACGCATCTACTGTTCTAGAAGAAGAAGTGTAGATATCCATTAGACGCTTGTGCGTAGCTAATTGGAACTGCTCACGGCTCTTCTTGTTCACGTGTGGTGAACGCAAAACAGTAAATATTCTTTTGTGTGTAGGCAAAGGAATAGGTCCTGTAACTACTGCACCTGTACTACGTACTGTCTTTACGATCTTTTCTGCAGATTTATCTACTAGATTGTGATCGTATGATTGTAATTTGATTCTGATTCGCTGAGACATAGTCAAAAACCAATTTTTACGTTGGGGTTGCAAAGGTAAGTAGCTGCAATGGAATAGACAAGTTTTTATTGTTTTTTTTCGGTCTTTTTTTAGGAATTGGTAAAATAAATCGAGAAAAAAGACTTCTTCCATAGAAATATGGCCAAAATTCAATTTATATAACGAATATTTTAAATATAAAAAGGTGGATATTTAGAATACTTCTCTTTCAATTAAAGATTGCATAATCATAAGTATAGTCGCTGCAAATCTATTAGCGGCTTGGCCTGGATCTCATCATTAGTATTGCAAAAAGCCCTCTCTTTCACTGAAAGAGAGATTACT
>CANGTR010000052.1 GCA_947456855.1 Sphingobacteriia bacterium | reverse complement strand
TTACCCTAACTCCCCCGATGGTCCTGTATCCTTTTACGCCAATCATTCCTTCTTGTTTACACAAATTCAGAAAAGACTCTTCTAATCTGGAGTCATTTAGAAAAAATATGGCATTCATTTCACTTCTATCTTCTTTAACAACAGGTGCATTAAAAATAGGCAAGGCATCGATGGTGTTATAAAGCAAGTTTGATTTCTGCAAACTGCGTTTTCCCATTTCTACCAATCCGCCATTTTCAATAATCCAACGCAAGGTTAACATACTTACATAAATAGCAAAAACAGGCGGTGTATTCATTAATGAGCCAGCATCAATATGTTTCTGGTAATTCATAATAGTAGGGATGGGACGAGTAATTTTTCCCAAAATATTTTTACGCACTACTACCATATTAACACCAGCTGCACCCATATTTTTTTGGGCCCCAGCATAGATTAAATCAAATTGATTAAAATTGGTTGCCCTACTAAATATATCGCTGCTCATATCCGCTACTAATGGAATAGCAGTTGCTGGAAATTGATGCCATTGTGTACCCTCAACCGTATTATTAGTGGTGATATGCAAATAGCTTGCGTCATTAGGAATTGAAAATCCTTTATTGATATATCTATATTGCTTGTCGCTACTATCTGCCACTACTACTACATTGCCAAAATGCTTGGCTTCTTTCCAAGCTTTATTGCCCCAAATTCCATTATCGCAGTAGGCTGCGCTAGCATTGGTATCTAACAAATTCATGGGCACTTGCATAAACTGGGTTGTAGCTCCTCCGTGCAAGAACAATACTTCATAGGAATCATCCAATTGCATCAATTGTTTTACCGATGCAATGGCTTCTTGTAAAATTTCCTGAAACCAATTGGTGCGATGGCCAATTTCCAGCAAAGACAAACCCGTATTATTGTAATTAATAATTGCTTCTGCAGCTTGTTGCAACACAGGCTGGGGTAAAATAGAAGGCCCAGAATTAAAATTATGCAGCTTCATACACAAATCTTGAAGCACAAAGTAAACCGATTATCTTTACATTATGCAACTCCCTTCTACCTTACTAGAAAATGCAGTGACCCAATTTTCTAAATTACCCGGCATTGGCAAAAAAACCGCACTGCGATTGGTACTCCACTTGCTTAAACAAGATGTAGCTGAAGTGCAAATGTTTGGAGAAACCATCGCCAAAATGAAGCGAGACAGTAAATTTTGTCAGCGTTGTCATAATATTAGTGATGGGGATATTTGTGCTATTTGCGCCAATTCTGCCCGTAATCAGCGGGTTATTTGTGTAGTTGAAAATATACGGGATGTTATTGCTATTGAATCTACCCAGCAATTCAATGGAACTTACCATGTTTTAGGAGGAATCATTTCTCCTTTGGATGGAGTTGGCCCAGACCAATTGAGCATTGAATCTCTGGTGAACCGCATTGTAGCCGAATCAGTTGAGGAATTGGTATTTGCGCTAAGCCCCAATATACAAGGGGACACTACAATTTACTATATCCAAAAAAAGATGGCTCATTTAAGCTGCAGGGTAACCACCATTGCCCGTGGAATTGCTTTTGGGGGCGAATTGGAATATGCCGATGAGATGACACTGGCAAGAAGTATCGCCAATCGCTTGCCAGTTCAGCAATATGTAAAATAAACTACCTTTATTATTTAAACATCAAGTACACATGAAATATTGGAAACGGATTGTTTTATCACTTGTGTTAATAGGCCTAATAAGCGGTGGAATTATGGTATACCGAATTTTTACCAAAGCACATAGAGATGTAACTACCGAAAAAGCAGTAACCATTTCTGCCCAAGCTATTTTTGATGCTTTTAAAAATGATGAAGCTGCTGCCAATCAATTATACTTAGATAAAGCCATACAATTAAGCGGAGAAGTATTGGACATCAGTACCAATCAAGAAGGAAAAACAGTGGTGAATTTTAAAACCAATGATCCTTTATTTGTAATTAATTGTACTTTCAAAACCAATCCTGGAGCTATTAATGCTGGCGATACCATTGTCTTTAAAGGAATTTGTACAGGCTATATTCCAGACGCTAATGTAGTGATCAATGAGGGCGTACTTGTTGAGAGATAAGAGATAAGAGATAAGAGATAAGAGATAGGAGATAGGAGATATAAGATATGAGATATAAGATATGAGATAGGAGATAGGAGATAGGAGATATAAGATATGAGATAAGAGATATTGGTTATTAAGAATAAATAGTTATGAAAAAAATAATTTGCTTTTCAATCGGGATGTTGTTGATCTTCGGCACTATCGATGCCCAAAAAGTATACAGCACCAGAAACGGGAAAATCAGTTTTATTGCTCCAAACGATGAAGACGTTAAAGCAGTAAACAACGAAGTAACCAGCCGACTTTCCGAGAATGGCGCCATGAGTTTCAGTTGCCTAATCAAAGGTTTTAAATTTGCTTATGCCGAAATGCAAGATCATTTTAATACAGAATACCTGCAAAGCAATCAATTTCCCAGAGCCGATTTCAAAGGCAGTATTGCCAACTTAAAAGAGGTGATTTTTACTAAAAATGGCAACTATAAAGCCGTAGTAAAGGGTGATCTTACCCTACATGGAGTTACAAAAAGTATTACGGTCAATGGCACCATCACTGTTAAAGACGGTAAAATCAACGCCATCGCTAGCTTTCCCATCATTATGAAAGATTTTAAAATTGACGCATCCAGTGTAACCGAGAAGGTAAAAGCCGAAATCAACTGTATCTATCAATAATTTTGTTAAACGCCTTTCTAGGCTTATCTTTGCACTCCATTCAGGCAGATTTGTTTATTGTTCAGCCTGGGTTCACCGACTCGTTCGGTACTATAGAACTAATAAACGTCTTGAGGTGACATTCCATACATTTCCTGCGTTTATTGGTTGATTATTCATTCCAAACTTTGTTTGGTAGAAGAACCAATGTATATGCAAATAAGAGAAGAACTTAAAAAAAGGATTTTAGTAATTGATGGTGCCATGGGCACCATGATTCAACGCCATAAATTAACTGAGGCCGATTATAGAGGAGAACGTTTTAAAGACTGGCACAGCGATGTAAAAGGCAATAACGATTTATTGTGTATTACCCAGCCCGATATTATTGTAGGTATTCACAAAGAATACTTGAGTGCTGGTGCAGATATCATCGAAACCAATACATTTAGCAGTACTACCATTGCAATGGCCGATTACGATATGCAATCCTTGGCGTATGAATTAAATGTGGCAGCAGCCAAATGCGCCAAAGAAGCCATCAAACAATATATGGCTGAAAACCCTGGGTCGGGTCCAAAATTTGTAGCAGGAGCAATTGGCCCTTTAAATAAAACATTGAGTCTTTCTCCCGATGTAAACAATCCTGGATTTAGAGCAGTAACTTTTGATGAAGTTGCTGAGGCTTATTACGAACAAATTGGAGGATTGGTAGACGGCGGAGTAGATATTATTTTAATTGAAACCATTTTCGATACCCTCAATGCGAAGGGAGCCATTTATGCAACCAAAAAATATTTTCGCGATAAGGGTATACCGGAATTACCCATCATGATCAGCGGCACTATTACCGATGCATCAGGCAGAACATTGAGCGGACAAACACTAGAAGCATTTTATACTTCTGTGATGCATGCTAATCCATTGAGCATAGGATTGAATTGCGCTTTAGGTGCAGCTGAAATGAGAAGTCATATAGAAGAACTTGCACAAATTGCAGCATGCTTTACTTCGGCATACCCCAATGCAGGATTACCAAACGCCATGGGCGAATACGATGAACAACCTCATGAAACGGCTCACTTTATAGAAGAATGGGCAGCTCAAGGTTTTGTAAATATTGTAGGTGGATGTTGCGGAACTACACCTGATCATATCAAACATATTGCAGATAACGTTCGAAAAATTCAACCAAGACAATTGCCTGTTTTAGAAGCAAATTTATAAACATGACAAGCATTAAACCATACTTACGTTTAGCGGGATTAGAGCCTTTGGTAGTTCGCCCAGAAACCAATTTTGTAAATGTTGGTGAAAGAACCAATGTTACAGGATCTAAGAAATTTGCTAGGCTTATCAAAGAAAATAAATACGAAGAAGCATTATCCGTTGCGCGTCAACAGGTAGAAAGTGGCGCACAAATATTGGATGTAAATATGGACGACGCTTTATTAGAAGGCGTTAGCGCTATGACTACTTTTCTGAATCTCTTACAAAGCGAACCAGATATTGCACGGATTCCTATTATGATTGATAGTTCTAAATTTGAAATCATAGAAGCAGGATTAAAATGTGTGCAAGGAAAATGTATTGTGAATTCAATCTCCATGAAAGAGGGCGAAGCCAAATTCATTGAACAGGCGCATATCTGTAGGGCTTATGGGGCTGCAGTAATTGTAATGGCTTTTGACGAAGTAGGGCAAGCCGATACCAAAGCTAGAAAAGTGGAGATCTGCCATCGTGCATATAAAATTTTAGTGGAGCAAGTGGGGTTTGCTCCGCAGGATATTATTTTCGACCCCAATATTTTTGCGGTTGCTACTGGAATAGAAGAGCATAATAATTATGCGGTAGACTTTATAGAAGCTACCAGAGAAATTAAGCGTTTGATGCCACTTACCAAAGTAAGCGGAGGCGTTTCCAATGTGTCTTTTTCTTTTAGAGGGAACGATCATGTGCGCGAAGCCATTCATTCTGTGTTTTTATTTCATGCCATCAAAGCGGGTATGGAAATGGGGATTGTGAATGCAGGGCAGTTGGTGGTGTACGATGAGATTGAACCTACTTTACGTCAACTCTGCGAAGATGTATTGTTGAATAAAAACAACGATAATAACGAAGCTACTGAAAAACTAATTATTCATGCTGAAACAGTAAAAGCCAAAGGCAAGGTAGAAGTGAAGGATGAAAAATGGCGCAATGAACCTGTTGAAAAAAGATTGGCGCATTCACTCATTAACGGAATTACAGAATACATCGATGCTGATACAGAAGAAGCCAGGCAAAAATATCCACGTCCTTTGGATGTAATTGAAGGACCATTGATGGATGGAATGAATATAGTGGGTGATTTATTTGGGGCAGGTAAAATGTTTTTGCCACAGGTAGTAAAAAGTGCTCGTGTGATGAAGAAAAGTGTGGCTATTCTTACTCCATACATCGAACAAGAAAAAGAAGATAGAAAAAATGCCCATATAGCTGCAGGCACTACCAATGAAGAAACAGCAGGTGCTGCAAAAATTTTATTGGCAACTGTAAAAGGAGATGTGCATGATATTGGGAAAAATATTGTAGGCGTTGTGCTTGGTTGCAATGGATATGATATCATCGATTTAGGAGTGATGGTGCCAGCAGATAAAATTTTAGAAGCTGCACAAAGAGAGAACGTTGATATCATTGGATTGAGTGGATTGATTACTCCATCACTCGATGAAATGGTTCATATAGCCAAAGAAATGAAGCGCCGAAACATGAAGCAGCCTTTGTTGATTGGAGGAGCTACTACTTCTAGAATGCACACTGCCGTTAAGATTGCACCTGAATACGATTTGGGTGTGGTGCATGTATTGGATGCATCAAGAAGTGTTACTGTTGCAGGATCTTTGTTAAATAAAGAATCAAAGCAACCTTTCTTAGGAGAATTGAGTTCGGAATACAACAAATTAAAATTTGATTTCGATAATAAAAAAGTAGTTAAACAATATTTGCCCTACCAAGAAGCATTGCAAAATAAAGTAGTGATTGATTGGGATAATTATCAAACGGTTGCTCCTGGATTTACTGGAGTGAAAGTGTTGGAGAATTATGATTTGAATGAATTAAGAACTTTCATCGACTGGAAACCTTTCTTTATTACTTGGGAAATGCATGGCAATTTTCCAGAAATCTTAAGCGACACTGTAGTTGGGGCAGAAGCCACCAAATTATACAACGATGCCAATGCATTGTTAGATAAAATCGTTTCAGAAAAATGGTTAACCGCAAAAGGAGTAATCGGGTTCTGGGAAGCTGCTGCAGAAAATGATTCTGTAACGGTTCATTCAGAAAAAGGTGCTGTACAATTAGAGTTTCATCGCCAGCAAATTAAAAAAGCAGCAGGCCAACCGAATTTATCTTTGGCAGATTTTATAAGGCCATTGGGCGCAGGCCGATCTACAGCTACTCATAAAGATTATATGGGTGCATTCGCAGTAAGTATTCATGGAATAGAACCTCATTTAGCAAGATTTGAAGCAGCGCATGATGATTATAATAAAATCATGTTACAAGCATTGGCAGATCGATTTGCAGAAGCATTTGCAGAAGTATTGCATTTGCGTACTAGAAAAGAATTCTGGGGTTATGACACCAATGAGCAATTAAGCCCACAAGAATTAATAAAAGAACAATACACAGGTATTCGCCCTGCACCGGGCTATCCTGCTTGCCCTGATCATACAGAGAAATACAAATTATTTGATTTGTTAAGCGCAGAAAACAATGCAGGCATTAGCTTAACAGAAAGCTTGGCCATGTATCCGGCATCTTCTGTTTGTGGTTGGTATTTTTCTCATCCGCAATCGCAGTATTTTGGAATTGGAAAAATTCAGCGAGATCAATTAGAAGATTATGCAACAAGAAAAAGCATGGATATTCCTACAGCAGAAAGATGGTTAAGCCCTATTTTAGAATAATTGATAATATTTGTATGATAAAAACTGTATCGATAGTTGCATTGTGTTCATTGCTATTTTCTAACGGCGTATTGGCTCAAGAAAAAACAGCAAAAAAGGAAAGAAAGGGAGAGTTTTATTTTTCTTGGGGATACAATAAAGAATGGTATACCAATTCGAATGTTCGTGTAAATCAGCCCTCACTCAATAATAATTATACATTAAAGAATGTTACTTCGCACGATAATGTGGGTTGGGACCAGGGGATTTTTAATGTGCCTTTGAGCATTCCCCAATACAATTACCGCATTGGCTATTTCTTTAACCAGAAGAAGGGATTGGCAGTCGAAATTAATTTTGATCATACCAAACATATTTTAACCGATGGGCAAACAGCCCGATTGGTAGGCACATTGGGCGGAAGAAATGTAGACACCAGTGTTCTGTTTGCCAAAACCAATGGCTTTAATTATTACTTAAACAATGGCGCTAATTTTTTATTATTCAATATCGTGAAGCGTTGGACCTGGTATGAAAGCAAGAGTCAAAAATTTAAATTAGACTTTTTAGGTAAAGCCGGAATTGGCCCGGTAATTCCACATGTAGAGAATACTTTTTTTGGCAAAGCCAATGAAGATGGTTTTCAAATAGGTGGATGGAATATTGGCACAGAAGGTGCGTTGAAGGCCACTTTCTTTAAAAAACTGTTTCTGGAATTTTCTCAAAAACTTGATTATGCCCGTTACAGTGGTTTAAAAGTGTATCAAGGAACAGCTAAAGAAGCATTCTTATCGTATCAGCTTATTTTGAGTTTGGGATACACTATTCCGATGGGGAAGAGAGAATAGGTTCTCACCGCTTCTCAAAAAACCACCACAATCTTTTGCGGGGCTTTACTTGATAATTTCTTTCTACATAAGTGCTGATATGGTTCATGGCATCGTCCATATTATCGGTGAGTAGCACCAGTTTTAAATCTTCCGGTGAAATAGTGCCTTGCTCTGCCATATAAGCACAATAATCCATCAATGGTTTAAAATACTCCACACCAAATAATACGATCGGAAAATCATTGATGGTTTTGGTTTGTACCAAAGTAAGGGTTTCAAAAAATTCATCCATCGTACCAAAACCTCCTGGCATAATGATAAACGCATAAGAATATTTAACCAACATCACTTTTCTAATAAAAAAATAATTCAGCGTAAAAGACTTGTGCACATAAGGATTCTCTTGCTGCTCAAAAGGCAATTTGATATTGATACCAACAGACATACCGCCATTTTCAAAAGCGCCCCGATTGGCTGCTTCCATTATACCTGGTCCGCCACCTGTCATGGTGGTAAAACCCAACTCAGCTATTCGTTTACCTATTGCTCTCGCTGAAATATAATGAGGATGATTTTCATCGAATCTTGCGCTTCCAAAAACAGTTATTGATGGCCCCACAAAATGCAAAAAACGAAAGGATTGAATAAATTGGGTAAATACCTCCCAAGCAAATCCTAATTCGTTAATCCTAGGTTTTGGTCCATCTAAATACACTGATTTTTTTGCTGGAATGATTCGTTGCTTATTCTCCATAAAAGATGACTAATTTTATCCTCATTCAAAATAACGAAATTGAATGAGGATAATTGTATAATATCAAGAATTACTGATGAACAAAACAATTGCAATAATTATTTTAACATTTAGTATAATAAATGCAAAAGGGCAATCCACTATTTACCCTGGCAACTTTAGATATATTTCCGCTTTTGGACCTTTAATGAATTATTGGGCAGACACAATCACCCAAAAAGAGTTTACTAAAACACTCGATTCTCTATTAATTGTAAAAAGAAACTGGACATTAAATAAAAATAACAACTTCCAATTTGCCCCTTTAAAAAACAATGCCAGCCCAACATCAATCAATAATTATCCACTGCTAAATATCAATTTCATTGAATATTCTACGCTAGCATATATCAAACAGTTCAAATTAGAGATAGCAGATACTAATTTTACTAAAGAAATAGTATCTGTATTGCGTTTAGAAGTTCGCTTAGAAAACAATAGTCAATCCGGCCTTTTTGAAAAAAGCTTGGATATTTATGTTAGGAAAGGCCAAAGTATTGGAATTGGAATACCAATTAACAATCTGAATTTCACAAAAAAGGGGATGCTGGAAACATTAAAAAAATCCTTTGCCATTTTATTTGATTCTACTACAACCAATGAAGCCATCGAATTAAGGGTTGCCGGTGCATTTATAGGAGATGATTTTGTACTGAACAAAACACGTGGTTTACCTCGAATACAAGTAAGTACAACAAAGGGTATTAGTAAATTTAAATACCATGGAGAAGATCAATTGATGAGATGGGGAGAGCAATTGTATAGAGAAGTTATCCTGAAAGGAAAGAATAAAACAATTATTTCCGACAATCTTACTAATGCCTTTGATAGAATAACAAGTAAAGATGATACTAAACCAATATTTTTAATTCAAGAGGGAAGAGATATTGTTGCTAACCAAAATTATTTATTACAATTAGCAGCAAATATTGGTGCAGACCCTAATGGTTATTTTCCTAGACCCATCGTATCAATCATACCAGGTAATTTTCAAGTTTTAATGAATGAGAAAGATACATTGGTAGTTTTTGATATTCAAATCAATAAAATAGATTCTTCAAAAAAAATATTGCTGCATCAAGTAACCAATGGAGTTGATACCAGTTCTATTACAAACATGACTGAATCAACAAATGAAGTGCCCTTGATGTACGACTTTCTTGTATCAGGCAAGATTAACAAAGATCATTTCGCAATTAAAATTTCAGGAGATAGATACCTTCGGGAATTTTACCTCAATAATCAATTGATTTGTATAGCCAATGGAAATTTAGCTCCCGAAAGATTTGTGATGATTGATGATACTATACCAGCTGCATTATTAAACAAATTATTCATCATTGGCTTTAATTCATTTTTTCAATAAATATTATGCGCATTATATCTTACAATGTAAACGGAATTAGAGCAGCTATTAAAAAAGGTTTTGCGGATTGGTTGGCAAGCAATCCTGCAGATATTATTTGCTTACAAGAAAGCAAAGCCACCAAAGAAGATATAGACCACGCCCATTTTGAAAAAGCAGGATACAATAGTTATTGGTTCTCGGCTCAAAAAAAAGGCTATAGCGGTGTGGTGATTTTATCTAAAATCAAAGCCGACAAAGTATTTTACGGCAATGGAATTGAACAAAGTGATTTTGAGGGCCGTGTAATTAGGGCCGATTTTGGCAAAATCAGCATTGTGAATGCCTACTTTCCTTCCGGCACCAGTGGTGATGAGCGTCAGCAATACAAATACCAATGGTTAAATGAATTTAATTCCTATTTGGAGGAATTAAAAAAAACAAGAAAACAATTGATTGTTGTGGGTGATTACAATATAGCACACGAAGTCATTGATATACATGACCCAAAGGGCAATAAAAATTCAACCGGATTTTTACCAGAAGAACGGGCTTGGATGAGTTCATTTTTAAGTAATGGTTGGATAGATACATACAGAAAACTCAACCCCGACACTGTTGGAGGGTATAGTTGGTGGAGTCAGCGCTTCCCTTCTGTTCGATTGCAAAATAAAGGCTGGCGTATAGATTATATATGTATAACCAACAATTTATTGCCTCAATTGAAGGCAGCAAGCATTTTACCAGATATTAAACACAGCGACCATTGCCCCATTTATATGGAACTATCACCCCAATAACTCAATAACCCAATAACTATGTACATATACAACGTAACAACCAAAGTTGCCCCCGGAATACACACTGATTGGTTACACTGGATGAAAAATGAACATATTCCAGCTGTATCTGCCACAGGATGTTTCACCCATACTGTTTTTGTACGCTTATTGGATATAGACGAAGAAGATGGACCTACATATGCCGTTCAATACCATGCTGCTACGCTTGCTGATTACGATCGCTATATAACCGAATTTGCGGCATCTTTAAGAAAAGAAACTTTAGATCGCTGGGGTAATCAAATCATTGCCTTTAGGAGTTTAATGCAACATGTGAATTGAGTGTGGATAGTTTAAGAAAACAAATTTGATATTTAAAAAACTTCCTTATATTCTTTTGAAACCCTTGCGGGTATTGATTTTCGAACACTATCGCTTAAAACCATTGATATCATTGAGTTTTATCGTTTCTTTGCAAGTAGATATATAAGAAAAAAACATTCCAAATTCTTCTATATCCCTTTATCTATAGGCGTTTTACTGCAAAAAATTAATTTAAAAAAAAGTATAAAATATTTTGTTGCTAATAAAAAGAAGATAAATTTGTTACAGTTAACAAAAACTCTAAAAACACATCTATGAACAAAGCTGAATTAATCGCAGTATTGGCTGACAATGCAGGTATCACTAAAACTCAAGCAAACGCAACTTTAGATGCATTTGTTGATGCAGTTACAAAAACCTTGAAAAAAGGAGATAAAGTAACTTTAGTAGGTTTTGGTACTTTCTCTGTATCTAAGCGTGCTGCTCGTACTGGCCGTAACCCACAAACTGGTGAAGCTATCAAAATTAAAGCGAAGAAAGTTGCTCGCTTTAAGGCTGGTAAAGAATTAAGCGGAAAGCTCTAATTCCATCTAACAAAAAGAATTGAACCCCGCTTTCGCGGGGTTTTTCTATTTTTGCACTTTAATCATCATTTTTACAAAAATTTATTATGGGCAGAGGCGACAAAAAAACAGCAAAAGGAAAGCGATTCCAGGGTTCATTTGGTAAGTCAAGACCAGTAACTCCAACCAAAGGAAAAAAAGGAACTAAGAAAGCAGAAGAGAAAGCTTCTTAGTAAGTTAATAGGGAACAGTTGAAAGCTGTATTAACATTTTCAACTGTTCCTTTTTCCTTTATCAGTATTGTATTTTAATCAGCGATGAATCTTTTTTAATTTATCATCGTTGCATTTTAATCAGCGATGAATCTTTATAAGTTGAACTTGCAATAGTAGTAATTGCATCTACCAATACATCTAAATCTGCAGGTCGTGTATACACATGAGGCGTAACTCTCACACATCGGATATTTTCCCAAACAATCCCTACTGTGTGTATTTTATACTTTGCAAATAACTGTTGATCTAATTCTGCTGGAGTTAATCCATCAATTGTTACTCCTGCAATTGCACAAGAATACCCGTCTTTTAATGAAGTATGTATGCGCACACCTGGCACATTTTTTACTTTTGTAGCCCAATAATTTTTTAAATACCGGATTCTTTCTTCTTTGCGTTTACTGCCAATAGCAGTATGAAAAGCAATCGCTTCTCCTATTCCTTGTTCTATCGGAAAGCTACGTGTACCAAGGTTTTCAAACTTTCTGATATCCGAGCTATTGGGCTTATCTGCACAGATCAACGGCCATACTTTTTCAATCTTATCTTTCTTTATCCAAAGCATCCCACTCCCAATGGGCGCACTTAAAAATTTATGCAAGCTGGTGCCGAAATAATCGCAGCCCAAATCGGGCACATTAAAATCGAGCAATCCAAAACTATGTGCCCCATCCACCAACACCTCTACGCCTTTACGTTCTGCCATTGCACAAATTTTTTGTACCGGTAAAATTTGACCCACCCAATTAATGATATGCGTTACATGCAATAATTTGGTCTTAGGTGTAATGGCTTTTTCGAATGCACTCACAATTGCATCATCGTTCTCTATGGGAAAATCAAAGCTAATTTGTTTATAGACTATACCATCTCTTAGCGCTCGTTGATTCCAAGCATGGATCATATTTGGATAATCTTGCTTGGTGCCTATGATTTCATCGCCTTTGTTAAAATTCAATCCATAAATAACCGTATTCAATGCTTCAGTTGCGTTACGGTTGATGGCAATTTCTTCGGCACTGCTGCCCGCTAACAATGCCAGTTTTTTGCGCAAGGGCTCTCTACCTTGATCCAGAATACGCCACATATAGTAGGAAGGAGCTTGATTAGATAAGGAATTATACCTTTCTACCGCTTCTTGCACTACCCTTGGCGAAGGGCTTACTCCACCATTATTAAGGTTGATGATATTAGAATTAACAGTATATCCTTGTTGTATAACCTGCCAATAGTCTTCATTGGTGGCCGCTTCAATGGGGCTTAAATGATTGATTTTATTGGCTGCATCCGAAAAATTTGCTGCATTCAGTTCATTAAAAATGCCATACCCGGCAATAACACCAGACAATGCGCCAACTTTTTTAAGGAAACTTCTTCGCTGCTCCATGCTGTTAATTTATGGGTTAAGATAAACAATATGGTTGAATAAGGGTTATTGATATGGTATATCTTTGCACAGAAAAGGTTCTACGATGACTCGAAAAAGATGGATATTGGTTTTAGTAATAACATTGCTCGGTTGCAGTGAATCATTGATTGCACAATGCTCTATTTGTACCAAAACGGCTTCTCAATTAGGGGATGGGCCTGCTGCTTCGCTGAACTCGGCCATTATTTATTTGGCATTTGCTCCCTTTGCCATTGTTGGATTTATTGGCTATAAATGGTGGAAGCGCGAGAAAGCGTTTAATCAAGATGTATGAATTTAAAGGAAAAGAAATTAATGTCAGGTCAAATTTTAAAAAATAAATTAGGTTATCATCTATCTAAGATTTTGCCTAGGAACACCATATTAAGTATGCCATTAATAAATGGTATTAAAATTTTCGTGAGAGCCAGAACTGCCGATAGAATGATTTTTAAAGAAATTTTTATTGAAGAAATTTATACTAAGCATAATATTGAAATTGAAGAAGGAGATACTGTTGTGGATATTGGTGCTAATATTGGCATATTTAGTGTATATGCTTCTTCGAAAGTAGGGAAAGGAAGGGTTTTTGCTTTTGAGCCTTTTAAAGAGAACTATACAATTTTATCCAAGCAAATTCAATTGAATAACCTATCAAATGTATTTCCCCATAATGTAGGAGTTTCAAGTATAACAGGCGAACAGGCATTGTTTCTATCGCCAACAAATACTGGTGGACATTCCATCAAATTTGATCAAGGCGCATCATCGGTATTAATTAAAACCATAACGCTCGCTCAATTTTGTAACTTAAACAACATACCACGAATTGATTTTTTAAAAATCGACTGTGAGGGTAGCGAGTTTGAGATTTTAGAAGAAAGTCCTCATCTATTAAATAGCGTAAAAAAATTAGTGATGGAATGCCACCCTTATAAAAACAAATCTGTTGTGGATATGATAGATTTATTAGAAAAACATCATTTTAAAGTGATAGTAGAGGATTGCAACCATGAAAATATAAAAATGCTATATGCATTAAATCAGCAATTATTGTAAATTACTATATACTTCTAAGTACTTTTTAGCAGAAGTTTTCCAATTAAACATTTTACTTCTTTCATATAATCTTTCGATATTGAATTCGCCTGAGTCTATCGCATGTAGCCCATTATTAAAAACATGTTGCATGCTTTGAGCAGAGAAATCATCAAAATAAAAAGCAGCGTCGCCACCAATTTCTGGCAAAGAGGTTAATGATGAAAGAAAAACTGGCTTCTTAAAAGCCATGGCTTCTATAACAGGCAAACCAAAACCTTCCATCAATGAAGGGAAAACAAAAGCTTTGCAGTTTTGATAATACCAATACTTCTCTTTTTCGGAAATTGGCCCAGTGAATTTTACCCTTGATTCAACATGATGCTTTATGGCTTCTTGAATTATTCTATTTTTATATTCTTCAGATTGAATCGTTCCTGAAATAAAAAGCTCCAATTCATTGCCTACTAATAAGGCTGGCAATACATGAAAGTTTTTCTTGTCAATGACGGTTCCGATAGTAAATAAGAAAGCCAATTTAGGTACCTCTTTAGGAATACAACTTTCTTCTGTAGAATCAATATTACAGCCATTATAAATAACTTCAATATGCTTGTTGCTTACATCAAGAAATCGAATAATATCATTTTTTACATAATTGGAAATGGCAACGATTGAATCTGCGCGATTGATCTTTTTTTGAATTTTATTTAACTCCTTTTTTTTCTTGCTTTCGCTTCGATTTTTTTCATACATGAAATTAAGATCATGTATGGTTAAAACGACTTTTATTTTTCTATTAAAAGGGAAGTACATTGTTCCTTGGTATGTTGCATGCCAAATATTAAATGCAGAAATAGAAGGCAATATGAATTTATGCAATGAATGTTGGTGAATATATAATTGCTGATCGTTAAAAATGCCTTCTTCTTTTTTCCTCACATAAAAACCCAACTTTAAACTATCCCCTTCATTCACTTCAATCATTGCCTTACACAAGTTTTTACAATAATCATATAATCCTGTATTAGGATATTTCATTCGTTCACAATCAATAATAATTTTTTTAATTTGACTACTCATAATTAAATTTATCCGATTTTTTCTGCCTCAAGTGCATGACAAAAATTATTAATTGGTTGATGTGTAACTGCAAATCCGAGCTGCTTTAAGTAATTAGTAAAATAAGTGACATTGTTTTTTTCGGCATCAACATCGTGCACCTCAACTACCATTTTTCGAATTAATTGAATTAACTCTTGCTTTGTATTATATATTATATCATATTCACTTCCTTCGCAATCCATTTTTAATAGATCGATTGTTTTAAAACCAGTATCCCGAATGATATCACTTAAAGTAATACAAGGAACTTTAATGGATTTACTATTGTTGGCATTAAAGTCGGAAAATATTGAAGCAACAACTTGATTGTCTTCCGTGTCTTCTGAATACAATTCTAAAAAATCCTGCGCACTTCCTGTTACAGCTAGTTGATTAATAAAAATATTTTTTTGAATTGCTGGATTAGCTAAAATAGTTTTTTCTAGTTTTTCTACATTTGAAATTAAAGGTTCATAAGAATAAATCAATGCTTGATCAAGTTTAGATAAAAGTAAAAAATCGAAAAAACCTACATTTGCGCCAATATCAATTACCAAAGGTTTTATTGGTAACGTTTTAACTAAATCATCAATTTCATAAACGTCTGCCATGAAAATTTCTTTGAAAACTTGATAAACAGATTCTGGCACAAGAAAAGAAATAGCATTTGGCTTTGTTATAAATTGCAATGAACGACTCCTAATTTTACCTTTATGAAATAAATATTCACCTGGGTTTTGGATATGCCTAAAAAGTCGAAAATACCTTGTTAAGCCTTTTACTGGCATGTTTATTTATTTTTTAAATTATTTGAAAATGGGATACGTTACCTGAAAGCATCCTTTTAAAATTAAAGTTCATTCAAATATTGTTCTGTAAAATTAAATAAATTAAAATCAGGCGCTTGAATGGCTTTGCCAATTGCTGCTTTAATTGCAGCTTTATCAATACCCTTCATTTTTTTTCGCTGAATCAGTTGATATACACGATCAGCCATCAACCAATGTTTACGATCATTATTAATTGCAATTTCACTTTCTGTTATAGCTAAACACAAAGCTTCAATCCCCTCTTTGGTAGAAGCAATGGTTTTGAGCACGGGTATTTTTTTATCGGCATTGAAAGCTGGGGCCAACATCATTCTAAGGTTTCTTACAAAACTATCCGCATCAGGTCGATCGCTTTTATTGACCACAAAAATATCCGCAATCTCCATCAATCCAGCCTTCATGGTTTGTACCTCATCTCCTGCTTCTGGAACCACCACCACTATTGTTACATCTGCTAATCCAGCTATTTCAATTTCAGACTGACCAACACCTACCGTTTCTACAATGATGTAATCAAACCCTGCTGCTTGCAATATTGTCGTTATTTCAATGATATGCGGATGCAACCCACCCAATGAACCCCTTGTTGCCAATGATCGGATGTACACATTTGGATGATTGTACCAATCGTTCATGCGAATTCGATCCCCCAATAATGCGCCTAAATTAAATGGTGATGAAGGATCTACGCATAGCACGGCTACTTTTTTGCCAACATTAGCCCATTGCCCAATCAAAGCATCAACCAACGTGCTTTTCCCAGCACCTGGAGGCCCTGTTATTCCTACAACTGGCGTTTTACCCAATGGTAGTTTTTGCAAAAAATCAGCATGCCCTTCTACTTCATTTTCTACCAATGAAATGGCCCTTGCAAGCGATTTTTGATTGCCTTTAATAACTTCATTTAATAATTGACTCCACATATACGTTCTGTAAATGTAAATTTATGCTATTGGTATGCCAAAAAGAGCAACAAATATTTTATTGACTGTAAGTATCATAATGCTTGCAGGACTACTATGGAGCAGGGCCATACTCTCTATTAGTATGGGTTTGATGCTTATTTACGCATTGTACTTTTGGAATAAAAACAATATTGATTCAGCAAAAAGCACCTCGCCCTATCTTAAAAATCCGCTACTCATTTGGTGTTGCAGCCCTATTCTCTTGCTTTTTATGGGAATCTATCAACAAGGGTTTACATCAACAAACCTTCAATTGTTGCTTACATTTTCTGTTTATCCAATTGCTGGATTAACAGCCATTGTTGCCGAAAAGTTTGATTTTACTAAAACCTTTTCGCAGCCCTGGATTCATGCAGCCCTCATTGCATTATTGTATCCAATAAGTTGGTTTGTTTTTCATGCAACCACAGTTATTGAAGAATATGGAAAAGGAAAATCCTTGCCTGTTTTAATGGATAATGACCATTTAAGGTTCAGTATGTTTTTATGCAGCGCTTTGTTGTTTACCCTTTTGCCTGTTGCGAATGCACGTTATAAGAAGTTGTCGTTTATTATCTTATTGGCCGCCATTTTATTTCTTTCGGTAAGAACAGCATGGGCAATGGTTTTCATCATTTTAGTTGGATATGGCATATACTATTTTAGTAGCAATAAAGAGTTGAAAAAAAAGCGCTTAATTAATCTATTCATTGGATTGGTTTTGGTAGTTGGTGCATTGTATATTTTTCCTACAACCCAGCAAAAAATTCGTTACAGTATTTACGATTGGCAACAATACAATAGCAAAGGATACGACTCCACTTATTCCGACGGAGTTAGAAGAGCAGTTAATACAGCCGCTTGGAGCGCGATTAAAAATAATCATGTAACTGCAATTGGCTGGTCGGCAATTCCAGAAAAAATTAAAGAAACATTTTCACAACAATTCAACGGAAGCAAAACCCAATATGGTTGGCCTTTTAATCAATGGCTGTTTTGGTGGATGGGAACTGGATTTATTGGTATGCTGCTGTTTTCCATTTGGTTATTGTACCCGCTGTGGTATGGGTTTAAATATAAAAATCCATTCCTCATCATTTGGACCCTTGCAATTACAGCATCTTGCTTAGTAGAAAGTACCCTCAATTATCAATACGGTGTATTTTTGCATGTATGGCCCCTGCTCATTTGCTGGAAAACGTATCAAAAAAACTAACGCAGTAATTTATAATTCCTAAAATCGAATAAGCGAAGGCCTGTTGCTTTTTCAAAATAATACAGCAGTTTGTCTTTTAAAGAGAATTTCTTTTTTGTAGGATCGAGTTCCACCTTCCAATTCAACCGTTTTATCCTTTCATTCATTACAGAAGGATGAGTGCCTTTAAATTTTTCCAAAGAATCGAATTGACTATAGTCGAAAAAATCTGGAATTTTTTTATACGCCTCTAAAACTTTATCATTTACCCAAAATCTACTTACCGCCTTTTGCTTCTTCATCATTTGTTCTGGTGACTTTACCCACCCATAATGATACACATATGCGTCAATCGCTTTCACCATCAGCTTCTGCTCTCCCCTTCTAAAACCCTGTGCGTCTTTATAGGATTGAATGGTTTTATCGTTGCGAATAATTCTTACTTCGTGATTATACCACTTCCTACTATCTCCCACATAATCATAAGTACCATAAAAATGCAAATACTTAAACAGTAATCCATC
>CANGTR010000051.1 GCA_947456855.1 Sphingobacteriia bacterium | reverse complement strand
TTCTCCATTTGAAAACCATTGGCCGGAAATCCTTTGGCATCCTTGCGTACAACAGCAGCTAAAAATGTTTTGAAAGGAGAAATATCTTCAACCGGAAAATCGGTACCGAGTGGCATCCATCCGTTTTGAGCCAATAATTGTTTGTAGGCATATGCCCCTTTCATTCTTTCTTTTCCGATTCTAGCTTCAGCCCAATACATATCGGAAGTGCCATGTGTAGGTTGAACCGATGGAACTATTGATGCAGCTCCGAATAAATTAAAATCATTCAGATCCACAATTTGTGCATGCTCTATTCTCCAACGCTTGTCGTTTTTTCCTTGAAGGTATTTATTGTAAATGTTGAGTATGGCTCTATTGGCACTATCACCAATAGCATGGGTACACATTTGAAACGCAGAACTACTCAACACTTTCGCCAATGAATCGTAATGGTTAGGTGTGCGCAATAAAAATCCACTCCATCCTGGTTGATCGGCATAATGTTTTAACAAGCATGCACCCCTACTACCTAAGGCGCCATCGGCATATACTTTAAAACCATTTACAAATAATTTATCGGTTTTATAGGGGCCTTTCTTCAAATACAAATTGATGTTATGATCGTTGTCGCTCAACATTACATATAGGCGCATATCCAACTTACCGTCTTTTTGTAAACCATCTAAAAGGTCTACATCATCTGCATTTAACCCGCAATCGGTAACCGTTGTAAGCCCTTGTTCAAAACAGTTTTTTTGTGCAGCGTCTAACCACTTGGTATAATCTTCCTTAGTGGGGGAAGGTATTTTTGCGTACACCGCATTGTCTGCGTTGTCAATCAGTACTCCAGTGAGTTTTCCTCCCAGCGTTTGAATATCCCCACCTGTAATGGTTTGCCCAGCTTTAATTCCAGCCAATTCCAATGCTTTATTGTTGGCTATTGAAGCATGACCATCCACTCTTGTAATAACAACAGGGGTATTGGGAAATGCTTTATTGAGTAATTCATTGGTAGGAAATTGCTTGCCCGGCCATTTATTCTGATCCCATCCGCGTCCTTGAATCCACTGCATTTCAGGATGTTGCTTTGAGAAGGCAACAATGCGTTCAACAGTTTCTTCCCAGGTGGCCGTATTAAATAAATCTACCTGAAACAAAGAACGAGCATAGCCCACAAAATGTGCATGCGCATCTATCAATCCAGGATAAAGCGCTTGTCCTTTTGCATCGATACTTTCGGTGGCTGTGTATTTGCCAGTGATTTCATCATTCTTTCCAACGGCAATAATTTTTCCGTCTTTAATGGCCATTGCTTCTGCTGTTGAGAATGCCGAATCAACGGTATAAATTAATGCATGGTGAACTATCGTATCAACTTTATTGGAATTGGTGCAAGAAGCTAATACAACTAATACGCAGATGTATACAATTTTTTTCATAGTACAATGTATGTAATATTAGAATACCTGGTTCTTATCGTTCACCAAAGTATTGGTTTCAACAGTATGATGCTCGGATTTTTGTTCGTGCTTAAAAAAAGCATTTTGGAAAACCAGCATAGTAATTACACCAGTAGAAATAGCTGCATCGGCAATGTTAAATACAGGACGGAAAAACTCAAACTCATCACCACCTACAAAGGGCACCCAGCTTGGATAATGGGCATTGGTGATAATAGGAAAATAAAGCATATCCACTACTTTTCCATGAAACAAACTTGCATAGCCCCCTGTTTGAGGCAAGAACTGTGCAACATTTTGTGTATAGGGATTGCTATAGTCGAAGATAATTCCATAGAATAAACTATCAATTAAGTTGCCCAAAGCACCTGCATAGATCAAAGCAGCGCAAACAATAAAACCCTTGGTCATTTTCTTACGGATAAAATCGCGTAGTAAAAAACTGCCCCAAATAACAGCAACCAACCTAAAAAGCGTAAGTGCAATTTTACCAAAATCGCCGCCAAATTTCCAGCCCCAAGCCATGCCTTCATTCTCTACAAAATGCAAGCGAAACCAATTGCCCAATACATTGTGCTCTTCTCCCGCAAAATAATGGAGTTTAATATAAAACTTCAATGCCTGATCGGCGAAAATGACTGCTAGAATGATAAAAATGACTTGTCTTGCTTTCACTTAATTCAAATTTTCTTGATCAAAGATAATACTTGCTATTGAACCTACACATACCCCTACTCCTCAAAATAAACCCGCTTTACTCTTTGGCTAATCCCTGTCATGATTTCGTAAGGAATGGTGCCTGATGCTTTTGCTAAAGATTGTACAGCAATATGAGTTCCAAAAATTTCTACAATATCTCCTGCCTTCACTTCAGGAATACCTGTCACATCAATCATACTCATATCCATACAAATATTGCCAATAATGGGTGCAATGGCGCCACGAATAAATACATGGCCCCCTCCATTGCTTAACTTTCTACTATAGCCATCGGCATAACCAATACGAATGGTTGCAATAATACTATCGCGTTCAACAACTCCCATTCTACCATAACCTACTGTTTCACCAGCTTTCACTTTTCTTACTTGCGCCACGGTTGTTTTTAAAGTAGCTACAGTTTGTAAATTCAACTGATTACTTGCTGCACTATCTACTCCATATAATCCAATGCCTAAACGCACCATATCCAATTGATACAAAGGGTTTCGCAAAATAGCTGCAGTATTGGCAATATGTTTAATGAACGAATAGCCCAAAACGTTTTCGATTGCTTCACAGGCAATATTAAATTGTTCAACTTGATTTGCAGTAAATGCATCCTGTAGTGCATCTTCACTGGCCACTAAATGACTCATCACCGATTTTATCACCAATTGATCTTGCTTGCCCAACTGATCAAGCAATGCCGGCAATTCATTGATATCAAAGCCCAAGCGGTTCATTCCAGTATTGAGTTTCAAATGAATGGGGATCTGCTTTAATCCTTGCTTTTGAACATATAGGCTAAATGAATTGTAAAGATCAATTGAAAATATTTCTGGCTCAAGATTATAATTAATCAATGTATCAAAAGTAAATGCATCGGGACTCATCACCATAATAGGCAAACTGATTCCTGCTTTACGCAATTCCACTCCCTCATCGGCATAAGCAACTGCTAAATAATCTACTTGTTGTTGCTGTAGTCTTCTGGCCACTTCACCTGCGCCACTTCCATAACTAAATGCTTTTACCATGGCCATCAATTTAGTTTGAGGCTTTAGTAAAGATTGATAGGTTTTTAAATTCTGCACCATGGCCGTAAGATTAATTTCTAATACAGTTTGATGCACTTGATGCTCTAACCAATGGGCTATTTGTTCAAACTCAAATATCCTAGCTCCTTTCAATAAAATAAACTCTTGTTGAAAAGAATGATGATTCATTGATTGTAAAAAATGGTCTGTACTAACAAAAGAGGAATATTCGAAAGGAAATGATTGCAATTGATCTTGAGGCAATTGATGCAAGAAATCGGCAAAAGCTTCACCAATAAAATAACATTTTTTTACCCCTACTTTAATGAGTAAATCAATTACCGATTGATACAATAACTGATGCGCTTGACCAGATTGAGTAATATCCGAAAGAATAACTGTTTTTGATTGATTACCCGCTTGCTCTTGCAAAAAGTTCAATGCCAATTCCAAAGACACAATATCATTGCTATAACTATCATTCAGCACAAAACAATGATTAATCCCTTTGTGTAATTGCATACGCATTTCAACTGGGTTTAATTTCAAAATTCTCTCCTGCAATACAGAATGAGCATAGCCCATTTCTAAAAGTACAGCACAGCAAATGAGCGCATTTTGAATAGATATAGCATCAGTAAATGGTATAGTTAAATCAATATCCCAATGATGATAGCTAAAATGGATTATAGTTGAATTGATTTGTTTTTCTTGATTGAGTATATTGATTGCCCTTCCATCAATAATGGTTGCTGCATTACTAAACAACAGCAACTTCTCTTTCAACTTTTGTTCCTTGGTTTCAAACCCTTCGCTATGTGTTTCGCCGATATTGGTTAACACCCCAATGGTAGGTTGAATGATTTTTTCGAGGGAAGCCATTTCTCTAACTGTAGAAATGCCCGCTTCAAAAATACCCAGCGTATGCCCTGCGTTCATTTGCCAAACACTCAATGGAACACCAATTTGAGAGTTATAACTACGTGGGCTTCTAACGATATTATAGTCCGTTGAAAGCAATTGATACAGCCATTCTTTTACAATGGTTTTTCCATTGCTCCCTGTAATTCCAATAACAGGAATAGGAAATTGCTTTCGATGGTATGCAGCAATACACTGTAAAGCTGCTACAACATTTGGAACATGTAAAAAAATAGCGTTTGGAAAAAGAGCTGAATCAAAGGCTTCATCAATAACAAAACAACGAACCCCTTTTGTATATACTTCTTTTACAAAGTCTAGTCCTTTTCTGCGCGGACCCGCAATTGCAAAAAACAAAGACTCTGCAGGAAAAACAAGCTTGCGGCTATCAGTTACCAAAAAACGAATCTCAATTGCTCCTTGTTGATGGGCAGGAAGATCAAGTAATTTCGCTATGGCATTAATTGAATAGCTCATTTAAATTAATTGATCGATTCGTCTTGGAGATCGGCTGGTGTTCCTTTTTTATTCATCACCATCGAATAAAAAATAGAACCGGAAATACAAACTGATATTACACCCAATGATATAAAAACCATGGTTTGTTTTGAAATCCATTCGCTCAACCAATGCTCTGCCAACATCTTTGCACCTATAAATACCAATACAATGGCAATACCCTGTTGTAGATAATCAAATTTGGTAACAGCACCACGCAATAAAAAGAATAAAGAGCGCAAGCCCAATACTGCAAAAATATTGGAAGTATAAATAATTAATGGGTCTTTAGAAATACCCATCACTGCTGGAATCGAATCGAGTGCAAATACCAAATCTATTGCGGCTAATAAAACTACTACTACAAATAAACTGGTGTATACAGGTCGTCCATTCTCTCTAATAACATACTTGCCTCCTCCATCATGATCAACGAGTGGTAGAAATTTTTTGAGAAACTTATATACTTTAGAATTATGCGGATCAAATTGCTCATCGCCATCAGCTGTAAACATATGGTACCCAGTATACAATAAGAATGCGCCAAAAATATAGAGCAGCCAAGAAAACTGAGCTACCAATGCTACCCCCAATGTAATAAAAATAATTCGGAAAAGAATGGCCATTAAAATACCTACCAACAATACCCTAGAATAATTTTTCTCTTTAACACTGAAAGAATTAAAAATTAAAATAAACACAAAAATATTATCGATACTTAAACTCCATTCCATCAAGTAAGCGCTTAAAAATTCTAATGGCAATTGATGAACAGCAACTTTTTCAATTCCTTCATCAGCAGCCAATGCCGGGCCTTCTAACCATAAAAAAACAAAAAATGCCAGCGCCAATCCTACCCAAAAAAATGTTTGAATAAGGGCTTGTTTGATGGTGATTGTTTGGTTCTTTTTACTCAAAAGACCAAGATCAAAAATTAATGCAATTGACAATACAATGCCAAAAACCAAGTAAACCAATGTGTGTGTATTCATCATATTATACTGTGTATTGTTTTCTTCTCCAAGTTTGAAATAAAACTCCAACTAGCATTACCAATAAAACAGGCAATGCTACATTGAGTAATTGCCAAAGCCCTTTTTGTGTTTTTACTTTTTCTTTATCCAACAACCTAAGCACTACTGTTTTGTTTCTGCTTTCAAATAGTTGTTTATCAGACACCAAATAATCTACACTATTCAATAAAAACTCTCTATTGGCAAAACGATAATTTTCCATGGCAATCATTCCCATGGGCATCGGGCCAGTGGTGTTACTCATTTGATTGGTTACAATATCGGCATCTGCAACTACTATCTGTTTTCCTTGCTTTGTGGCGGATGCCAAGAATATTTTGCCGGTATTTCGTTGAATAGAATCAAGCACAGATTGCGGTAATCGATTGGCAAATAAAGAATTGAATTTTCCTTCTAACATTACTGCTACCGGAACAAAGCTTTTATTAAATGTATACAAATCTTCTTCGCTTTGTACACTTGACAATGAAACAATTGCTGGCGAACTAATTCTACGGCTATTGGTATCGGAAGCCAATAAAATGGTTTTTCGAATTCCCTTTGCCATTACAGTATCAATGCTTGAAGGAAAAATTGGCAATACCCGATCTATGTTTTGAGAAATGGGATTGGGTGTTCTTGCAGATAAAAATGGATAATATGGCCAAGGTAACCGCTGCATACGAACAGATCCATCTGGATTTTTGCCCACCACCAAAGGAATTTTAGAGCAATTTAAATCTTGCAATAAATCGGGATTAATTCTTACTCCATATTTAAACAACAATTCATCTAATCCTAAGTTGCGATCGAAAGCCGTGTACTGGCCTTCGGCTCTTTTTAAGCTATCTAATTCGGCATACAACTTATCGATGAACCAAATGATGTTTCCTCCGTTCATTACATATTGATCTAACTTCAATTGATCTTCTTCGGTAAATGGTTCTGTTGGCTTGACAATAAGCAATGCATTAATTATTGAGGCATCGGGATAAGCCTGTTTTAGATCAAACACGCCTAATCGGTAATCATTTCTTAAACTTTCGCCTAAATCATTTACCGATAATCCTGTTGGTTCGCCATTGCCTATTGTATAAGCAATGGTAGGTATGGTTTTTCTGGTAAGCTTATCTATTGCAACTATAAACTTATTTTCCAATAATGCTTCTGCAGCATTTCTAGTAGCTTCTATATCTTCTTTGGGCTCGTCGTTGATTACATTGTATTGTTGGTATATTTTTTTGCTGCTTCGCAAATCGAGCACAATGGGTATTTGATTTTTTTTGAATCGCACTATAGCCGCTGGAAATATGAGCTGACTAGTGGTTTTATCTGCTCCTTCTTCACTGGCAATTTTTTCGAATGGAACGCCCATTCTTGCCAAACTATCAAATAACTTCAATTTTAGAGAATCATTGTTTAAATCGATACCTGGTTGCTTAAATTCAATTTTAATAAAATGATTTGCATGTTGATTAAACTCATCTAAAATATCTTTTACAGCAATGCTTAATTTTTTATAATCGGCAGAAAGATCTCCAGCCAATAACACCTCAACATTAATGGTACTATCAACATCAGACAACAATTGTTTAGTAGATTCACTTAAAGTAAACCTTTTCTCTTGTGTTAAATCGAATCTTATTAAAACAAGCGAAGATGCCATAATCACCATCACAAAAATGATGGCAGCAATGGGCATTGGATATTTTGTTAGAAGCGATTTCATCTATTGATGTACTGTTTCGAAATTTGGATTTTGGTGAAATATAAAAACAAGGCAGCCATTGCTATAAAATAAATTAAATCCCGAATATCAATCACCCCCCTACTCATATTGGCAGTATGCATTTTTATACCGAAAAGCTGAATATAATAATCAGTGCCATTACTAAAAAAAGGCAGTTGACTGATTGCATCCAACCCAATAAATAAAACAAAGCACATAAAAGCACCTAAGGCAAATGCAGCAATCATATTCTTTACCAAGCTGCTTGCAAAAATGCCTATAGCAGCATAAACAGATGCCAAAAAAAATAGGCTGATATAACTTCCAATCGTTGCACCCATATCTATTCCTCCAGTTATACTCAAAGCCTGCATGGAAACCGCATAAATAATGGTTGGGAACAACGCAATAAAGATGATGAAGACTACACCAATATATTTACCGATAATTATTTGTAACGAACTAAGTGGTAAGGTTTGTAAAATTTCGAAACTTCCAGAACGGGTTTCTTCTGAAATGGCTCGCATGGTAATGGCTGGTACCAGAAATAACAATAACCAAGGCATCAAATTAAAAAAGCCATTTAAATTGGCATATCCAAAATTGAGCAAACTTGTATCGGGGAATACAAATAACAACAAACCAGTAATCAATAAAAATATGCCCAACACCAGGTAACCGGTGATGGAACTAAAGAATTGTTGCCATTCTTTTTTGCAGATCATCCACATTCCTCAAAACTAAAGTTTTATTGGGCAATTGGCATTTTTAGTATCCACATTTAACCTACTTTATGGAATTTTTAGGGGTTATGCATCATTGTAAAAAATGCAGTTGCTTAAATTCTATAAACCAACGCATATGAAACTGAAAATCTACCTACTGTAGAAAATGGAAGAGATGCGATACCCATTTAAGTTACTAGCACCAAAAAAGCAAAAAAGAAAATAAAAAAATCCTATTAAACCGCAAAACTCTCTCCGCATCCGCAGCTTCTGCTGGCATTGGGATTATCAAAATAAAAGCCCTTACCGTTTAATCCATCAGAAAAATTTAATTCGGTATTTACTAAGTATAAAAAGCTTTTTAGATCAGTTACCACCTTTATTCCATTGTCTTCAAATACCTGATCCATTGGCTTGATTTCATTGTCAAAATCGAGCTTGTAACTTAAACCAGAGCATCCTCCACCCACTACACCAACACGCAAGAAGTACTCAGGATTTCCCAATACTCCAGCTTCTTCCATCAAATGATGAACCTGCTTTTTAGCTTTATCGCTAACATAAATACTATTTTCTGCTGCTACTTCGCTCATTCTTAGTGAATTCTTTCTTCAAATACCAATTCTTCTAAACCGTTTTTCTTACGGTAGTCATTAATGGCAGATTTGATTGCATCTTCAGCTAACACGGAGCAATGGATTTTTACTGGAGGAAGATTTAATTCTTCTACCAGATCCATATTATCAATTGCAACTGCCTGATCAACAGTTTTACCTTTCAACCATTCTGTTGCTAATGAAGAAGAAGCAATTGCAGATCCGCAACCAAAGGTTTTGAATTTTGCATCGGTAATTACACCAGTTGCATCATCCACTTCAATTTGCAAGCGCATTACATCGCCGCACTCTGGAGCACCTACTAATCCGGTACCTACGTTTTTCTTAGCCTTATCTAGCGTTCCTACGTTCTTAGGATTGCTGTAATGATCGATTACTTTTTCTGAATATGCCATTTGGAATTACCCCAAACCCCTAAAGGGGCTTTTTAGACTGCTGGAGTTGACAGCTTTTATGTTTTTTTAAAGAACTTTTCTTATAAAACTAATAGCCCTCCCCCTCTAGGGGGTTGGGGGGTTAATGATGCGCCCATTCAATTTTGTCCATGTCCACTCCTTCTTTAAACATCTCCCATAATGGACTCATATCACGCAATTTTAATACAGTTTCGCTTACAGATTTAATGGTATAGTCTATTTGATCTTCTGTAGTAAATCTGCCTAAACCAAAACGCAATGAACTATGTGCTAAATCATCGCCCAAGCCCAATGCTTTTAATACATAACTTGGTTCAAGTGATGCAGATGTACAAGCTGATCCAGAAGAAAGAGCGATGTTCTTATTAAAGCCCATCAATAAACCTTCTCCTTCTACATATTTGAATGAAATATTAGAAACATGCGGTAAGCGATGTTCTTTGTTTCCGTTTACATATGCTTCTTCTAATTGAACCAAAGCGTTTTCTAATTTATCGCGCAATTTGCTTAATCGTGCTGCATCATCGGCCATTTCTAAACGCGCCAATTCACAAGCTTTACCAAATCCTACAATGCCAGGAACATTTAAAGTACCACTTCTCATTCCACGCTCGTGTCCGCCACCGTCCATTTGAGCAGTAACTTTTACACGAGGATTTTTACGACGCACATACAATGCACCAATTCCTTTAGGACCGTACATCTTATGCGCAGTGAATGCCATTATATCTATTCCATCTGTGTTTACATCAACCGGAATTTTTCCTACTGCTTGCACTGCATCTGAGAAAAACAATACACCATTTTTCTTAGCCAATGCTGCAATTTCTTTCACTGGTTGAATTACACCAATTTCATTGTTGGCATACATGATCGCGATCAAAATAGTGGTTGGCTTGATGGCTGCTTCCAATTCTTTTAGATCGATCAGTCCATCTGCTTTAACTTCTAAATAAGTTACTTCTCCACCAGAACGCTCAATATGCTTGCAGGTATCTAATACAGCTTTGTGTTCTGTAGTACAAGTGATGATATGATTTCCTTTGCTAGCATACATTTCATATACTCCCTTAATACCTAAATTATCTCCTTCAGTAGCGCCAGAAGTAAAGATGATTTCTTTAGGATCTGCACCAATTAATTTTGCTACTTGCTCACGGGCATAATCAACTGCTTCTTCTGCTTCCCATCCAAATGGATGATTACGGCTTGCTGCATTACCAAAATGTTCGGTAAAATAAGGAATCATTGCCTCCAATACTCTTGGGTCCATTGGAGTTGTGGCGTTATTATCTAAGTAAATTGGTAACTTCAACATAAAGAATTGCTTGTTTTTTGTATTAACGCAAAAGTAATGGAATAGGTTCTATAAATTTGAGCTCTTTGGATGATGTAGCTTGATTTTCCTTAAATCGAAATGAAATATATAAATAATTTATAATGTTAAAAGTAGAACACATTGGAATAGCGGTTAAAAACCTAGACCAATCCATAGAATTATTCCAAAAATTGCTCAATTCGCCCTGTTATAAAACGGAAGAAGTTGAATCTGAAAAAGTAAACACTGCTTTTTTTAGAAAAGGGGAAACAAAAATTGAACTGGTGGCATCGATTCCTTCGACTTCGGGGAAAGATGGTCAGACCGATTTGGGGCAAACATCAGGTGTGATCGATAAATTTATCGAAAAAAAGGGCGAGGGATTACATCATATTGCATTTGACGTAGCAGATATTCATGCTGAAATGAAAAGATTGGTTGCCGAAGGATTTACTCTTTTGAACGAAACTCCAAAAAAAGGCGCCGACAATAAATTGGTTTGCTTTTTACATCCCAAAGGAACCAACGGAGTTTTGATTGAATTGTGTCAGGAGATTTAAAGCTATACTTGAGGTGCCGAATTGGCTCCTCAATTGATTTCAACCTACAAGAGTTTTCTAATTCTCATTAT
This sequence comes from Sphingobacteriia bacterium, assembly GCA_947456855.1. Classification (GTDB taxonomy): domain Bacteria; phylum Bacteroidota; class Bacteroidia; order Chitinophagales; family Chitinophagaceae; genus Sediminibacterium. Next base: position 7,773 of record CANGTR010000051.1, on the reverse strand, counting down.
TCCTCCTAAACCCAATTTTTGTTCTTGGCTCTTGAGGGGTAGTAAGCAATTTTCTTAAAGCTTCAAAAATTAATTGAATATTTTTATCATGTGAAGATGCTTTTTTTCTAGTTGTTCTAATTTCAACAAAATGTCTTTATGAGTAGGTAGCATTTCTCTTAGTTTAATAAAGATTTCTACCAACTTAATGCTTACCTGAATAGCCCTCTCACTCTTCAAAATATTAGCCAACATTAATACTCCATGTTCAGAAAAAACGTAGGGTAATGAACCACCTAAGTGTTGTTTCGATGGTATCGCATTTTGCGATACCATCTCTTCTGCTTCTTTTTCAGATAATTGAAACATAAAATTTTTAGGGAACCGATTTATATTTCGTTTTACCTGTTCTCTCAATCTAATAGATTTTACTCCATAAAGTTCTGCAAGATCTCTATCGAGCATTACTTTTTGTTCTCTGATAAAATAAATTTTATTTGAAACAATGTTTTCTGAAATTACTATTGAATGATTGCGCTTAGCCATCAGACAAACTTATAAACTACAGAAAAGAAATTAATAGCTATAAATACGTTTAATGAGTGTGGAAGTAACGGTAGATTTAAAGCCCCAATTTCTCTACTGCAACCTGTGCAGCTACTTGGCTGGCATCTTTTTTATTGCCTGCTTTGCCTTGTGCAAAAACTTCGCCGTCTAAAACAGCATTCATGGTAAAAATTCGGCGATTGCCTTCTAATTTTTCTTCCGCTAAATCGAACGTGATGGTCTTGCCATTTTTATTGGCCCATCCAATTAATTTATTTTTTAGGTTGATATCAATCAACTCTAAATCTTCTAAATACAAGTGAGGAATAATAATTTGTTTCAGAATCCAGGTTTTGGTTTTATCATATCCCTTATCGAGATAAACCGCTCCTATCAAGGCTTCCAACGTATTGCCAAAAATTTGACTTCCTTTTAAAGCATTGTCGAACTTATTGTAGAAAGTTAATTTTCGCAAACCCATTTTTAGTGCAATATCATTGAGCTGTTGCCGATTCACCATTTTGCTGCGCATCTCTGTTAAAAACCCTTCGCCTTTATAAGGATAACGTTTGAATAAATAATCCGCAACTATGGCACTCAACACTGCATCTCCTAAAAATTCCAATCTTTCATTGTTTTCATCGGGTGTTTCTTTAACAGATCGATGACTCAGGGCACTTCGGTACAATTGAATATTGTCGGGACGTATCCCCAACATATCAATAATCTGCTGATCAAAAGCAGAAGTTGATTTGAATGAAAATAAATTTTTGAAAAATTGCACTATTTATGAAAGCTGTTTCTAGGCTACGTATTTCTTAACAATCACACAAGCATTGTGTCCGCCAAATCCAAAAGTATTACTCAATGCAGCTCTCACCGTTCTTTGTTGTGCTTTATTGAAAGTAAAATTCAATTTCGGATCTAATTCCGGATCGTCTGTAAAATGATTGATTGTTGGTGGTACAATATCGTGTATCACACTTTGGATACAGGCAATTGCTTCAATTACTCCAGCAGCTCCTAAGCAATGACCAGTCATTGATTTAGTTGCACTGATGTTTAAGTTATAGGCATGATCTCCAAAAACTTCAGTGATTGCCTTGGCTTCTGCACCATCACCCAAAGGAGTTGAGGTACCATGAGTATTGATATAATCGATTTCGTCGGGGCGCATTCCAGCATCTTTCAATGCAGCAATCATTACATTTCTTGCACCCAATCCATCAGGATGTGGAGCAGTTAAATGATAAGCATCTGCAGAGGCGCCACCTCCTGCTATTTCGCAATAAATTTTTGCTCCTCTTTTAATGGCATGTTCATATTCTTCTAAAACAACTACCCCAGCTGCTTCTCCCATTACAAATCCATCTCTGTCTTTATCGTAAGGGCGGCTTGCAGTTTGAGGATCATCATTTCTTTCGCTCATGGCTTTCATGGCATTGAATCCACCAACTCCAGCTTCTCCAATTACCGCTTCAGAACCTCCACTAATAATGATATCTGCTTTTCCTAATCGAATAGTGTCAGCTGCTGCAATAATTCCATTAGTGCTAGAAGCACAAGCGCTTACAACAGCAAAATTGGGTCCGCGAAATCCGTGGCGCATAGATATTTGTCCGGCGGCAATATCCAATATCATTTTTGGAATGAAGAAAGGATTGAAACGTGGAGTTCCATCTCCTTTAGCAAAATTGATCACTTCTTCTTGAAAAGTAGTTAAGCCGCCAATTCCACTAGCGAATATTACTCCAACACGGTCTTTATCGATGGTTGATTGATCAATTTGAGCATCAATTACAGCCATATCGCTTGCAACCAAGGCCAATTGAGCAAATCGATCCAACTTACGAGCTTCTTTGCGCTCCATAAATTGGGTAGGATCAAATCCTTTTACTTCACAAGCAAATCTGGTTTTGAATTTACTGGCATCAAATAGGGTAATAGGCGCAGCACCTGGAACACCATTAATTAAACCATTCCAATAATCATTCAGATTATTGCCGATGGGCGTTAATGTTCCAATACCTGTAACTACTACTCTTTTTAATTGCATAAAAGGGTCCTGTTAAAAGTGAATCCGCCTTTCGAGGCTTTAGGGCCGCAAGAAGGCGGATTAATTATTCCTTGTTGTATTCTTCTTACTTAGCGTGTTCCTCTAAATAAGCAACTGCTTGTCCAACAGTAGTGATGGTTTCAGCCTGCTCATCAGGAATAGAAATGTTAAATTCTTTTTCGAATTCCATGATTAACTCAACGGTATCTAAAGAATCTGCTCCTAGGTCGTTTGTGAAAGAAGCTTCGTTAGTTACTTCTGCTTCATCTACACCTAATTTGTCAACGATAATTTTCTTTACTCTTGTAGCGATGTCTGACATTGTAAAAGTTTTTGATTACTGCCGCAAAAATATACAATTTGGGATATAAGCAATAGAATTGGCCATTTTTGTTTCCACAGTAAGCCCCAATCTGACTAAAAAATTCAATTAATTGCCCTTTTTAAGCCCTTTTTTAAAAAATGATGGCTATATTAGAGAATCCAACAACCTCTATTGTTTGCCAATGGCCTTAAAAATGATTCAATATGGCACCCAAGAATACGAACAAATGTTAGTATTAAGGCGCCAAATATTGCGCAAACCATTGGGGTTAGATTTCAGCAAAGAGGAATTAGCGAAAGAAGAAGAGCATGTTTTATTGGGCTGTTTTGATGATGAAGTGCTTGAAGGTTGCTGCATGTTGGTTGAAAAATCTCAAAGGGAAGTACGTTTAAGACAATTGGCCGTTTTATCTGGCTTACAAGGAAAAGGTATAGGAAGAGTATTAATGGTTTTTGCCGAAAATGTTGCTAGAGACAGAAGATACCAAAAGATCATTATGCATGCTCGTATTAGCTCTATTCCTTTTTTTGATAAACTAGGTTATCATGTAGCGGGAGATCCTTTTATTGAGTTAACCATCCCACATGTTGTGATGGAAAAGGAATTGTGAGATGAGAGATAAAAGATAAGAGATAAAAGATGAGAGATAAAAGATAAGAGATGAGATAAGAGATGTGAGATGTGAATTATTTGTTGTTTTGTTTGAGTGTTATTAGTGTAGAAGAAAGAATTCTTTTGATTTCATCTGCGTTAACTAATAATTTTTCTAAGTTTTGATCAATTTCGGGAACCGTCTCCTTGATCAATTTAAGCCAGTATATAGTTTCCCTAATTTCTTTATTTGCTATGGAAAGTTTTGAGCCAAATTCTTTTCTACTATAAGCTCCTATAGCCTCTTCAACATTTGCCCCTACAGATGTCCCGGATTTTAGTAATTGAATACTTATATCATACAAAACAGTGTACCGTTTAATAAAAACTGTATGGAATAAAATTATTGCTTTGGCAAATAAAAAGCTCTTTTCAGCCAAAATACTCTCTTTACTCATAAAGTAAAGATGTTTATTGTATCAAGAAAAGATCAGGTATTTATACTCAATTTTGAAATTAAAAAACTGTATTTACCTTCATGTATCTTATATCTTATATCTCATAACTCATATCTCATAACTCATATCTCATAACTCATAACTCATATCTCTTCTTTCTTATCTCTTAATACTTAATTTAAGCAAACCTCTGAGTTCATGCTTCATCTCTTCAGTCATTCCATCTTTGGGCACAATAAAAAAAGATTTAGCATCGAAATATAAATGAATAAAATGTGGGCTCTCAAAAAAATGGGTGAACTTTTTCCAACTCCATTCTGTTGCTCCTCTTTCGTTTTCTAAACGTATTCCATCTTCATTAAAAAAAATGGTGAAATGATCTTTGAAAGTAGATGCTTTTTTATAGATACTATTGGGCAGAAAATACCAAAAAGTAGCCATCATCATCAGCCAAATAAAGGAACCCAATAAAAATGGTTCGGGCCTTATTTTTTTTGTATAGAATAAAATTGCCGCTACTATAGCAAATACATTAACCAATACAATCAAAACCCTCAATTCTGATTTTTGAACAAAATGGTAACGTAGCGCCTGAATTACTTTTTTCTTGTTATAACTAAAAGCGTGTTGCATATTGCAAAAATAGGGTTCCAATAGCAATGACATTGCAATCGGTTGCATTTGAAATAAAATCACCCATTTATGCTTAAATTGACCAACAATATTTATCGCTCAAACTTTTTGAACAATTGCTATGAAAAAATCAGTTTTATTCATTTTACTAGTTGTATTACTAACAGATCTATTTGCTCAATCCATTCAGGTAGGTTGCTCAAGTACAGTTTACGAAAACAATGGAGAACCATTAACAATATTCACTTACAAGCCTGCAACCTATAAAGGAGGCCCAATTCTGGTGGTTTTTCATGGAGTAAGAAGAAATGCTGAAGACTATAGGAATTTTGCCATCACTATGGGAGAGCGTTTCAAGGCAATCATTGTAACTCCGCTGTTCGATTCAGTTCGCTTTGCATCATCACGCTATCAAAGAGGAGGAATTATGAAAAATGAAAAAGTACAACCGAAAGAAAAATGGACTTATTCCATGATACCTGGATTGGTTGCATACGTTCGAAAACTTGAAAAAAACGATTCCCTTCCCTATTATTTAATTGGTCATTCTGCAGGTGGTCAGTTCTTGGTTAGGATGGCAGCTTTTCTACCTGGGGAAGCCAGAAGAATTGTAGCCGCAAACCCTGGATCTGATTTATTTCCAACAAAAGAACAAAATTTCGGATATGGTTTTGGCAAGCTTCCAGAAGTATTAAGTAGCAATGAAGTAATCAGATCATACTTAGCTGCCCCTTTAACGCTTTACCTAGGAACAGACGATATACGACCTGAACATAATTTTGATGAAAGTGCTGCCGGCATGGTACAAGGAAATAGCCGATTGGAAAGAGGAAGAAATTGCTTTGCGTATGCAAAAGCATTGGCAGAAAAAAATGGCTGGATATTTAATTGGAGAAAAGTAGAAACCCCCGGCATTGACCATGATGCGGCAAGAATGTTTGCAGCAAAAGAAGTAGAAGATGCATTGTTTGGAAAATAAAACCGGCGTTCTGGAAAGAACACCGGTTAATCATTGATGGCTTTACAGCTTATTTAATCAATTCGAAAAATCTTTTCTGAAATACCAAGAACTGGTCTTCTAAAACTGCAATTCCTTTTTCTTGACTAGTTGATAAAGGTTCTAATCCAGTTGCAACACTTACATACAAATCGCTGACCCTTCTCCTGTATTTAAACTCATCGAAGAAAATAGATTTTCTATTAAGCTCCACGATTTCTCTTTTAAAAGAGTCGAGCTTGCTTAGTTTTTCTTTTACGGCAGTTGCAGTGGTATCTCCTTTTGAAATAAGCTTTACAGTTTTATCCAAAGAATCAATTAATTGATGCAAGCGCTCATGCAAATTGTACAAGCGCATGCTTTGCTTGTTCAATAAATTGATGGAAGTTGCATCTAGCCCTTTTGATGGGTTTGCTTCAATCAGCATATTTTGGACATACTCTTTTCCATCGGCTTTTACTACTACTTTGTATTTGCCTATATCCACCTTAGGGCCAATAACTGATGAACTCAACACAGAAGATTGAGCAATGTATCCACCTTGTGCAACTTTAGGTGCGTTGATGGTTAAATCCCAATAAACTCTATTCAATCCTTTTGAACTCGAACCGTTAATATCTTTTATTTTATTATTGGTTGCATCAAAAATTTCAATCTTCACCCCGGTATTGCTTCTTTCTTTTAAATAATAATAGAAAGTAGGGGCTACACCATTGCTTCCTCCATTCCATCCAACTAAATTATCTGCTGGTCGAGGAAATTGTGGACCATACTGGTATTTGAAATTTTGGATTGGATAAAAAATAACTGGCTGATTCACATCCGATTTTACCAATTCACGCAAAGGCTGAATATTATCGATAATATAAATACCCCTTCCATGTGTTCCAATTACCAAATCATTGGTTTGGGGTTGAATTTTAATATCACGTACCAAATTATACCAAGGCATATTTTGGTATTTACTGCGCATCCAATTATTACCTCCATCTAAAGAAATAAATAGCCCCATTTCAGTTCCTAGAAACAATAATTTTTCGTTCTTAATATCTTCTCTAATTACATGAGCAAAACCGGTGAATTCTGAAGAACTGAATTTTTTCCAAGTATTGCCACCATCTGAACTCATTACTGCATAAGTATGCATATCGCCATACATATGATTATCGAGTGTTACATAAATTCTTTTAGAATCCAATGAAGACACTTCAATGCTACTAATCCAGGTTTTTTCAGGCACGCCTGTTTTCCAAATTCCAGCAGCTTTGTTTTGCCAGGTTTTTCCGCCGTCGGTTGTTAATTGCAAATTGCCATCATCTGTACCTACCCAAATAATATTTTCATTTTTTGGATCTTGTGTAATTGTAAATATGGTACAATGATTTTCTGCACTTGTATTATCGCCTGTAATACTTCCTGTATTTTTTTCTGCTTGATTGATTTTATTGGGATCATTGGTAGTTAAATCAGGAGAGATTCGCTGCCAATTTTTTCCATCATCATTCGATTTAAATAAATATTGTGCGGCAGTATATAAATTGTAAACAGGTTTGCCTGCAGTATTTTTCTTTTTAGAGGCGCCCATTACAATTGGTGTATTCCAATTCCAACGATGCTCATCATCACCTTCTACTTTTTTAGGTCGGATGCTGTATGATAAACCTGTTGAAATATCCAACTTATTTATTTCTCCACCTTGTGATTCAGAGAAAATAATTTTTGGATTTAATAAACTAGGCTGTACCCAAAATCCATCTCCACCATTGATCCATCTCCAATCAACTGCAGTAACTCCACCAGGTGCCGAGCTTGGTGCCATCCAACTATTGTTGTCTTGTAAACCCCCATATACATTATAGGGTACTTGATTATCGGCAGATACATGGTAGAATTGTCCAACAGGAAGATTGTTTAAAAAACTCCATGCAGTTCCACGGTTGGTGCTTGTGTAAATTCCGCCATCTGTTCCTAAAAACATCATTTCTGGATTATTTGGATTAATCCACAATGCATGATGATCGGCATGTGGCGGAACACCTCCTGTAAAAGCACCACTCCATGAATTTCCACCATCATTGGAGAATTGAAAATCATACGCTGGGCGATATACTCTTTTAGGATCTTTGGGATCATATACCAATGTGCTGAAATAAAAAGGACGAGCAGTTAGATTTTCATTGGATGGTTT
>CANGTR010000050.1 GCA_947456855.1 Sphingobacteriia bacterium | reverse complement strand
TCTTTTTTAGGATGGCGCACATAATAAAATACTTCAGCAAAATCGGGTACTACATTGGGTGCTTTGCCTCCTTTGGTAATTACATAATGAATCCTGGTTTCTTGCGGAACATGCTCACGCATCATATTTACCATATTGTTCATTGCTTCTACCCCATCCAATGCAGATCTACCATTTTCTGGAGCCATTGAAGCATGTGACGACAAACCAGTAAATCTAAACTTAGCCGAAGTATTGGCCAAAGCACTTGTCATGGTAACTTTATTTTCATTCCCTGGGTGCCAATGCACTGCAACATCTACATCTTTAAATAAACCGGCTCTTACCATATATACTTTACCACTTCCTCCTTCCTCTGCAGGGCAACCATATACCCTAATTGTTCCAGCAATTTTTTTTGATTCAATTAGTTTTTTAATTTCTATACCGGCTGCTACAGATGCTGTTCCAAATAAATGATGCCCACAACCATGGCCTGCATCAATTCCATTGATGGATTTTTTTTCTGTGTTGGCTTCCTGAGATAATCCAGGCAATGCATCGTATTCTGCTAATATTGCAATCACCGGTTTGCCACTGCCATAGCTGGCTACAAATGCAGTAGGAATTTCTGCCACAGCAGATTCTATGGTAAACCCATTGCTTTTTAAAGTTTCTTGTAAGAGTTGCGTACTTTTTACTTCTTTGTATCCTACTTCTGCAAAGCCCCAAATTTGCAATGCAATGTTTTTATACGCTTCGTATTTTCCGTCAATATTTTTGATTGCATCTGTTTTCAGCATGCCATTATTGATTTGTGCCTGATTTGTGCCCAACAACCAGACACAAAAAGTTGATACCAATATTTTTTTCATTGATTAAGTTTAAAGTAAACAAGATTGCTAAAAATAAACCATTCGTATCACCAGCCTAAAAATTCTTTAATTACTTGTTCTGTTTCTTCGCATGCAATGGCTAAATCTTTATTGATGATGGTTTTATTAAATTGATGACTGAAAGATATTTCATAACTCGCTTTATTAAGCCTTGTAGCCAAGCTTTCAGCCGTTTCGGAGCCTCTGGTTTCTAGTCTTTTCTTTAGCTCTTCCACAGAAGGTGGTTCAATAAAAATAGACAAGCAGTTTTTCCCAAATTGTTGTTGAATATGGATAGCCCCTTTTACATCTATATCTAAAACCGGTGTTTTACCTGCATTCCAAATACTTTCTAATTCCGATTTTAATGTGCCGTAATAATTGCCTTCGTACACCATTTCCCATTCAACAAAAGCATTCGCATCAATTTTATTTTTAAAATCTTGCTCAGACATGAAATGATATTGCACTCCATCTTTTTCACCTTCTCTGGGTTTCCTGGTTGCAGCAGAGATCGAGAATGACAATTGTGGGTACTTATTCAATAAAAAACGAGTAATAGAGGTTTTGCCCGCGCCAGAAGGTGCTGTGATAATGATGATTTTTTGTGAGGGGTTCAATAGTGTTGATTTAATAATAAGCAATTTGATTATTTCTAAGTAGTGGCCAATTTATATGTCGGACATTTTGTTTTTTTGATGACAGCACTTGAGTACAATATTGCTAGGCATCATGCGTCGAAAGGCCGAAATATGCTGTTGAAGCAAAATTAATGCTTAACAAACAAAATTTCTAAATGAGCTCATTTGGTTGGTTTTTTAGTACAAACGCATATTTGAATTAGAAAATTGCTCATTTTTTAGCGTAATCCTTTATCAAAAGCGCTCGTTTTTATTGTTTTTTATTATCTTGAATTGGCTCAAAAGATTGCTATGCGTATTTGCTGGAACTTATTACTGCATCTTCAAGGATGGAAAATAGTGGGGGAATTTCCTCATTCTATTCAAAAAGCTATTGTTGTAATGGCTCCACATACAAGTAGCTGGGATTTTGTGATTGGGTTGGCAATTAGAAGCAAACTCAAACTCTATCATTTTAAGTTTTTAGGTAAAGACTCCCTTTTTAAGGGGCCCTTTGGGTTCTTTTTTAAAAAAATGGGTGGCTTTCCGGTTGACAGGTCTAGTAATAATAATATGGTAGATCAGGTGGTTGAATTATTTAATAAGCATGATCAGTTTATTTTAGCACTCTCTCCAGAGGGAACTAGAAAAAAAGTAGACCGTCTAAAAACCGGTTTTTATCATATTGCTAAAAAAGCCAATGTTCCAATTATCTTAACAGGGTTTGATTTTGGAAAGAAAGAAATCTGCTTTTCCGAACCCTTCTATCCAACCGATAATATGGAAAACGATTTAAAATATATACTGCATTTTTATTCAACCATAAAAGGGAAAAATCCTGAACTAGGTATTCAACATTTAATTGAACAAGCTTAATTATTTATTATGACAAATCAATACCCAACTATCGTAGATAAGTTCTGTCAATATGAAAAAGAAAAACCCAATCATCTTTTCTTAGCAGAACCGGTAAATAAAATTTACCAAAATTTTACTTGGGGAGAAGCAGGAAAAGAAATTAGAAGTATTGCCAATTATTTACAAAACTCCGGATTAGAAAAAGGCGATAAAGTAGCTATTTTAAGTAAAAATTGTGCGCATTGGATCATGTGTGACATTGCCATTGCCATGTCTGGAATGGTTTCGGTTCCATTGTATCCAAATATTACAGCAGATGCGGTAAATGAAATCATTAAGCACAGTGAGTCTAAAATTATTTTTGTAGGTAAGCTTGATAAACCAGCAGAAATAAGAAAAGGAATTCCCGAAAACTTAATTCAAATTAGTTTTCCTTTTTATTTTAATGAAGGCTGTTTGAATTGGAATGATTTGGTTCAATCAAATGCGCCATTAACTGGAACACCTGCTATCAATGCTTTAGATCTTGCCTGTATTGTATACACATCTGGAACAACAGGTACCCCTAAAGGAGTGATGCATAGCTTTCATGCCATGTCTTTTGCCGTGCATTCTTTCTTAGAAAGCAATCCGCCTTTTATTGACGAAAAGTTTTTTTCTTATCTACCATTATGCCATGTAGCAGAAAGAATGTTGGTTGAATGTGGTACTGTTTTTACTGGAAGTACCGTATACTTTGTAGAGTCTATGGATAGTTTTTCTGCCAATTTACAATATACCCAACCTACCGTTTTCTTGGCAGTACCAAGAATTTGGGAAAAAATGCGAGAAGAAATTCTCAAAAAAATGCCTCAACAGAAATTGAGTCGTTTATTAAGTATTCCAATTATTTCCAGCATTATTAAATCGGCCATTAAGAAAAAAATGGGGTTTGCAAAATGTAAGTATTTCTATACGGGCGCTTCTCCCATTAATAAAGCGGTACTTGTTTGGTTTTCAAAACTAGGAATCACTATTCAAGAAGCATATGGAATGACGGAGAACTCTGCACTATCGCATGTAAACAGAAAAAATGCTGCCAAATTTGGTACTGTTGGACAAAGCTATCCTGGTGTTGAAGTTAAACTGAGTGCTATCAACGAAGTATTGGTAAAAAGCGATGCAAGCATGTTGGGTTATTATAAAGAGCCGCAATTAACTGCTGAAATGTTTGAAGGAGATTGGTTAAAAACTGGTGACGAAGGGTCTATTGATGAAGAAGGTTATCTTACCATCACAGGAAGAATTAAAGACCAATTTAAAACCAGTAAGGGCAAATATGTAATTCCTGCAAATATTGAATCCAAAATATTGGTACACCCCTATGTTTCTCAAGCATGTGTTGTTGGTTCTGGAATGCCAGCTCCATTATTACTTTGTACATTATCAGAAAAAGGAAATAAAGAAGAAAAGCCAAATATCGTTAACGAGCTGGCCGAATTTCTTTCTTCTATGAATGAAAAACTAGAGCACCATGAGCAGGTAGCCAAGATTATTGTATTAAAAGATGAATGGACCCTCGAAAACGGTATACTAACTCCAACATTGAAAATCAAGAGAAAAGTAGTAGACGAGCTGTTTCAACAACAATACGAAGAATGGTACCATTCCAGGTCGGCTGTATCGATTATATAAATTCCTTAACATCCTATTGAACAAAATGGCATTTATTTTGCTTTTGATGGTTTAGTATACAATTTTTTTATTTTAAACTCGTTCCTTATATAAGTTTACTCAAACCGTAGAAATTATGAATATGAAATTTTATGTATTTGCAGCAATTGCATCTCTAGCCTTCTTTTCTTGTGCCAGTCCTAAAGAGTTAAAAAGGGCCCAAGCTAGTTATACTGAATTAAAAGGTGCTTATGCCGATATGCAGGGGAAATACAGGGCACTTCAAGATGAATTAAACAAGTGCAATGCCGATAAAGATAAAGCCACGGCTCAGTCTGCTGCTCAAAAAGCTGGTTTAGAGTCGCAAATTGCCACTTTAAACAACCAGCTGGATTATCTAAAACAAAACAACAATACTGTATTAAATCAACTAAAAGATTTGTCGGTAGTTACAGGATCTCAAGCAGAAAGTATCAGAAAATCATTAGAAAATATTGGTGCTAAAGATATTTATATCCAAGATTTAAGGGGCTCTATTGCTCGTAAAGATTCATTAAACATGGCATTGGTAATGAATTTAAAAGGAGCCATTGGCAATTTAGATGATAAAGACATCAATATTAAAGTAGATAAGGGTGTGGTTTATGTAGATATCTCTGATAAATTATTATTTAAAAGTGGCGCATACGATGTAACCGATAGGGCTAAGGTGGTATTGGGTAAGGTAGCCAAAGTATTAAATGCTCAACCAGATATTGAATTCATGGTAGAAGGCCATACCGATTCATTAGCCATTCGCGGAAATGGTCCGATTGAAGATAATTGGGATTTAAGTGTTAAAAGAGCTACTACCATCGTAAGAATATTACAGGAATCTTACGGGCTAAATCCAAAAAGAATGACTGCAGCAGGTAGAGGTCAGTACGCTCCAATTGCAGACAATACAACCAATGAAGGTAGAGCTGCTAATCGCAGAACAAGGATTGTTATTTTACCACAACTAGATCAGTTCTTCAAATTATTAGAGACTAAGTAATAAAGATTTACAACCATTTTAAAAAAGAGGCCAATTGGCCTCTTTTTTTATGAACTGGATCTATCGCATCCTTTTTAAATTGGGTATTGAGTAGGTTAATAAATATCCGTACAGTTATTTAACCCTTATTTACTCACTGTTCATGATTCCTACCAACAAGCGCTTATCTTGCAAGCTGAAAGAGATAATGTATGCAGGAGTATTTGAAAGGATTGAATGAACCCCAAACAGAAGCGGTAAAGCATGTGAAGGGTCCGATCATGATTGTGGCTGGAGCAGGAAGTGGAAAAACAAAAGTATTAACCACTCGTATCGCGCATTTAATGTCGGCAGAAAAAGTAGATGCGTTTAATATTTTAGCGCTCACTTTTACCAATAAGGCTGCAGCCGAAATGAAAGAAAGAATTGAAAAAATTCTCGGTAATTCAGAAGCAAGAAATTTATACATCGGCACTTTTCACAGTGTTTTTGCTAGAATCCTAAGGGCCGAAGCAACCCGTTTGGGTTATCCAAGCAACTTTACCATTTATGATACAGACGATAGTCGATCAGTTTTAAAAACAGTAATCAACGAATTAAATTTAGACGATAAACATTACAAACCAAATATTGTAGGCAATAGAATTTCATCTGCAAAAAACGCATTGGTAGGTCCGGCAGAATATGCCAATGATTATTATATTCAGCAAGAAGATATGCGTGCCAATCGACCAGCTATTTCAAAAGTATATGCAGCATACGCCAATCGTTGTTTTAAAAATGGGGCTTTGGATTTTGATGATCTATTGTTAAAAATGTATGAATTGCTGAAAAATTTTCCGGATGCACTTCATAAATACCAACATAAGTTCAAGTACATATTAATTGATGAGTACCAAGATACCAATGCGGTTCAATATCAAATAACCAAACTCTTGGCAGCTGCACATGAAAATATTTGTGTGGTAGGTGATGATGCTCAAAGTATTTATAGTTTTAGAGGAGCAACCATTGAAAATATTTTACAATTTCAAAAAGACTACGACGATGTTAAAGTAGTAAAGCTAGAACAGAATTACCGAAGCAGCAGCCAAATTATTGACGTAGCCAATCACATCATTAAAAACAACAAAGGTCAGATTCCTAAAAATTTATGGACCGATAATAGCGCAGGTGAAAAAATTGCTTTGGTTAGAACCATGACCGATAATGAAGAAGGAAAATTTGTAGCCGATACCATTCAAGAACAAAAATTAAGAAACCATTTTTTTAATAAGGATTTTGCTATTTTATATCGTACCAATGCGCAGAGTAGGGCTTTTGAAGAAAGTTTACGCAAGATGGGTATTCCCTATCGTATTTATGGTGGAACCAGCTTTTATCAACGCAAAGAAATCAAAGATTTATTAGGTTATTTACGCATAATTGTAAATACCAAAGACGAAGAAGCCCTTAAAAGAATTATTAACTATCCGGTTAGGGGAATAGGAAAAACAACTTTGGAGAAATGTGTAATTTTTGCCAATGAGCATGCTATACCCATGTTTGATGTAGTAAGCAGAGCGGCAGAGTTTGGTTTCAAAGCGGGTACACTCGAGGCTTTACAAAATTTTGTAACCATGATTCGTTATTTCCAAAGCATGCTTACCGATAAGAATGCTTATGATGTTGCGGTGCAAGTAGGTAAACATACCAATTTGGTAAAGGAGTTGTTTAATGATAAAACTACAGAAGGTTTAGCGCGCTATGAAAACATTCAAGAGTTGCTCAACTCTATTAAAGAGTGGACAGAAAGCCCAAGCAATGATGATGGAGAATTGGGAGATAAAACATTGGGGGCTTATTTACAACAGATTACTTTATTAACCGATGCAGATGATGATAAAGAAAACACCGATGTGGTAAAGTTAATGACCATTCATGCTGCAAAAGGTTTAGAGTTTGGATGTGTATTTATAGGTGGGGTAGAAGAAACGCTTTTTCCAAATGCCATGAGCATTAATACCAGAGAAGAATTAGAAGAAGAGCGTAGGTTGTTTTATGTGGCTATTACAAGAGCCAAGCAAAGACTTTGGTTAACCTACTCCAATTCTAGGTATCGCTTTGGGCAATTGGTACAAAACGAACCCAGCAGGTTTATTGAAGAAATGCCAGAAGACAATATAGACAAATCTTATGCGGGTGGTGGTGCAAGAAATAATTCCAGCACCGATTGGGGTGGTGCATATGAAAGAATGCAACGTGGATTTAATTACAGAGATACAGCACAAGCAGAAAAAAAATACGGACCAGCTCCTAATAAAAAACCAACCAGCAGCAAACCCGAATATTTACCGATAGTTCCGCCAACGGCTAAAGTTGCGGTGCATGTTCCATCAGCAGATTTTGTAGCAAGTGATACATCTAATTTAGAAGCCGGAGAAAAAGTAGAGCACCAAAAGTTTGGATTTGGAACTGTTACTAGCATTGAGGGTTCTGCGCATAATCCGGTAGCTACTATTCAATTTGAAAAAAACGGGGAGAAAAAAATAATGCTCAACTATGCAAAGTTGAGAATTGTGTCTTAAAATTGTCGATATCCGTAAAAATAAGGCCCGATTTGAGGGTTTCGGGGTACAACAAACAATAGCCTCGCGGGAATTGTTTTATTTTTGTGCTATACCTTAGCATCGATAAAATTCACAGTTATGATTCAAACAGGAAACCCGGTAATTAGTATTTATACCGAAATGACGCCCAATCCAGAAACCATGAAATTTGTGGCCAATAAGCTATTGTATCCGGGTAAAAGTATTGATTTTGCCGATGAAACATTGGCCGGACCTTCTCCTTTGGCAAAAGAACTATTTAGTTTTCCCTTTATTAAAAGTGTATTCATAGCCAGTAATTTTATCACACTCACCAAAACAGTAGATACGGAAGACTGGCAGGATGTAATTCCAACCATCAAAAACTTTTTAAAAGAGTATCTAGAAAATGGCGGTGTTGTTGTAAATGATGATGAAGTTGCTAAGGTAAAACAAGAAGCCACCAATACCGTAAATGCCGATGACGATGATATTGTAAAACGAGTGAAGGAATTATTGGAGAACTATGTGAAGCCAGCTGTTGAAATGGATGGCGGTGCAATTCAGTTTAAAAGTTACAACGACGGTATTGTAAACCTGATGTTACAAGGAAGTTGTAGCGGATGCCCCTCTTCGATGATTACTTTAAAAGCTGGAATCGAAGGAATGATGAAGCGCATGATTCCGGAAGTAAAAGAAGTAGTAGCAGAAGCTGAATAAGCTATCATGAATAAAGAAGCGATTATTATTTCAATAGAGCATGCTTATCAAAACCTAATTGATTGTATTGAGGGTTTAGATGAACATGCTTTTTTGTTGGCGGCCGAAGGCAAATGGTCGGCAGGAAAGCAATTGGATCATTTAATCAAAAGTATTGCTCCTGTAAATATGGCCATGGGCTTACCCAATTTCATACCTGCACTATTATTTGGAAAAGCCAATAGACCATCTAAAACTTATGGGGAATTAGTAGCAAAATATAAATCCAAATTAGCGGCCGGAGGAAAAGCGCCTGCCCGATTTGTGCCCCCATTTGTTGCATTTAATGCTAAATCCAAATTGATTAATCGCTTGAACAATTTAGTAAAATCGTTGTGTAAAAAAATCAATCGTTGTTCAGAAGCCTCTTTGGATAAAAGCATTTTACCACATCCTTTACTCGGCAAACTAACTTTGCGCGAAATGCTTTATTTTACAGCATATCATGCTACTCATCATCAAGCATCGATAGAGCAAGCGATAACGCTGAATAAGACAGAACAGTCCTAAAATAATTAACTTGTTGGTGATTTAAAGATGGAATTATCTACCGTTTTTGATGCGTTCATGCAAGGACTCAAAGCCACTGGCCCCATTGAGTTTATAGCTGTACTAGCAGGTATTGCATCTGTTTGGTTTAGCAGAAAGGAAAATATTTTGGTATATCCTGTGGGATTGATCAATACTGTTTTTTTTATCTATTTGAGTATTAAAGGAAATTTATTGGGAGAAGCCAGTGTAAATTTTTATTACTCTGTAATGAGTATTTATGGTTGGATTTTATGGTCTAAAAAAGACAGCAGCAATAATACGCCTGTATTACATATCAGTTTTAGTAATCGCAAAGAGTGGTTACAACAATTGTTGTTCTTTGGCGCATTTTATGTGTTGATTTATGCTGCACTCAGTTGGCTCAAACAATCTTTTGCTCCAGAAGCCATTCCTTGGGCAGATGCATTGGCCAGTGCTACTGCTTATACAGGCATGTGGTTAATGGCCAGAAAAAAAGTAGAAAGTTGG
Source organism: Sphingobacteriia bacterium (assembly GCA_947456855.1). Taxonomy (GTDB): domain Bacteria; phylum Bacteroidota; class Bacteroidia; order Chitinophagales; family Chitinophagaceae; genus Sediminibacterium. Next base: position 9,934 of record CANGTR010000050.1, on the reverse strand, counting down.
ATCTGGTGGATTGCAACAAATATTGCTTCTATACCGTTATACTTTATTAAAGGATATGTATTTACCAGTGTACAGTTTTTGGTACTCTTGATATTAGCCATTGCAGGATTGAACAGCTGGCAACAAAAAGCAAAACATGCAACCCATTAAAAAGATTGTGATTATCGGACCAGAGTCTACAGGAAAAAGTACACTCTGTACTTTATTGGCCGATCATTACAAAACCGAATGGTGCAGCGAGTTTGCCAGGGATTATTTATTAACCAATGGAATGGACTACAACAAGGAAGACTTGTTGAACATTGCTAAAGGTCAGTTGGCATTGGAAGATGAAGTAGCTGCTTCAATTAGTAATCCTCCACTACTTTTTGTAGATACTGATATGTATGTAATGAAAGTATGGAGTGAATATGTTTTTGGGGAATGCGATTTTTTTATTCTTGATCAAATTGTAAAAAGAAAATACGATCATTATTTACTCTGCAATATTGATTTGCCTTGGGTGAAAGATGAACTGCGCGAATACCCCGACGAAAAACCAAGAATAGAATTATTCAATATTTACAAAGACCTGCTCATCAATCAATCAGTTCCTTGGACAATCATCAGCGGCTCATACGAAGAGCGGTTGGCTCAGGCAATTGAAACAGTTGATTCAATTATCTAATTAAAGCAGCAATATCTTCATCATCTTCTATGTTGCGCATTTGATGCACGATCTGTGGATACCTCCAAGATACCCTTCTGCTCATTGGTTTAACGGAGAACTTTTTTGGATTGGGCAAACAGGCAATGATCATTGCCGCTTCTGCACGGCTTAGTTTTTTGGCTGATTTATGAAAATAGTTTTGAGCAGCAGCTTCAATACCAAATATTCCAGGACCCATTTCTATGGTATTGAGGTACACTTCTAAAATTCTTTTCTTACCCCATATCAATTCGATCATTACAGTAAAATACAGTTCTGGTACTTTTCGAATGTATTTGGTAATATATCCTCCCTGCCATAGAAATACATTCTTTGCCGTTTGTTGGGTAATGGTACTGGCACCTCCACCCAATGGAATTTTGGATTTTTTATTTTTCTTTTTTGGCTTGAGGCTTTTCTCAATAGCATCCCAATCGAATCCGCTATGATCGGGATAAGACTGATCTTCGCTGGCAATGGCGGCTAATTTAGCGTTATAAGCAATTTCATCCCAAGCCACATAATCTCTTTTTAAACCATAGCCAATTGTATTGCTGATTTGAGTAATGGTAATAGGCGGCATTAACCATTTACAAATAAATAAATACACCGTAGAGCTGATAAACAAGATCAAGAATAACCTACCAATGAATCGTATCGCCTTTTGAAAAATGTTTTTGTTGCTGCCTGCCATAAATGGAAGGTACAATAAAAAGGGAAATTTAATGCGGCTTTATCGCATCTCCATAATTGAGCACACCCCAGGCAAGTACAACTCCAAAACCAATTAAAATAATTCCGGAAACAATATTGATATAGTGCAAATTACGTGGTGTTAATTTGGAACGGAGTTTTCCGGCAACAGCAACTTTCGCAATATCACTGAGTAATACAAATACCAAACAAGTAATAAAAACAGTGAACTTATAATTTACTGGATTAGGAGTACTGGCTGCATCACCAATAATGGCAGCGGTCCATGCAAACCAAAATAAAAAAACACCGGGGTTTAACATATTCATGAAATAACCCGATAAAAAAATTCCTGCTAAATCTCTTTTTCTAAATTTCTTTACCACCAAATTATTGTCTTCATCGGTAACTACTTTTTTAAAGAAGAGTGTGTAAATACCTACTGCCACTAAAAAAATACTTCCTGTTACAGCAATCTCTGTGCTGTGATTTATTGCAGAAGCAAATAGGGTAGTAAAAAAATTACAAACAAGCACCAGGGTTATATCACTGGCTGAAACGCCAGCAACAAAAGTATAACCTGCTTTATGGCCATTGTTCACGCTTTGTTTGATAATAGCAAAAATGATTGGACCTACCGAAATGCTGAGCAGTAAACCCAGTACCAATCCTTTTATTATTGCTGTTGTTATCAATCAAATTTTTTTATGCGCGAGATCGCTCGGCTTGTTTCTTAACAAGATTGGATAAAAATTGTTGCCAGTCGGCCAACATAGAAGCCTTTAATACCCTTGGGAATTTATGTTGCCCGCCCACTTTTCCTTTGGAGCGCATAAAATCCATAAAATGTTTTTCACTCAATACTTGTAATCGAACTTCTTTCAATGCACTCCGTCTTTCTACTGCATAATCATCATTCAATTCATTCAAACATTCGTCTATGTATTTTGCTAATGCCTCAGCATCTACTGCATCATCACATGCTACATACCATTGATGTCCGAAAAAATTTCCTACTGGAATACCTGCAACCGCAAATTCTGGAATACAAATATTAAATTTTTCTCCTGCCATTTGAATGGCTTTGTTCATATTATCTACACTCAAATGTTCTCCAACCAAACTCAAGAAATGTTTGGTTCTTCCAGTGATAATAATTTCTGAACGCTCTTTATCAATAAATCGAATGGTGTCTCCAATTAAATAACGCCAAGTACCTGCAACCGTGCTAATCAACAATGCATAATCTTTTCCTTCTTCTACTTCATGCAACATCAAGGCTTCTGGCTTTTCTACCATTTCTCCATCCGAAGTAAAATTGGTTTCATCAAAAGGTACAAACTCTAAAAAAATATGTTCGTTGGTTACCAATCGCATGCCTTGCGCATACTGACGATCTTGATATGCTATAAATCCTTCACTTGCTAAATAGGTTTCTATATAAGTAATCGGTTTGCCCAATAATTTTTCAAACCCTTTTTTATAGGGCTCAAAACTTACGCCCCCATGCACAAAAAAAGCCAGGTTGGGCCATAGTTCGTGAATGTCATTGAGTTGATATCGCTCAATCACTTGCTCTAAACACAATTGTATCCATGCAGGCACTCCTACCAAACAGCCAATATCCCATTGTGGAGCATTGTCTACAATCTCTTTGATTTTTTTATTCCAGTCTTTTTGTTTGGCGGTTTTTTTACCTGGCTTATAAAATGGTTGAAACCAAAATGGTGCTTTCTTCACTGTAATGCCGCTTAGGTCTCCTGCATAATAGCCAGCTCCTTTTTGTAATTCGGTACTACCGCCTAATGTAAGCCAACCTCTACTCAATGAGGTAAAGGGGAAATTTTCATAAGATCGCAAACTTAAGAGTTGCTTAATCATTACAATCTTATTGCCCTTAAGCATATCATTGGTAATGGGGATGTATTTACTGGCCGCCTCACTGGTACCACTACTCAAAGCATAATACTTGATTTTTCCTGGCCAACAAATATCAGAATGGCCTTCGATGGTTTTATGCCACCATTGTTCGTATATAGTGTTGTAATTAAAAGTAGGAACCAGCTCTTGAAATTTTTTGCCGGGATGTTTGCTTACCAAAATATCATCAAAACGATATTGTTGCCCAAAAGCCGTAAACCTTGCTTTTTTCAATAATTTCTTCAATACTTTCAACTGGTCTCTTCTCAGATTATTCTGAGGCAAGCGCAAAGCTTTAAGAATTGAATTAGGAAGTTTTAAGTCAATAATAGACATCGTTAGCAAATACAGTTTAGCAAGTACGAAACTAAAACAAATGCCCTATATTTTCGCATACTATCCCAAATAGGAGTAAGAAGAGCGGCTATTTCAGCGATATTTTAACAATGCAATTGATTTTGAGCCTCGAATAGCTAGATGCAATAGCTTTCTTTTTAACCAATGACCTTTTAAGGCATAATATTTATTTACAAACAAATGCATAGAATGATAAAAATGATAAAGGTAATCCTTGCTATTTTTATTGGTGCTGGCGCCTTTAATATGTTGGATTACAATATTTCCGAGATAATGATTTTGAAAACCAAGTGCTGTTAGTCTTTTAGATAAATCAATATCTTCTCCGTACATAAAAAACTGTTCATCAAAACCTCCAATCTGTTTTACCAGTTGGGTTCTAACCATTAAATAAGCCCCCGCTAATATCTCCACCGGATGAACCTTGTCTTTATCTAAATTACCCAATGCATACTGGTTGTAAAAACCAGATCTTGGAAAAAGATGGGCCAATCCGCTCAATTTAAAAAAAGCCGTCATTGGCTTTGGAAAAGCCCTTTTGCTCTCTGGCAAAAACTGGCCTTCTTTGTTGATCATCTGAACGCCGACTGCCCCAACAGATTGATGTTGACTTAAATAACTCAATGAATCTTTCAAAGCATGTTGAGGCAATACCGTATCTGGATTCAGGAATAACACAAAACTTCCCTTACTCATTGCAAGTGCCTGATTATTGGCTTTGGAGAAGCCTTTGTTGTCTGAATTTGCAATGAATTTGATAGAAGGAAACTGGCCTATGATGCGCGTTGATTCTACCGAATCAGATTCATTATCTACCACAATTATTTCTCCTTCAATCCCATTCAATGCCGCTTGCACCGATTGAATACAAGAGACTAAATAATGGTACACTTTGTAATTGACTATAATAACCGATAGTTCCAAATAATCCTATTTTATTCAAAGATGCGGAAACCTTGTTAAAAATGACAATTTCAAATCTAGTAGGGTTACTTTTGTAATATGTTAAAAAATACACTTTTAAAAGCTACTGAAGCTGGGGCTGCTGAATTAAAACGTTTTTTCAATGGTAGTTTTGTAATTAGCAATAAAGAGGGAATCAATAATTTGGTTACTGAGGCCGATCATGCTGCCGAAAAAGCCATCATGCAGGTTATTCAAACCGAATACCCCGATCATTTTATTTTGAGTGAAGAAACTGGCGAAATTATTCAAGACTCTACCTATAAATGGATCATCGACCCAATAGATGGTACCGTGAATTTTGCCAATGGTATTCCTATTTGTTGTGTGAGCATTGGTTTAGAAAAAGAGGGGGAAATGATAATGGGTGCGGTGTACAACCCTATCATGAATGAATTTTATTTTGCTGAGAAAGGTGTTGGAGCAACACTTAATAATCAAAAAATAGAAGTAAGCAAAAAAACAGCAGTAATAAAAAGCTGCTTGGTGACAGGATTCCCATATACTTATTTAGATGCACCCAATGGGCCCATTCAAGTATTTGAAAAACTAATTAGAAGAGGTGTACCGGTGAGAAGGCTGGGTAGTGCAGCCATAGATTTATGTTGGGTTGCAGCAGGCAGATTTGATGGGTTTTATGAACATAATTTACAAGCATGGGATAGTGCAGCAGGGTTTTTAATGGTAGAAGAAGCGGGTGGAAGGGTAACCGACTTTAATGGCAAGGTTTATTCGCCTTATCAACCCCACTTGGTTGCAACCAACGGAAAAATTCATGATGAGTTATTGGATATTGTAAATGGTGGGAATTTAAAAGACCCCGAATAAAAAAATTTAATCAATGGAAGAAAGAACAGAAATAGCCACATTGGGTGAATTCGGATTAATCGATCATCTAACAAAAAACAATGAAATACAAAATGCATCTTCGGTATTGGGCATTGGAGATGACGGAGCTGTAATTGATCATTTTGGAAAACAAACAGTAATCAGTACCGACCTTTTAATTGAAGGCGTACATTTTGATTTGATGTATACTCCATTAAAACATTTGGGATATAAAGCAGTTGTGGTAAACCTGAGTGATATCTATGCTATGAATGCAGTACCCACTCAAATTACCATGAGTATTGGTATTAGCAATCGCTTTAGTGTAGAGGCTTTGAGCGAATTGTATGAAGGTGTTTATTTTGCTTGCGAAAAATACGGCGTGGATTTAATTGGGGGCGATACCACCACTTCTCCTAAGGGATTAATTATTTCCGTAACCGCCATTGGTGAAGTGGCTCCAGATCAATTTGTAAAAAGAAGTACGGCACAAAAAGGAGATTTAATTTGTGTAAGTGGAGATCTGGGTGGTGCTTTCTTGGGATTAACTTTAATGGAAAGAGAGAAGAAAATTTATTTAGAAAATCCTGCCATTCAACCAGATTTAGAAAATGAAACATATGTGGTTGGTAGGTTATTAAAACCAGAAGCCAGAAAAGACATCATCGAATTTTTTGCTGCCAATCAAATTATTCCTACTTCTATGATGGATGTAAGTGATGGTATTAGCAGCGAAGTATTGCATTTATGCAAGCAGTCTAATTTGGGTTGTGTGATATACGAAGAAAAATTGCCTATACACGAAGACAGTAGGCATGCTGCTTATAAATTTGGACTAGATCCAACTGTTTGTGCATTAAACGGTGGAGAAGACTATGAATTGATTTTTACGCTGAAACAAGAAGATCACGACAAGATCGTTTTGAATGAAGAAATCAGTGTTATTGGTTATACCACAGACATAGAATCTGGATTAAAATTGCACACCAAAGGAGGCAATTTATTCAATATAACTGCCCAAGGTTGGAATGCATTTAATCAATAAGATTCTACAATAAATAAGCATGAAAAAAGGGGCAGTTGTTTGCTGTTTAATATTGTTTGCTTGTTTTATTTGTAATGCACAAAAGCCAGGTTTATTTACTAAAAAAATAGCCCCTGAAAAAATGCGGGCCGACATGGATTTATTAAAAAAAATCCTAGAAGCCAATCATCCTAGTTTGTATTGGTACACATCGAAAGATAGCCTAGATGACTTATACCATCAAGTATACAATTCATTGAATGATTCATTAACCGAGCTACAATTCAGGTACAAAGCTGGGAGTTGGGTAACAGCTATTAAATGCGGCCACACTTCGGTAAGAGTATCAAAAAACTTATCAAAAGAATTGGCAAAAAATAATTTGCCTCAATTTCCCCTACAAATAAAAGCTTGGGAAGACAGTATGGTTGTTTTTGGAAACGCGTTTAGAAATGATTCTATTTTAAAAAGAGGAACCATCATTACCGCAATCAATGGATTGAGCACACAGAAAATAAGGGATTCTGTTTTCAAAATTATTTCAACCGATGGCAACTCCATCAACCATAAAAACCAAGTGTTGAGCAATTCTTTTCCGTATTGGTACAATTCAGTTATCGGTAATGATTCTGTGTACAGGATTCACTACTATGATAGTACCGGCAAAGTTCAGACTTCACTTGTAAATAATTATGTGGCCATTAAAACACCAAAACAAGCTAAGAACCAGAACATCAATCAAACTGCTCGCCCAAAACCTGATTCCGTATTTACCAATCAATCGCCGGTTGCTCAGGCACCAAAAATGAGTAAGCATCAAATGAAGCAGTTATCAAGAAGATCTTTATCCATTGATACGGCTAATCTAACTGCTATCATGCGTTTGAATACTTTTAGCAGAGGCGCTTTAAAGCTATTTTTTAGGCGCAGTTTCCGTTTGATGAAAGAGCTGGAAATAAAACACCTGGTAATCGATTTGAGAAGCAATGGTGGTGGTAAAGTAGACAATAGCACAAGACTAACACAATACTTAATCAATCGTTCTTTTAAAATAGGAGATACTGTAGTGGCAATAAGTAGAAAATTTGAATATAGTAGATACATTCATCCTTCATTCATTTATTGGGTTGCCATGAATTTTGGAGGCAGAAAAATGGAAGATGGTAAAATTCATTACCGCAGGTATGAAAAACATTTGTTTGAGCCAAAAGAAAAAAACCATTTTAATGGAAATCTTTATCTCTTGCAAGGAGGGTCTAGTTTTTCAGCTGCCACCATGTTTATTGCTGCTTTAAAAGGTCAATCGAATGTAAAAGTAATTGGAGAAGAAACAGGCGGAGGATATTATGGCAATTCTGCTATGCACATTCCAACCATTGTTTTACCCAATAGTAATATAAGGGTTGGCTTACCTATGTATCGTTTGGTGATGGATAAAAACAGGCCTAAAGGAGGTGGAATTATTCCAGATATTTCAATACCACCATCCTCCTTGGCTATTAAAGCCGGGATCGATTTAAAGATGAATATGGTAAGAGATCTGATAAGCAAAGAATCCAATAATAAATAATGAATCATCATATTGTTCTAACAAAAATGCCGAAGGAAATCCCTCGGCATTTTTTGTGTTTAATTTATTTTAGTGTTTTTCTCCAACCACACATTTTTCTTTGATCTCATGAAAATCATCGTGTGCTTTTGTTATTAAAGCAGTTAATTCTTTATCCGTTTTTTTAGCTTTAACACCGGCTTCGATTGCTTCGCAACTAGTTACCAATTTTTTTAATATTGGTTTTGCAATTGCTGCATCATATCCTTTTGGGATTGGTGCAGATTCCCAAGCTTTTGCTTTTGCGGTTAAATTGGCAGCATTGTCTTTGGTGGGTTTTAAATTGCCTTCTTCTGCAGGATGAAAAGTTTTACTCATTACTGAATGAAATTCTTCCATCTGTTTCCATTCTGCTTTTTGTGCAAAGCTTGCAACAGATAAAATTGCTGCAACAAAAAATAAAAATAATTGCTTCATGTTGTTTATTGTTTATTGATAAATCCAAAGTTAATGATAGAATGTTAAACAGCTTCTACTATGCTTGAATATTTAACAATTGTAAATCATTGTTTAAACATATGTAATCAGCAGTATTCCCCGGTTCAATGATTCCTGAAATATGATTTATAGCCATTACTTGTGCGGGATATAGGCTACACATATTGATTGCTTCTCCTAATTCAATACCTGGTTTATGAACTAAGTTTTGAACAGATTTTAACATGGTGAGTGCAGAGCCGCTTAAAATTCCGTTGGCTTCGTATTTATCTCCATTTAGTTGATGTGGATATGGGCCTTCGGTTGTATTGGTTACGGCATCGGTTATTGCAAACAACCGATTGCCCAATTGTTTTTTGGCGATTTTAATAACTTCGAAATCTACATGGTATCCGTCAGGAACTATACTGCACATTACAGAGGGATGATTAAATATTGCACCTACCATTCCTGGTGCCCGATGTTGCAATGGACTCATGGCATTAAATAAATGTGTTGCCGTTTTTATTCCTACATCAAAAGCATTCATTGCTTCATCATAATTGGCATCACTGTGTCCGGCAGAAACTACAACTCCATAAGAATGAATTAGATCCACAATTGCTTTATTGCAAATTTCTGGTGCCAACGTAATCATGGTAATAATTCCTTTTCCATAATCGAGTAATTCTTTTACTTCTTTAATAGTTGGCACATGAATAAATTCGGTTAAATGAGCGCCTCGTTTTGTATTATTGATCCAAGGTCCTTCTACATGTAATCCTATACAACCCTTTCCACCAGAAATTTGATAATGGCTTACTGCATCTACACATGCGCGAATTACTTGGTTGCTATTGGTAGCAACGGTTGGCTGAAACCAATGGGCACCACCTTTTGTACAATAATCATACAATCGCTGAATAGCTTCTTTGTTCGGATGCATGCTCAATAATTGCCCACCTGCTCCATAAATTTGCAAATCAATCAATGCTGGAATAATGTATGGATATATAGTTGTTGGTTGATTGGTAATTGAGTTTGTGGGAACGATAGCGGTTACCATTTCGTTTTCGATCACTAGTGTTGAGTCTTCATACCAGCGTTTCCCACTATATATTTTATGCGCGGATAGATAAGTTGTTTTATTCATTATCGATGATGGAATTGGTAATTGAAAAATGATCCGCATCTTTCCAAAAAGGAAAGCGCGTTCTGGTTTCCATTAATTTTTCTTTACTGAGCTCCTGTGTAAAAATGTTTTCGAGATTTGCTTTGGTGTACAATACTTCTCCCAACGGATCAATCAACATGCTATCTCCACTATGTTCTATATCGTTACCATCGTTTCCAACTCTATTTACTCCAATAACATAGCATTGGTTTTCGATGGCTCTTGCTATTAATAATGATTTCCAGGCATGGCTTCTCCTAG
>CANGTR010000049.1 GCA_947456855.1 Sphingobacteriia bacterium | reverse complement strand
CTATGTCCATATCAATCATCGATTTGATCATATCATTTACCAAACGCTCATGCTGCGCCTGAACCTGAGACAAGGCAAGAATTTTTTCTTGCACCTCTTCTGCCGATAGCTTATCTATATGAGAAATCTTAAATCCATACTTATTTAATAGCGCTATGTTTAAAACCTTCTTTAATTCGGTGTTGGAGTAATAGCGAATATTGGTATCAGTTCTCTGGGGATTTAAAAACGAATAACGCTGTTCCCAAATACGTATGGTATGGGCTTTGATCCCAGATAAATTCTCTAAATCTTTGATTGTAAATGCGTTCATAAAAAAAGTTGTCCAATATTGAACAACTTTAGTAGCTTAAAGTTTAACAAAACTGAAATTAATTCAGTTTTAGCCTTCGGAGATACTCCCCATATCCGCTTTTCTGATACCTATCTGCCAAAATCAACAATTGATCCCGATCAATAAAGCCCATTCGATAGGCTACTTCTTCTATACAACCAACTTTTTGGCTTTGGCGCTTTTCAATAACCCGCACAAATTCACAGGCATCGGCAAAAGAATCAAAAGTACCCGTATCTAACCAAGCGGTTCCTCTATTCATAATGCCAACCTGCAATTTCCCGTTTTCTAGGTAAAACCTGTTTACGTCGGTAATTTCATATTCTCCTCTTGGAGAAGGCTTGGTATTTTTTGCAATCTCAACAACAGTATTGTCGTAAAAATATAAACCAGGAACAGCATAGTTCGATTTTGGCTGTTTGGGTTTTTCTTCTATTGAAATTGCTTTTCTGTTTGCATCAAATTCAACCACACCATAGCGCTCAGGGTCGTTTACTTCGTATGCAAAAACTGCGGCTCCATTTACATCATTAAAGGATTGAACCAATTTACTAAAGCCGGCGCCGTAAAAAATATTATCGCCTAAAATCAAACATACTTTATCATTGCCTATAAATTTTTCGCCAATTACAAAAGCTTGAGCAAGCCCATTGGGCTCGTGTTGCACCTCATAAGAAAAACTACATCCAAGCTCTTTTCCATCTCCCAATAAACGTTGGAATTGTGCCGAATCATCTGGAGTTGTAATAAATAAAATTTCTTTGATACCCGCCAACATCAATACCGACAATGGATAATAGATCATTGGCTTATCGTACACAGGCATTAATTGTTTACTAATTCCTTTGGTGATTGGATACAATCTTGTGCCTGATCCGCCTGCGAGTATAATGCCTTTCATAATTTTAAATTGTAAAATGGTGTAAATAAAATTAACTAAAATCTAAGCGAGGGTATGATGTCTTTTAATCTTGGTAAAATAAGGTCTTTATCCGATATAATGAATTCGCTGGAATCCAATTTCCAATTGATGCCAATATCGGGATCATTAAATACAATACCTCCTTCCGAAGCTTTGTTATAATAATTATCGCATTTGTAAAAAAAAGTAGCCTCTTCACTTAACACAACAAATCCATGCGCAAAACCTCTTGGCACAAAAACCTGGGTTCTACTGGTTTCAGATAATTCAACTGCATAATGTTGTCCGAATGTATTGGAATCTTTGCGCAGATCAAGAGCAATATCCAAAACAGTTCCTTTTAATACACGCACCAATTTAGCTTGTGCAAATTCGCCTTGCTGAAAATGCAATCCACGTAATACACCACGTTGAGAATTGGATTGATTGTCTTGTACAAAATTTACATCAAGACCAGTTTTGTCTAAAAAAGTCTTGCGATTAAAGCTCTCAAAAAAATAGCCTCTGCTATCACCAAAAAAAGTATCGTGAACAATAAAACAACCTTCTAACGGCGTAAATTCAATTTGCATATTATCGATTGTTGTACATGGATTGATAATAGTTCTGGTAATTCCCTGAAGTTACGTTTTCTAACCAGCTGCTGTTTTGCAAGAACCAATCAATGGTTTCACTCAAACCCTGCTCGAAAGTAACAGTTGGCTTCCAACCCAATTCTTTATTGATTTTAGTTGCATCGATGGCGTAGCGGCGATCGTGGCCTGGTCGGTCCTTTATATAGGTGATCAATTGTTCGCTGGTTCCTTTTGCATTGCCCAATTTTTGGTCCATTTGTGCGCAAAGCAATTTCACCAGATCAATATTTTTCCATTCGTTGAATCCACCAATATTATAGGTTTCGCCATCTTTTCCTTCATGAAAAACCAGATCAATGGCCAATGCATGGTCTTTTACATACAACCAATCACGGGTATACAAACCATCTCCGTAAACAGGTAATGGTTTTTTCTGAATAATATTATGGATGAAAAGTGGAATTAGTTTTTCCGGAAAATGGTAAGGACCATAATTATTAGAACAGTTGGATACCACGGTTTGCATATGGTAGGTTTCGCGGTAGGCTCTTACAAAATGATCAGAACTGGCTTTACTAGCACTATACGGCGAATTGGGATCATAAGGAGTTGTTTCGGTAAACAAACCAGTTTCACCTAAACTTCCATACACTTCATCAGTAGATATATGATAAAAACGATGCCCACTTAAATTGGCTGCCCATTTGGTTTTGGCAACATTTAATAAATTAACTGTGCCAATTACATTGGTATATACAAAATCGAGTGGCGATACAATGGATCTATCTACATGTGATTCTGCAGCCAAATGAATTACATCGGTAACATGGTATTCATCAAATATCTTTTCTATTGCGGGTACATCGAGAATATTGGCTTTTACAAATTTGTAATTGGGTTTTGAATCGATGTCTTTAAGATTTTCTAAATTCCCTGCATAGGTTAATGCATCCAAATTGATGATGGTATAATCGGGATATTTATTAACGAATAAACGAACTACATGTGAACCGATAAATCCAGCCCCGCCAGTGATGATGATATTTTTACTCATTGATTTTTTAATATGATAGCAAATTTATACTTGAATGAATTAACCTGCGCTGTTTTTAACCTATTTAAGCTTCCCAATCTTCGTTTTTAATGGATTGATACACCATATCAATGCCAGCACGCAGGTCTATTTTGGCTTTCCAGCCTGCCGCAGTCATTTTACTAACATCCATTAATTTGCGGGGAGTACCATCGGGTTTGGAGGAATCCAATACAATTTCACCTTTGTATTCGGTGATTTCCTGCACCAATTGAGCCAATTCCAAAATGGTTACATCTACCCCTGTTCCTATATTTACCAGGCCTTTTTCGTTGTACTGTTGCATTAAATACATACATGCTTCGGCTAAATCATCTACATGCAAGAATTCTCTTTTGGGTTTACCGCTTCCCCAAATGGTTACAGTAGACTCATTGTTTCTTTTGGCCATAATAAATTTGCGCAACATCGCAGGCAATACATGGCTTGTTGTTAAATCGTAATTATCATTGGGGCCATATAAATTGGTGGGCATGGCTGAGATAAAATTGCAACCATATTGTGCTCGGTATCCATCACATAATTCTATGCCTGCAATTTTTGCAATGGCATAGGGTTGATTGGTTTCTTCTAAATAACCACTGAGTAGGTATTCTTCTTTTAATGGCTGTGGCGCCATTTTTGGATAAATACAAGAAGATCCTAAGAACAATAATTTTTTTACCCCATTGAGGTAACTGTGATGAATGATATTGCTTTCCATCATGAGGTTATCATAAATAAACTCCGCACGAAAGGTATTGTTGGCAACAATGCCCCCTACTTTAGCAGCTGCTAAAAAAACATAATCGGGTTTTTCAGCAGCAAAAAAATTGCTAACTGCTTGTTGATTGCGTAAATCTAGTTCTTTGGATGTTCTGGTAATAACATTGGTGAATCCTTCTGCGGCTAGTTTTCTGGCAATGGCGCTACCTACCATTCCACGGTGACCTGCTATATATATTTTATCCGATTGATTCATGGTGCTTATTCCTGTTCTTTATTAATGGTAAAGCCACTGTTCTTTAATAATTGCTCTTGCTTAAATACAATAATATCCGCCGCCACCATTTCTTTCACCATTGCATCCAATGTATACTTGGGTTTCCAACCTAGTTTGGTATTGGCCTTGGCAGGATCACCGATCAATAGATCAACTTCTGTAGGGCGATAATATCGTGGGTCTACTTTTACTACTTCTGCACCAATGGCAACTTTGAATTCTCCAGTTGAACTTTTTACTTTTCCAATTTCATTCTCATCTTTGCCACTGAATTCTAGTTCAACGCCAATCTCTGCAAATGCCATCTTTACAAAATCGCGTATATAGGTAGTAATGCCTGTTGCTAAAACAAAGTCTTCGGGTTTTTCTTGCTGTAACATGAGCCACATACCTTCTACATAATCTTTGGCATGGCCCCAATCTCGCTGTGCATCAAGGTTTCCGAGGTAGAGCGTATCTTGTAATCCCAAGGCAATTCTTGCAACTGCACGTGTGATTTTTCTGGTAACAAAAGTTTCTCCGCGCAAAGGAGATTCATGATTAAATAAAATTCCATTGCAGGCATACATGCCATATGCTTCGCGGTAATTCACCGTAATCCAATAGGCATATAATTTAGCAACAGCATAAGGGCTTCTTGGATAAAATGGCGTTGTTTCTGATTGAGGCACTGCCTGCACCAAACCATATAATTCAGAAGTAGATGCCTGGTAAAATTTAGTTTTTTTAGTTAGTCCCAATAAACGGATGGCTTCTAATATTCTGAGTGCTCCTATTCCATCTGCATTGGCCGTATATTCAGGTGTTTCAAAACTTACATGCACATGGCTCATGGCCCCTAAATTGTAGATCTCATCGGGTTGCACTTCTTGAATGATACGAATCAGGTTAGTACTATCGGTTAAATCGCCATAATGCAAAGTCATATGACGAGTAGGAACATGCGGATCTTCGTATAGATGATCAATACGTTGGGTATTAAACATCGAACTACGACGTTTAACTCCATGCACTTCATATCCCTTCTTTAGCAACAACTCTGTGAGGTATGCTCCATCTTGTCCGGTAATGCCTGTAATTAAAGCTTTTTTCATTTAGTTATCATTTTCACTACAACTTGCTGCAAATATGCAACCTAAATGCCAAATCTGTATATAAAACCTAGTACAAGTTCAGTATTAGCAGCAATATATAGTTTGAGATTTGATTTGCCATATTACCAACTCTTCATCCATCAAAACAAGCATATTTAACCAATAAAAACTAACTTTATAGTAGAATTTGCTACCAATGGGAAATAGATATTATTCTTTAGATGTATTTAGAGGTGCCACAGTTGCTTTAATGATTTTAGTAAATAACCCAGGAAACTGGGGTCATATTTTTGGTCCTTTAAAACATGCACCTTGGCATGGATGCACTCCCACCGATTTGGTTTTCCCTTTCTTTCTATTTGCCGTAGGTAATGCAATGGCATTTGTTATGCCTCGTTTTGAACAAGCTGGCCCTGCTGTGTTTTGGAAGAAAGTTATCAAAAGAACCTTACTCATTTTTGCAATAGGTCTATTCTTAAATTGGAGCCCCTTTGTAAAATGGGATGGGGATTTCTTAGTGGCAAAAACCTGGGAAAAAATTCGCATTATGGGAGTACTGCAAAGAATAGCGCTCTGCTATTTTTTTGGTTCTGTTATTGTGTTTTATGGTAAAACCAAAGGGGCATTTTTAGTAGGAATGGCATTACTACTAATCTATTGGTTTATTTGTTTTGCTGGAGGCGCAACTGGAGATCCTTATAGTTTGGCGGGCTGGTTTGGCACTGCCATTGATTCCAATATTTTAGGTGAACTGCATTTATATAAGGGAGAAGGCGTTCCATTTGATCCGGAAGGATTGATGAGCACTCCTGCAGCTATTGTGCAAGTGATATTTGGGTTTTTGGTAGGGCAATACATTCAATTAAAGGGTAAGAATTTTGAAATGCTCACGCATTTATTAATTGCAGGTATCGTGCTTATTGTTACTGGCTATTTATGGGACATGAGTTTTCCGATCAATAAAAAAATATGGACCAGTAGTTATACCATTTACACTTCGGGCTTAGCTATACTCACTATTGGTGTATTGATTTATTTAATTGAATTCAAAGGAATAAAAGGCAATTGGAGTAAATTCTTTGATGTATTTGGCAAGAATCCTCTATTCATTTTTGTATTGAGCGGTTTTCTGCCTAGGGTATTGGGTTTATTTAGATGGGTGGTATCTATAGATGAAACTGGTAAAAAAACATACACATCTACCCTTCCGTTTATGTATGAAAACATAAAAGTATTTTTTACCGATGAACGCATTCCCTCATTATTGTATGCGCTTTTAATGATTGCTTTTTACTGGATGATCGTTTATGTATTGGATAAAAAGAAAGTGTATATTAAGGTATAAGATTCATTACCCATTTAATAGCGCTCTGCTTAAAATGAAATCATTTCTTTATCAATTTTTTTTGCTGGATTGCCCGCATATACACCTGGTGTTTTGATGTTTTTTGTTACAACAGCTCCGGCTCCGATTACTACATGGTCGCAAATATGCACTGGTAAAACAGTGGCATTGCTTCCTATTGAAACATGATTGCCTATGCTTGTTTTACCCCATTTAGAAGCATCTCCCGAAGGCCCACCATCTTTAAATAAATCATTTACAAACATTACACCGTGCCCTATAAAACAATCATTACCGATGCTTACTCCCTCACAAATAAAACTATGTGATTGAATTTTACATGAATTACCTATTAGAACATTTTTTTGAATCTCTACAAATGGTCCGATAAAAACATCGTTGCCAATGGTACATTCATACAAATTACAAGGATTGATCACGGTAACATTTTTACCGAATTGAACATCGCGAATACAAGCATCAATTAATTGAAATGGAGCGGCCATATAATTAGTGTTTTTGCTTCATGATTTTTTTGATCAACCCAATGGTTTGTTTTGCTTCTTTGGGGCTGGTATAATAAGGCTTTCCTTGGAGTAAATTATTTACCATGCTTTTATACACTTCGCTATGATTACTCATTGACCCTTTATAATTTCCATAATCATTGGCTGCATTGTTTTTTTGCTTCACCGCTAATGAAGTGCCCCTCATAAACTGATAATCGATCCGATTTAAGTAAGCACCGCCAATTTTTACCATCCCATGCTCGCCCATAATGGTAATAGATCCCTCCCTATTTTGTTCAAATGCATTCACCGAATACTGTAATGTTCCTATGACTCCATTTTTCCATTGCATCATTACAGCCCCCTGATCGTCTATTTCCATTTCTTTTCCATGTGCTACTTTATTTGCCATACTTTTTACCAAATCAGGCATCCCAAAAAACCAAATCAATAGATCAATAAAATGACTGAATTGGGTAAATAAAATGCCTCCATCCTTCAACTTGCTGCCATGCCAATCATCGGAATAATATTGTGCATTTCTATTCCAAAAACAATTGATTTGAATGCTATATAAATTCCCGAAACTGCCCTTATCCAATGCTTTTTTTACAGCAACCACCGCTGGATTAAAACGATTTTGCATGACTGTAAAAATCTGCATATTGCTTTTTTCGGCCTGTTTGATTAACCGATCTGCATGAGCAAGTCTTAATACCATGGGCTTTTCTATCAATACATTCATTTTGTGCCGGAGCGCAAAACAAGAAGGATAATAATGATGATAGTTGGGGCTACAGATTACAACTATATCTGCACGAAACCCTTCTTTAATAAAATCTTCAAGATCAATAAAATAATGACAATTATTTTTTTTTGCCCATTCTCTTCCTGTTGCTTCATCTGTATCAATCACTGCTTTTAATTGTCCATACTTTAGTATATGCGGAAGGTGCATAGCGCCTGCTCTGCCACAACCCACTAATACAAAGTCTAATTTTCGCATGATTATTTAAATATAGCTTCTGCTTGTACAATGCTTTCTGGCTTACCCACATCCATTAAATCGGCGCCAGAATGATCAAATAGTTGTATTGAATACTTGCTACATAAATCCAAATAAACATCAATCATCGAAAATTTACCGGCACGTTGAATCGCTAAAAAAATACCACTGTTCAATACATGAATACCACTGAATGCCATAGGATAAATCCCTTCTCTATTATTCATCTTAAGTACTGGCCCTTTTTCTTCTCCGGTTGCATTGTTGCGCCATCCAACCATTTGTTGGTGCTGATTAAACAACAAACACCTGCTCGAATTTCGGTCGCTAACTGCTAAAGTGGCCATTGCTTTACTAGCAAGATGCTGCTGTATCATTGCAGAAAGATCCATATTGGTAAGAATGTCTACATTCATCAACACAAAATCAGATTCCCCTTTAAAATAATGTGCTGCTTTTACTAAGCCTCCGCCTGTTTCTAGCACTTCGTCTTGTTCATCGGAAAAATAAATTTTGGAACCCCATCCATCATAACGCTTCGCCGCTTCCACTATCTGATCTGCAAAATGATGCACATTAACAATTACTTCTTTAATGCCATGCTGTTGTAAATAAAGTAGGTTTCTTCCGAGTAATGATACACCATTTACTTCAGCCAATGCTTTAGGATGTTTATCTGTCCAAGGTTTTAAGCGTGTACCCAATCCTGCTGCTAAAATCATTGCCTTCATACATCAATTTTTATCTAACCCAATTTGCACTGTTGGTATGGGTGAGGTTTACTTTTACTTTATACTTGTTACGTAAATGTCTTGCCGTTTGTTCAGCTGCATATACACTTCTATGCTGACCTCCTGTGCATCCGAAATTGATCATCAAGTGATCAAAATCCCTACTTAAATAGTTCTCTACAGTTATATCAATCAAGTCCCACACACTGTTTAAATATTTGCCCATCATGGTGCGCTGCTGTAAAAAATCTTGCACTGGTTTTTCTTGTCCTGTTAATTTTTTATACTCATCGAATCTTCCGGGGTTTAAAATGCCGCGCATATCAAACATAAAACCTCCTCCATTTTCAGTTGGGTCATTCGGTATGCCTTTCTTATAACTGAAACTATTGATCTCAATCACCAATGGTGTTTTCTCATTGGCCTGCGGCGCTTTGAAACGATTGATCATTTGCTCATCTACTACCAAACGCAATACCCGATCAAATTCGGGTGTAATTATTCCAACTCTTTCGTGCTCTATAAAAAATTGTAGATTATTTAATGCCAATGGTATGCTCGATAAGAAATGGGCTTTGCGTTCAAACAATCCCCTGAAACCATAGGCCCCCAATACTTGTAACAATCGGATCAATACATAGCCATTGTATTGGCTTACAAAAGTGATGCGATCAATAGGCTTCTCCAACAATGCATCTACCTGATCCATATAATAATTCAATAGATTCTTTTTCCATTCCTCACTTAATTCTGCTTTGGCCTGCCATAATAAAGATGCTACATCATATTGTAAAGCCCCTTTCATTCCTCCCTGGTAATCGATAAAATGAACTGCTTCATTTTTTACAATAATATTACGGCTCTGAAAATCGCGAAACATAAAATACTTATTCTCTGTTCTGGTGAGATAAGTACTCAAGGCATCAAAATCATCCAGCATGGCCTGCTTATCGTAAGGCAATTGCAAAGTGTCGAGAAAATAATATTTGAAATAGAGCAGGTCGCTCATGATGGCTTGCTTGCCAAACTCTTTGGCAGTAAGGCAATAATCGTAATTCAATCCTTTATCGCCCAATATTTGTATGCGCGCCAGTTCGCTTAAACTTTTTTGAAACAATTGATACACTTCATCATTATGGCCTCTTGCTTCCAACTCATTTAAGAGTGAAGCAGTTCCCATATCTTCCTGAATATAGAGCGTATTGTTTTCATTCACTCCAAGTATTTGCGGAACAGAAAGACCCGCAGCTTTAAAATGCTTGCTGAAATAAATAAAAGTGGCTGTTTCTTTTTGATGGGTATTATAAGTAGCGATATAGGTTTTGCTACCTGCGTAAATTCTAAAATACACACGGTCGCTACCACTCTGCGGAATTTTTTCTATCCGATCGGCCTTTGTTGCTAACAGTTGCTCAAACAATTGACCTATTTCTTCTATTACAGCTTCCATGTATCTTATCTAAGTTTCAACGAAAATAAAGATTCGATACTGGATTACCGCAATTAAGGTCTCAATGCAAATACATTCATGGGTTTATAACTATCAAAATCGTGGTGCTTTTTTAAGAGGAGCAACTCCCTGATTTCGAAACTGCCTACAAAAGATTGTGTTTGCTTTGCGGCCAGTAATAAATGATAGGCCGGATCAGCAATGGTTTTGCTGACTTGCACATGGGGCTGTATACTAAAAATCATTTCGGGGCAATCATAGCTACAGATATACTGGCTCACTACTTTTAGTTGTTTGGCCAATTGCTGAAAAGCCGATTTGTCCTGAATACGCGCTTGCAAACGTTTACCACTGGTATCAAATACCTGCTCCATGGGTACCAAAAAATGCCGCTGATTACTAATGATTCGGTGCATCCAGCGAATAATAGTGGCTTCCATTGGCTCTTTTGCTTGAAACACAGCCAACTCAATAGGAGGCGCTAATATACCCGACTGCTTGCCTATTTGAGGGTAAGCCATAAGCAAATATTGGCTGCATTGTTCTTTGATATGCACCCTCCCCGAAGGGTTCAATATAAATCCTGCCTGCATAAATAAAATTTTATCTTGATAATTATTTTAGCATAAATTTACTAAATATTTTAGTATTAAACAATTTATTTTATGGATGGGGAAGAATGGTATGGTGCCGCCTATAAAGGCACCAAGCAATACGATCAATGGGAAGTACCCACTGCCAATGCCACCGGATTTGGGGCAGCCAGCGACGATTTTGTGGAAAGAGGGATTGACCTGAATGAACAACTGATCCGCAACAAACCGGCTACCTTTTTTTTCCGAATGAACAGCGATGCCATGACCGGGGCGGGTATTTTTAGTGGCGATACCCTGATTGTAGACCGAAGCATTAAAGCGGTAAGCGGAAAAATCATCATCGCCATACTAGATGGAGAACTACTGGTGCGACGATTGCACAAAACCATCAATTCCATAACCCTTCAATCGGAGAATAAAAAATTTGCCGACATCCCACTTAGTGGTTTCGACGATAGGGCACATGTATGGGGGGTGGTTACTTATTCGATACACCCCCTAACCCCCTAAAGGGGGGATAAAAAATAGTAGTATGAAGACAACAATGTTTTATGGAGCTGCCGAAGTAATTTTTGCAAACGCAAAACAGCTAAGAAATAATCCTACTAACGCAGAACTTAAACTGTGGATGTATTTACGTACAAAACCATTGGATTACAAGTTTAGAAGACAGCACCCTATAAGAAATTTTATAGCAGACTTTTATTGTCATAAAAAGAAATTAATCATTGAGGTTGATGGAAATATTCATCGCTTACCTGAAGTTGCGTTGAGCGACTTAGAAAGAACGAATACGCTTCAATCAGAAGGTATAAAAATTATTCGCTTCACTAATAAACAAGTGCTTTATGAATTTGAGCAAACAATTAATCAAATTGAAACTATTTTAAAAACACCCCCTTTAGGGGGTGGGGGGTCAACTCCCCCTTTAGAAAGTGGTGGGTGTAACACCCCCTTTAGGGGGCTGGGGGGTGGGGTGTCATGAAAGCCATTATCGATTGCAATAGTTTTTATTGTTCCTGCGAGCGATTGTTTCGGCCAGAATTGGCGAACCGTGCGGTAGTGGTATTGAGTAACAACGATGGTTGCATTGTATCGCGCAGCGACGAAGCCAAAGCCATCGGGGTTGAAATGGCCGGCCCATACTTCAAAGCCAAACCATTGATACTCAAATATGGTGTAGCTACTTTTTCTTCTAACTATAATCTCTATGGCGATTTGAGTTGGCGGGTGATGGAAACACTTCGCCAATTATTGCCACCGAATACGGTAGAAGTATATTCGGTAGACGAATGTTTTATAGACCTGAGTCATATTCCCATCAAAGAGTTGCGCGCATTTTGTATGCATCTTAAAGACACCGTTGAACAATGGACAGGCATTAAAGTATCTATCGGTGTGGCGCCCACCAAGGTATTGAGTAAAGTGGCCAATCGATTGGCGAAGAAACATAAATTGGCTACCAATTGTGTATTGGTATTAGACAGTCCGCGCAAAACACAACAAGCCCTCGAAAAAACGTTGGTAGAAGATATTTGGGGAGTGGGGCGTCAGTATGCCACCAAATTACAACTCTACAATATCAATAACGCGTTTGAATTGAGCAAGCAAAATATAGATTGGGCGCATCGCAATTTAGGCGGCGTAGTAGGCAAGCGATTGATCAGAGAACTAAATGGTGAAGCGTCTATGCCCATGAACGAAGAGCGCATCAACAAAAAAATAATTGCTACTACACGCATGTTTGGTAAGCCAGTAAGTACCCTCAAAGAGATCAAAGAAGCCATTGCCACGTATGTTAGTAGAGCCGCAGAAAAGTTGAGGCGTCAACATTCAGCGGCAGCTACCATCAGTGTATTTATTGTACCAAAAGAAGAAACTGCGCCTGGGGCCCGATTCAGGCATGGACCATCCATTGGTACTTATGTAGAATTACCGCAAGCAAGTTCATCTACCAACGAACTCATCAAACCCGCTGTGGCATTGGTTGATCGCTTATTCGAAAAAGGCAGAACCTATAAAAAAGGCGGCGTAATACTCAGTAATATTGTTCCGGATGATTCGATACAGGGCAATTTATTTATTCCACCCGAACCCAATAAAAATCGGATGCTCATGAGCATGATCGACAATGTTAATTTCTCTATGCGCAATGACCTTATCAAATTTGCCGCATCGGGCACTACGCGTAACTGGAAGATGCGTCAAGAGCTCCGAAGCCCACGTTATACTTCGCGTTGGGAAGAATTATGTAAAGTGAAATAACTACTTAACCGGAACCGGAAATTTTACAAACAATTCCTTCATACCATTAGATGCTGCTTGAGGAATATTTTTTTCCTTTTCAGGAACAACTCCTTTTGCAGTTCCTTTCCACAACATATTGCTTTGTGCAGCGTCTACTACATGCACTGAAACTGTTCCATTTCTATAGCGACCTGTTTCAATTTCTTTGGATTCCCATCTATAATTGCGTTGACCCATATAAGTATACCTTCCGTCTGTAGCCCAATCGGTTTTACGGGTTTGTACTTCTTCTTTCACTACAATACCAATATTAATGAATAAATCAGGATTGGCAGAAGGAGTAAATCCACGCTTACTCATTTCTTCGCTAATCGCAGTTTTTAAATACCCAATGCGCTTTGTAAAACCTTCGGAAATAGTATCTCCGGAAGCTTTTACTTCATAAAACCCATAGGTTTTGTATTTACTAAAATCGGCGCCTGGAGAAGCTTCTACATTGGTCACTTTAATGCCCGAAGAGCAAGCAAAAAGAAAAAATAAACTAGCGAAGAAAAACAACTGTTTCATATTAATCAATTTTATATCAAAGTTAAGTAAATCATGAATAAGCTGGTTGAATATGCTTTATCTACCGATTTTTTAAAAATAATCTCAAAAAATTGCTGGGTAACCCTAATTTTGCACAATTCTACTTGAAAATGACGCCAACACTTAATTCCAACGAATCAGTACCTTCTAAGAAGAAAAAAATTATTGTTTTAGGCAGTGGGCCTAATAGAATTGGGCAAGGTATTGAATTTGATTATTGTTGTGTACATGGATTATTGGCCATTAAAGAATGTGGTTTTGAATCGATCATGGTGAACTGCAATCCAGAAACTGTTTCTACGGATTTCGATATGGCAGATAAGCTCTATTTCGAACCTGTATTTTGGGAACATATTTGGGAGATCATCGAATTGGAAAAACCAGATGGTATTATTGTACAATTAGGCGGTCAGACTGCTTTAAAATTAGCCAAGAAATTACACGAAAAAGGAGTTCCAATTGTAGGCACTTCATTCGACAATATGGATATTGCCGAAGATCGTGGTCGTTTCAGTGATTTATTAAAAGAATTGAATATTCCTTATCCTGAATATGGTACTGCTTTTGATGCCGACGAAGCCATTCAAGTAGCCAATAGAGTAGGTTATCCTGTTTTGGTAAGACCCAGCTATGTAATTGGCGGACAAAGAATGAAGATTGTAATCAATGACGAAGAAGTGGAGAAAGCGGTTATTAGTTTGCTAAAGCATATTCCAGGAAATAAAATTTTGATCGATCATTTTTTAGATAGATGCCAAGAAGCCGAAGTAGATGCCATTTTTGATGGAGAAAATTTTCACATCATGGGCGTGATGGAACATATAGAACCTGCAGGTATTCATAGTGGAGATAGCAATGCCGTATTACCAGCTTTCAATCTTACTCCATTGGTTGTAGAAACCATGGAATTTTATGCAGAAAAAATAGCAAGAGCATTGCATATAAAAGGATTAATCAACATACAGTTTGCCATTAAAAACGATAAAGTATATGTGATTGAAGCCAATCCACGTGCTTCGAGAACAACTCCATTTATTGCAAAAGCTTATCAAATTCCTTATTTGAATATTGCAACCAAAGTAATGTTGGGCGAAGCTAAAGTGACCGACTTTGTAATGGAAAAGAAATTAGAAGGTTATGCTATTAAAGAGCCTGTATTTAGCTTTGAGAAATTCCCTGGGGTAAACAAAGAATTGGGACCAGAAATGAAGAGTACCGGAGAAGCTATTCGATTCATTAAAGATTTAAGAGATCCCTATTTCCGTACTTTGTATAAAGAGCGCAGCATGAACCTGAGCAGATAACCCAGTAAAAAACAGTATTTACACTTAAGATAATTATTAAAAGCTGCATTATTTTTTGCAGCTTTTTTATTTAAGCTAAGTATGAAAACTGTTTATAAAGAAAGGGCTTGGTATCGATTGCCATTTATTCGTATCACTATTGCACTTATTATTGGAACAATACTGGGTAATCTTGTATCATTACCAACAATGATTGTAAAAATTGGAATTTCGATTGGTACAATATTGTTAATTGGCTTTCATCTTTCCTTACCAGCAACTAAATTTTCCTATCATTGGTTAGGTGGATTAATCATTCATTTTATTTTTATTCTTTTAGGGTGGAATTTAATTCAATCCGCAAAACAGATTCCATCGCTACCTTCTACAACTCCTTTAATAGCAACAATTACCGCACCATTATCTACAACCAAGCAATCGTTAAAAACAGTTGGTGAAATCGGAAAAACAAAACTGATGCTGTATTTCCAGCAAGACAGTATGGTAGCGAAGATGAAAATAGGAGCTCAAATAGCGCTTTTAAAAAATCCGGAAAGGATTGTGGAAGTTTATAACCCAGGTGGTTTTAATTACAAAGCGTATGCTGCATCACAACAGTTGTTTTATCAATGTTATTTAAAAAAAGAAGACTATAAATTAATAAACAATATTTCGCCAACTTATAAAGAGCAAATCATCACAGCAATACAAACCAATCTATTAAACACTATTCAAGCATACATTAAAGGGCCAAAAGAAAAAGCCATTGCAGAAGCTTTGTTGATTGGATATAAAAAAAACCTGGATCCCGAATTATTACAAGCATATAGCAATACAGGAGTGGTGCATATTATTGCTATCAGTGGAATGCATTTAGGTATGATTTATGGGTTGCTCTTATTTATATTAAATCCACTTAGTAAAACTTCAGCAGGCAATTGGTTAAAATTGGCCATCATGTTATTGGTTATTTGGACCTTTACCTTACTCACTGGTGCAGCAGCATCCATTCTTAGATCGGCCATCATGTTTAGCTTTATCATTATAGGCCAACCTTACCAAAAAAAAGCGCCTATCTACAATAGTATTGCCGCTTCTGCATTTTGTATTCTATTGTACAATCCTTTGCAATTATGGGATATTGGTTTTCAGTTATCCTATGCGGCAGTAATAGCCATTGTTGCTTTTTCAAAACCATTGAGCCATTTGGTTTTTGTAGAAAACAAATTATTGCGATATGCATGGCAATTAACAGCAGTTACCCTTGCAGCACAAATAGGTACAATCCCCCTCTTGCTTTTTTACTTTCACCAATTTCCAAACCTTTTTATTTTTTCCAACTTTATTGCTGTGCCACTATCGGGTTTGATTTTGTACACAGAAATTTTACTAATGCTGATTTCACCTATTCATTCCATGGCTCGATTTACAGGCCAAATAATTGAGTTTTTAATAGGGGTCATGAATCGCATCATCGAAAATACAGCCCGAATTCCTTTTGCTATAACTCAAGGTATACAAATTGATGTTTTGCAAACAGCAGTACTCTATGCGTTTATTGTTTTTATGGCAGTCTGGCTATTTAAAAAAAACAAACCATCATTCATTGTTGCATTGCTATGCGCATCCATGTTTTTTGGTATTCATGTATTCAGCAAAATAAAAGCCGCCAATCAACAAAAGTTAATTGTTTACTATGCTCCCAAAAAAGCTGCTGCAGATATTTTCATTGGCAGAAAGCATTGTTATATTGGCGATAATTCTATTTATCATGCAAGTACTGCAAATTCAACCTTCATCAAAAATTATTTAACCCCAACACGTATTTTATACAGAGCAACCACTGCAATCAAACCAACAGCGCTTCCATTCTTAATACATAAGAATTCAACTCCAATGATTATAGGGCCCAATAAACGAGTATTGGTAGTAAATCCTAAGTTTAAAATACCCAATCATAGCCCAACCCATGAAATCGATTTGATCATACTATCAGGTAACCCAAACATATCATTAGAAAATCTTTCTGCCTTTTTTATCAACGCAAGATTTGTTTTCGATTGCAGCAACCCCTTGTGGAAAATTCAGCTATGGAAAAAACAAGCAGAGCGCTTACATTTGCGCCATCATTCGGTACCCCAACAAGGTGCCTTTGAAATGAATCTCTAATTGTTGCCCCAAAACTGCCCTAGGGCCAAAAGCAATAAAATATGCAAAAGAAAATTCAATCTGCACTCATTTCTGTATTCTATAAAGATGGGCTAGAGCCCATTGCCCGTCAACTACAGTCATTAGGAATCACTATTTATTCTACTGGTGGTACACAAACTTTCTTAGAAAGTTTAGGTATTGAATGTGTTCCGGTTGAAAGTTTAACTACTTATCCATCTATTTTAGGTGGAAGGGTAAAAACCTTACACCCTGTTGTTTTTGGTGGAATTTTGGGCAGAAGGTACGAAGCCCAAGATTTACAAGAAATGCAGGAATACAAAATACCAGCAATTGATTTGGTAATTGTAGACCTCTATCCATTTGAAGAAACCCTTAAAAGTACCAACGAAGAAAAATTAATCATAGAAAAAATTGATATTGGTGGGCCATCTATGATTCGTGCTGCTGCAAAGAATTTCAGAGATGTTACCGTAATTGCTGCCAAAGACAGTTATGCAGCTTTAGAAGCATTGCTCATTAGTCAAAAGGGAGAAACCACTATTGAGCAAAGAAAAGCCTTTGCTGCAAAAGCTTTTGAAGTAGTGATGCATTACGATATTGCCATCAGCAATTATTTTAACCCTGGTGCAGAGCAGATTTTACGTTATGGAGAAAATCCGCATCAAAAAGCCAGCTTTAAAGGCGATTTAACCCAAGTATTTAATCAGCTCAATGGAAAAGAACTTTCCTACAATAATTTAGTTGATGTAGATGCTGCCATTCAACTGATCACTGAATTTAATGATTACCAAGAAGCTGTTTTTGCCATCATCAAACATACCAATGTTTGTGGAGTTGCAGCAAGAGCTACTGTTAAGCAAGCATGGAATGCGGCATTAGCAGGAGATCCAGAGAGTGCTTTTGGTGGAGTATTGGTTTGCAATCAATCCATCGATTTAGCTACTGCACAAGCAATCAACGAATTGTTTTTTGAAGTATTAATTGCTCCGTCTTTTAATGATGATGCCCTAGTAGTTTTAAAAGGCAAGAAAAACAGAATTCTATTGCAATTAGCAAAAAAATCATTCGCGCATACATCAATCGTTAAATCTATTTTGAACGGCACATTGGAACAAGATGCAGACAATATCAACTACGAAAAATTAGATGAGGTTGGCGGAAGACAAACCACTGATACAGAAAAAGCGAATTTGCTATTTGCCAATATTGTTTGCAAACATTTAAAAAGCAATGCCATTGCTTTGATTAAAGATATGCAATTGGTTGGCAAGGGTTGCGGTCAAACAAGCAGGATTGATGCACTCAGACATGCAATTGAGAAAGCACATCAATTTAAATTCGATTTAAATAACGCCGTTTTGGCATCGGATGCTTTTTTCCCTTTTAATGATTGTGTTCAAATTGCACATCAGACAGGAATCGAAGCATTTATTCAACCCGGTGGATCAGTAAGAGACAAAGACAGTATAGACTATTGTGTAGAAAATAAACTCGCAATGATTATTACCGGAACAAGGCACTTTAAGCATTAATCATTATTGCATTTGACAACAAAGCAAAAAGCGTATATAGCACTTGGTATTACCAGCACTGTTTGGGGAACCACATGGGTTGCCAGTAGAATGGCTGTTCAAGATACACCCGCTTTAGAAGTATCTGCCATCAGACAAGGCATTGCTGGTATTTTATTTACCGGATTTTTTTTAATCAAAGGAGCTGCACTACCAAATTGGAAACAATTAAAATGGTTGGCACTCATGGCTGTTTTATTGTTTGTATCGGCCAATGGCTTTGCAAGTGTGGGGCTAAAATATATTTCAAGTGGCCTGGGTGCACTCATTGCAGCATTATACCCATTAAGTGTTGTAATGATTGAACGTATATTTTTTAAGAATACAAAAATCACATGGTATACATTGATTGGTATTGTTTTGGTATTTTATGAAAATGCTTTTCACCATCATTCCGAAGGTTATATATTGGGCATAGTCTTTTCTTTAATTGCCATGCTGAGTTGGAGTATTGGCACTATTTTAATTGCAAGAAATAAACTCAAGATCAATCCTTATTATGCCACTGGCTGGCAAATGTTATTGGGTTCGATGATGTTATTTGCATTGGCATTCATCACGGGAGATAGTATTGCTTTTAATCAAATAGACCCTAGAACCTGGTTTTCTATCAGTTATCTGGTTGGCATGGGTTCCATATTTGCCTTTGTTGCATTTATATATACGATGAAACATTTGGAAGCGCCTGTTGCAGCTTTGTATGCTTATATCAATCCAATAGTGGCCATTTTGGTTGGGTCGGTAATGGTGCAAGAACCATTAACCATCAATATCATTATTGGTTCTGCAATTACATTAATGGGTGTTTACATTGTTAACCATAGTTTAAAGAAACAACAAAATGCATTGATCGAACCGATTGATTGATTTATTGGGTGCAATTATGCAATAAAAAATCGGCATAGATCAACCTCCATTCTTTAAATGCAACTTGATTGGTCAATAAATTATTGTGGAAGATGGCAATGCATTCTCCTCCCACTAATTTTACGGTATCATAATAATATTGCAAATCTTGCCCTGCTTTTTGCGGTGTAACCCTTTCTTGAAAAATAGCCGTTGAATCCATATAACAAAAAGGATGAATCATTAATGGGGTAATGCAATTAT
>CANGTR010000048.1 GCA_947456855.1 Sphingobacteriia bacterium | reverse complement strand
CACTCTTCAACTTTAGACCTCTTATGGCAAATGGGGTTTCGATCACCGAAAGCAGAAAAAAAAGTTGTAATTGGTATTCAGGGTGTAATTGATTATTGCTTGTCATTTGAATCAAAAAGAGATCAGCTGGCCTATGAAATAGATGGAATGGTAGTGAAAGTAAATAGCATTGCTTTACAAGAAAAACTAGGAATGACATCTCATCATCCAAGATGGGCCATTGCTTTTAAATTCAAAGCTCGTCAAGCAACAACAACCCTTATTGGTGTTGACTTTCAGGTTGGAAGAACAGGTGCCATTACTCCAGTAGCTAAATTAACCCCCGTGTTTTTAGGAGGAGTTACTGTATCAAGTATTTCGATACATAATGAAGAATATATTCAACAAAAAGATTTGCAAATTGGTGATACTGTATTAATTGAAAGAGCCGGTGATGTAATACCACAGATTGTAAAATCATTGCCCGAATTCAGAACAGGTAAAGAGCAAGTTATTGAATTTCCTACTGCTTGCCCCGTTTGTAAAAGTCTATTGTTTAAAGAAGAGGGTGAGGCTGTATGGCGTTGTATCAATATAGAATGTGAAGCACAGGTGGTAGAAAAAATGATTCATTTTGTAAGTAAAGATGCTTTGGATATTAAAAGCTTTGGAGAAGCCAATGTGCGTAAGTTTTATGAGTTGGGTTTAATAAAAGATATTCCTGGTATTTATTTATTAGAAGAAAAAAAGGAGCAGATAAGCCTGATAGATGGCTTTGGTAAAAAATCTATCGAGAATTTATTTTCTGCAATTGAGGCCAGCAAACAACAGCCCTTGTATAGATTGATCTATGGACTAGGAATTAGATTTGTAGGAGAAACAACTGCAAAAACATTGGCCAACTCTGTGAATCATTTATTGGATTTTACAAATAAAACAGCTGAAGCGTTATTGCTACTAGATGATGTAGGCGTAAAAGTTGCTAAGAGTATTCAAGGGTTCTTTCAAAATTCGCAGAATATAGAGATGCTCAAACAATTAGAAGCATTGGGATTACAGTGTAACAATACTAAAAAGGAAAATGCTGCCGGAGGACTGTTAACCGGACAGAGCTTTTTATTTACAGGCACATTGAATAAGCTCAAACGCAGTGAGGCAGAAACTTTAGCAGAAGCGAAAGGTGCTATTATTTTAAATGGAGTAAGCAGTAAATTAAATTATCTAGTAGTAGGAGAAGACGCTGGCAGTAAGCTAGAGAAAGCCAAGAAAATTAATGCTATAAAAATCATTAGCGAGGATGAGTTTTTACAATTGATTGAGGGTTAATCAATCATTGAGTATTTTGAACGATGAAATACAATTATAAATATGTTACAAACTAGCACCATCCAATTTTTAAAAGAGCTGGCCAAAAACAATAGTAAATCTTGGTTTGATGCCAATCGTTCAAAATACGAAATAGCTAAAGCTGATTTTGCTGAGCTGGTAAAAAATTCACTAGCTGCATTTAGCAAAAAAGACAGAAGCCTCGATTCACTAACATTTAAAGATTGTATGTTTCGGATAAACAGGGATGTACGATTTAGCAAAAACAAAGCGCCCTACAAAACCAATATGTCGATGTATTTTGTAAAGGGTGGTAAGAAATCGATGTTGGCCGGGTATTATTTTCATTTCGAGCCGGGCGGTAAAAGCTTTGTTGGAGGCGGATTGTATGGAGGAGAAGCCGATCAAATAAAAAAAATACGACAGGAGATAGATTACAATTGGGAGGAGTTTCAAGCTATTTTAAAACAAAAAACATTTAAAAAATACTTTGGTGATTTATCGAGAGATATGGCCAATAGTTTACAGCGTGAACCCAAGGGATACGAAAAAGAAAATCCTGCCATTGAATATTTAAAAATGAAAAGTTGGGTGGCATCGATGCCAATCAGCGATTCAGATTTAAGGGACACCCATCTTTCCAAAAAAATAATTGAAGCATTTGCTGCCATGCAGGGATTGAATAATTTTTTTAACAGAGCACTTGAAGAGTAGAACTGATTTGGTTATTGGTTATTCACTAATTTAATACTATATTTCGATTATGATCACCCACAAAACCATTGCACTCATTGCCCACGATGCCCGAAAAAGTGATATGCTTCAATGGGTTCTATTTAATGCAGACACATTACTAAAAAATAAATTGATCTGTACTGGTACTACAGGCGGATTAATTGAAAAAGCGTTGGCAGAAATTGTTGGCCCCGATTTTGAATCGAATGTTACCAAAATGCTATCTGGGCCGATGGGTGGTGATGCACAAATTGCCGCAATGGTAGTTGAAGAAAAAATTGATCTATGTGTTTTTTTAATTGATGATTTAACGGCAAATCCGCATGAAGCAGATATTCAAATGCTATTAAGGCAGTGTAGGTTGCACAATATACCCGTTGCCATCAATAGGCATTCTGCCGACTTAATGATTACTTCATCTTTATGGGGAACCAAGTACGCACCAACTGATCCTACTTATCAAAAATTTAAGCGGTAGGAATTTATTTCAATACCTGATTACATCTGCAAACTCCTCATCCGATAAAAGTTTTTTTAATCTTTGGTCCAACATTACAGCTTTATAGTCCATCCACTTCCCATTCACTTTGATTTTTTGATACACCAATCTAATTCCATGACTATAATCTGCATACCAGTTTACATGTCCTGCGTACAATGGTTGAATTGGCATTCCATTTAATTGATGCCATCCATAAATAGCAACGCGATTTGTTTTGGAAGATCGTGTTAGCAAATCACTAATCACTACATCTTTTTTGATACCGGCAATCAAGCCCTTCCTTCCTGCCCTTTGCCCTTCAATGATTAAATGATGTTGCCACATGGTAATACTACTGTCTCGATAAATATACATGGGAATTGGTGCAAGCTTTACAACTGAAGCTGCATAAATATCATTTACCATTTTTCTGGTTGGTAAAAAACAATCTAAACTATCTGCTATAATTTGTGCAGCTATGGGGGTGATAGGTATTCGAGCCCAATTGCCATTGGTTCCTACACTTAAATAATCCGAACTAACATAATAAGTAGCTTTAATCAGTTTATTGGTAGCCGAATCTTTTATAGAAACATTAATTGGAACAAATTTGTATAAAAAATCGGGCATATTTCCCAACAAAACTTCTTTCACAGCAAAAGAATCTCTTTGCTTCCATTGCATTGAAATAGCTGAAGCGTAAAATTCGGCTCCGGTAATTTTTTCTGTACCAGGGGATTGATTCAACTTAACAGTTGAGCAACTCAATAACAATAAAAAACAAAAACTTGTAACAGCCTTTTTCATCTGCTACAAGTTATAAATATTTAAGCAATAATCCCTTTCTCCATTAAGTACTCTGCAATTTGCACTGCATTGGTGGCTGCTCCTTTGCGAAGATTATCGCTAACAATCCACATGTTCAAGGTATTGGGTTGCGTTTCATCTCTGCGAATACGTCCTACGAAAACTTCGTCTTTTTCGTGTGCCCATAAAGGCATTGGATATTGTTGATTGGCAATATCATCTTGCACAATTACACCTGGTGCAGCTGCTAAAATGGCTTTTAGTTCTGCAATATCAAAATCATTGGCAAATTCAACATTAACACTTTCACTATGCCCACCCATAACTGGTATACGAACAGTAGTTGCTGTAACACGGATAGAATCGTCTTGCATGATTTTATTGGTTTCCTTCACCATCTTCATTTCTTCTTTGGTGTAACCATTGTCTAAAAAAACATCAATCTGAGGAATTACATTTAGATCGATTGCATATTTGTATGCCATTTCTCCTTCCACACCATTTCTTTCATTCATCAATTGATCAACTGCTTTTTTACCTGTTCCTGTAACACTTTGGTAAGTGCTTACAACCACACGCTTGATTTTATATTTTAAATGCAATGGCTGTAATGCCACTACCATTTGAATAGTAGAACAGTTTGGATTTGCAATGATAAAATCATCCTTGGTTAATACCGCTGCATTTACTTCTGGTACCACTAATTTTTTAGTAGGATCCATTCTCCATGCAGATGAATTATCAATCACCCTTATTCCAGCAGCAGCATATTTAGGTGCCCACTCTAATGATGTACCACCTCCTGCAGAAAAAATAGCTACCGCAGGTTTTGCATCAATACCATCTTGCATGCTCACTACTTTATACGCTTTTCCCTTAAAGCTTACTTCTTTACCTACTGATCTTTCAGAAGCTACCGGCACTATTTCTGTTACCGGAAAATTGCGTTCTGCCAATACCTGCAACATTTTGGTTCCTACTAAACCTGTTGCGCCTACTACTGCTACTTTCATGGTGTTTTCCTCCGTCTCCCAAAGAGAGTTTTTAAATGGTTATTAATCCCTAGTTCTCCCTTTAGAGCCTGTCCCGACTAGTCGGGGGGGGGTATAGGGGGTAAAAAAAAGACCTTCCATTTCGGAAGGTCTTTGTTAATATAGTTGATATACAAACGTACAGTACCTTCCGCTTATTGCGGTTTCTTTGTACGTTTTGTATGTTTCGAATTATTCATGATGCAACAAATATATTACATTCGATTTAATTAGCCCAATGAGATATCAAAATTTACCAATTGGATGAATTCTTCTAATCTGGTATCAATATCCGATTTACTAATTTCTCTTAAACGCTCTGTGCCAAATTTTTCTACACAGAATGAAGCCATGGCACTTCCAATAATGATGGCCGTCTTCATATTTTCAAATGAAATGTCTCTTGTTTTTGCTAAGTGTCCGATGAACCCGCCAGCAAAAGTATCTCCAGCTCCAGTTGGATCGAATACTTCTTCTAATGGCAATGCTGGTGCAAAGAATACTTTAGATCCATGAAACAACAATGCACCATGTTCTCCTTTTTTAATGATCACATATTTAGGCCCCATTGCCATAATAGTTGCGGCGGCTCTAACCAACGAATAATCTCCACTTAATTGACGAGCTTCACTATCGTTCACCATTAAAACATCTACCATCGACAAAGTTTTTTTCAAATCGTCCATGGCTATATCCATCCACAAATTCATGGTATCTAATACTATCAACTTGGGTCTTTTGCGCAATTGCTCAATTACTGATCTTTGAACAGCTGGTACCAAATTGCCCAACATCAAGAATTCGCAATCCTGAAAACTTTCAGGTACTACGGGTTGGAAGTTTTCCAATACATTCAATTGTGTATCAACTGTATCTCTGCTATTCATATCCATATGATAGCGACCACTCCAGAAAAATGTTTTTTCATCTTTCTTTATTTGCACTCCTTCAAGATTAACATTTCTGTTGGTTAAAGCATCCAATTCTGCCTGAGGAAAATCTCCACCTACCACTGAAATTTGTTTTACAGGAACAAAATTGGAGGCACACCAGGCAATATAGGTACCCGCACCACCAATGATTTTATCTGTTTTTCCAAAGGGTGTTTCAATGGCATCGAAAGCCATCGACCCAACAACTACTAAAGACATAGAATGATTTTTGTTATTGGGGAGCGAAATTAGGGGTTTATTGGGTAATATGTAAAATAACTAAGGGGCAAGTGTCTAAGCAGTCAGGCCATCTTACTCATTTGGTCAGACCAAGTTGGTCTGACCGGTTTGGTCTGACCGGGGAATCAGACCAAATAAAACTAACATACTAATAAAAAATAGGTAAATTATTTGCTAACACCCGTTAGTATATTATCTTCGTGATATGGCAAGGATAAAAATAGATAAAAACAGCTCCCGTAAAGAGGTGATCGTTAGTAAAGCTGCAGGCCTTTTCAGAGAAAGAGGCTTTAAGGCGGCCAGTATGAGAGATTTGGCAGAATCGGTTGGCGTGGAAGCTGCCAGTTTATACAACCATATTAAATCTAAAACCGAGCTGCTGCACGAGATATGTTTTGGAGTTGCTAACCGATTTATGCATAAAATGGACGAGGTAGAATCAAGCTCCATCCCTGCAATTGAAAAAGTAGAAGAACTGATTCGTTTTCATATAGATGAAATGATCAATCATTACGAAGAAGTATATGTAAGCGATCGAGAATGGAAACATTTGTCGGATCCATACTTGTCTAATTTTCAAACGCAGCGAAGAATGTATAGAAAAAGATTTGCTGCAATTATCGAAGCAGGCATTCGCAATAAAGAAATTAAAAATATCGATGCCCCTACTGCTGTACTGATTCTTTTACACGCTATCGGTGGTATTGAAAGCTGGCATAGATCTACCCAAAAGATAAATGCTTCGAACCTCACTGATAATATGATTACCATTTTAGTGGGTGGATTGGAACTGAAATAGAAAGAATTGCTAAAGCATTATTTATGGCTCATTTTGAAACGCTCAGTATTAATGATATTCGCAAAGAAACCAATGATTGTGTTTCTATTGCATTTGATGTGCCAGCATCATTAAAAACCAATTTTAAATTTACTCAAGGGCAATATATTACTGTTAAAGCAAACATTAATGGAGAATCCGTTAGACGTTCTTATTCTATTTGCAGTAGCCCATTAGATAATGAATTGCGCATAGCTGTTAAAAAAGTACCAGGTGGTGTTTTCTCTAGCTTTGCAAACGATGTACTTCAAAAAGGCGATTCGCTCGATGTAATGTATCCAAATGGAAAGTTTTATACTCCATTAAATTGTAACAATAAAAACAGCTATATCGCTTTTGCTTCTGGAAGTGGTATCACACCAATTATATCCATCATTAAAACGACCCTTCAAACCGAAGCTGATAGCAGTTTTACCTTGATTTATGGAAACAAGAATCGACATTCAATTATTTTCAAAGAACAATTGGAAGCGCTCAAAAATAAATTCATAGGGCGCTTGAGTATCGTGTATATCTTATCGAGAGAAAAAACCGATGCAGCTATTCATTTTGGAAGAATTGATGCTAGCAAAGCTGAATTGCTTTGCAATCACATAATTGAACCATTAACTGCTGCTGGAATTTTTTTATGCGGCCCCTCTGAAATGATTTTTAGTGTGAAAGAACAATTAGAAAAAAGGGGGGTTGATTCAAAAAAAATACATTTTGAATTATTTGGTGTGGGTGAAAAGCAAAAAACAGTAAAACAAAATAGTGCTAGCGCTTCTAATGAAGTTAAAAGTAAGATCACAATTCAACAAGATGGTATTGCATTCGATTTTGAATTGGCCTTTGATGGTGAAAGTATATTAGAAGCTGCTTTGAAGCATGGAGCAGACCTGCCATTTGCATGCAAGGGTGGCGTTTGCTGTACTTGCAAAGCAAAATTAATTGAAGGTGAAGTAGACATGGATGTAAACTATGGATTAGAACAAGAAGAAATTGAACATGGCTATATTCTTACATGCCAAAGTCATCCAAGAACCGAAACAATTATCATTGATTTTGATACAAAATAATAGCATATGGAAAAAAACATGGAAACTATTTTTCAAGATAAAATAGACAAAGAAATTAGAATCGAACCAAAAGATTGGATGCCTGAAAAATATCGTCAAACTTTAATTCGACAAATTTCTCAACATGCACATAGTGAAATCATTGGTATGTTGCCAGAAGGCAATTGGATCACTCGTGCTCCATCTCTCAAAAGAAAAGCCATTTTGATAGCCAAAGTACAAGATGAAGCTGGTCATGGCTTGTACTTGTATAGCGCTGCAGAAACACTGGGTATTAGCAGAGATGAAATGTACGATCAATTACACAGTGGTAAAGCAAAATATTCTTCCATCTTTAATTATCCAACACTTAGTTGGGCAGATATGGGAGTAGTAGGTTGGCTGGTTGATGGAGCTGCTATTATGAATCAAGTACCACTTTGCAGAAGCAGTTTTGGCCCCTATGCTAGGGCTATGGTAAGGGTTTGTAAAGAAGAAAGTTTTCACCAACGTCAGGGTTTTGAAATATTGTATGTTTTGAGCAAAGGCACTGAAGCACAACGTAAAATGGCACAGGATGCCATTAATAGATGGTGGTGGCCAAGTATCATGATGTTTGGGCCTAAAGACGATGAGAGCCCCAATAGTATTCAGAGTATGAAGTGGAAAATAAAACGCTTCAGCAATGATGAGCTTCGTCAAAAATTTATTGATGTATGTGCTGAGCAAGTAAAAGTGTTGGGCTTTACTTTACCAGATAAAGATTTGAAATGGAATGAAGAAAGGGGGCATTATGATTTTGGTGAAATCAATTGGGATGAATTCTGGCAGGTGATCGCTGGAAATGGACCATGTAATAAAGAAAGATTGGATGCCAGAAAAAAAGCATGGGCAGATGGTGAATGGGTAAGGGCAGCAGCTACCGCACATGCAGCAAAAAAAGCAGCTAAAAGAACCGCAGCTTAACTCAAAATGTATCTCTTAATTCATAACTCATATCTCTACTATGTCGTATTCAATAATTAAACTTTACTATGGTGATTATGGCGAAGCCAAAAATGGTGCAGCCGATATATCAACCAATAATACACCCAAAGAAGAATGGCCTTTATGGGAGATATTTATTAGAAGTAAGCAAGGGCTGGATCATAAACATGCTGGAAGCCTTCATGCAGCTGATGCAGCCATGGCCATTGAAAATGCCCGCGATGTATACACCAGAAGAATGGAAGGCGTTAGCATATGGGCTGTAGAAAGCAAATATATTCATGCAAGTGTTCCTGAAGAAGCTGGTTCGCTTTATGATCCAGCTAACGATAAAGCCTATAGACACCCAACTTTTTATGATTTACCAGATGAAGTAAAATACATGTAACCGAAATGACCACATTGAACAAAATAAATTATTTATTACACCTAGCAGATAATGCTTTAATAATAGGACATAGATGCAGCGAATGGTGTGGGCACGGTCCGGTTCTAGAGCAGGATATTGCCATCTCCAATATTGCATTGGATTATATCGGACAGGCAAGAAATTTTTACCAATACGCTGCAGAAATCATCAATAGCGAAAACGACCCTTCACTTGGTTTTGTTTTACCTGCTACTGAAGATAGTTTGGCTTATTTAAGAGATACACCTGATTTTAAAAACAATCTAATAGTTGAGTTGCCCAATGGCGATTGGGCTGTTACCACATTGCGCTTGTTTTTATTCTCTACCTATCAATTCTATTTATACAATCAATTAGTAAATGATGCCGATACTCAATTAAGTGCCATTGCGGAAAAATCCTTGAAAGAAGTTACTTATCATCTTAGATGGAGTGGTGATTGGGTAATACGCCTGGGAGATGGTACAGAGGAGAGTAAATTGAAAATTGAAAAAGCCATTGAATATTTATGGCCGTATACTGGCGAAATGTTTATCAATAATGATGATTCCATCTCCTCTGATTGGAATAAAAAACTGAGTTCAATTTTTCATGATGCCACCCTAACGATTCCAGCAAAATCATGGATGCAAGAAGGAGGCTTAAAAGGAATACATACAGAACACTTAGGCTATATTTTAGCTGAAATGCAATATTTACAAAGAGCTTACCCAAACAGTGAATGGTAACCCACCCAACCCCAACCCCCCAACCCCCTAAAGGGGGAGTTTTATGAATGCAGACAATAAAAATACTAGGATATCAGAAGAGGCTACAATAGATGCTGTATGGGCTATTCTTAAAACCATCAATGATCCTGAAATTCCTGTTTTGTCAATTACCGATTTAGGGGTTATAAGAAATGTTGGCATTCAAAATCAAACAGATTCAAGTGAACCGATTATCACCATCACCATTACACCTACTTATTCGGGATGTCCGGCTATGGATTTAATTAGCGTACAAATTAAAATGGCCATGATAGCTGCGGGATTTCATCAAACAAAAATTGAGCAAGCACTCTCTCCTGCATGGACTACAGATTGGATTACCGAAAATGGAAAACAACAATTAAAGGCCTATGGAATTGCCCCTCCTGTAGGAAAAAGTTTCGACAATGCATATTTAGAAGACCTTGCCATTGAATGTCCTCAATGCAATTCAAAGAATACAACTTTAATTTCCGCATTTGGAAGTACTGCCTGCAAAGCATTGTTTAAATGCAATGACTGTAAGGAGCCTTTCGATTATTTTAAATGCCATTAAATAACAAGACTATTTTATCTGATGAATGCCCCCTCATTTAAAATATCTACCTGTCACTAAATGGTAGAATATCTGAAGTTTGCTTTAAAACTTTTGGAGCTTTTATTCTAAATCCAACATAAAAAAATGCACCATAGAAAAATCGCGCATCTCTATTGATTCCTGTTTTAGATCCATATCGTTGATTATAAGCTGCGAAACCTGCAAACCACTTATCGGCAGTATAACCAATACCCGATCTGAGATAGTACCCTGTAGTTATCTCGGTAGAATTACTTGATATTAGTTGTAAATTAGAATTGTAAGATGTTGAATTATAAAATGCTACTCCGAGTATCGGCCCTGCTATTCCTGAAACATACCATTTTTTTGCAAATGTAATTGTTGCTGCAACTGGAAAATTAAAATTAACATCTACTAAATTATTGTCCTTTCCAATACCAGCATCCACTACTGGATTTTCTTGAAAGAAATGAATATAAGTAATAGCAGCGCCTGGTATAAAACTGAAAGCATTTCGAGTTTGCAATGTTCTGCCAGAATAAATATTATCTATCGAAAACTGCTTATTGGTATTATAGGAACCTTGTACATTAATTACCTTGGTGGTTAAATCAGGCAATTGGATTGGTTTTCCTTGATTAGGTGTATTTGCCGTAAAATCTTCGCTATTTTTTATAAAATAACCCCTTGCATTCTGTAAACTAAGATCAAAATTAAATTGTTTAATCTTAAATGAAGCGCCCACCTCCTTTCGATAATGAACAGGTTGATCACTTATATCTGATATCGGAAATAGTGAGAATGTATAGCGCAAATTGATTTGCTTAAATTCCATTTTGATAAACTGCTGTACAGTCACTTCTGGGCTAATATTAATTCTAGCTTTCCCGGTTGGATTGGCAATAATAAATGCCGCATTATTTAATTGCGTACCTGTTGATAAATTGAGTTTATTCCGAAAGCTTTTTATGAATAATGAATCTGGTAAACTTCTATCTACTTTGAAAAAGCCCTGCGCAAACAATATTTGATTTAAAAAATTAAAAAAGAGTATGATCAACCATTTTTTCATATTGCTGAAGGTAAAAAATAAGTTTAACTTGCTGCTGAATTAAACTAAAAAATTGAGCAATGTCTTCAATACTTTTATCCATAGAAAATGGAATTGCAACAATCACCTTTAATAGGCCAGACAAACTCAATTCATTTAATAGAGAAATGGCTTTGTCATTTCAGACTATTTTAGATGATTGTGCTACCGATCAAACCATTCGTTGCATTGTATTAACTGGTGCAGGAAAAGGTTTTTGCGCAGGTCAAGACTTGGCAGAAGTAGTTGATCCGAACGGTCCAGGCATGCAACGAATTTTAAGCGAGCATTATAACCCAATTGTAGAAAGAATCAGGAATTTACAAAAACCAGTTGTAGCTGCCGTAAATGGAGTTGCTGCAGGTGCAGGAGCAAATTTGGCTTTTGCGTGTGACGTAGTGGTAAGTATTTCAACTGCCTCTTTTATTCAAGCTTTTTCTAAAATTGGTTTGATTCCGGATAGCGGCGGTACTTATACGCTACCTCGTTTAATTGGGTTTCAAAGAGCCAGTGCACTAATGATGCTGGGAGATAAAGTAAGTGCTTCAGAAGCTCTACAAATGGGTATGCTCTACAAGGTATTTGATGAAACTGTTTTTTTAGAAGAAACGAAAAAAATTGCAACAACATTGGCGCAAATGCCCACAAAAGCATTGGCTTATATAAAAGAAGCACTCAATGCATCTTCAACCAATGATATAACTCAACAATTGGCACTCGAAGACCAATTACAACAAAAAGCAGCAGCTACCAACGATTTTAAAGAAGGGGTAGAGGCTTTTTTAGCTAAAAGAATTCCATTGTACAAAGGCAATTAATTATTTTTTAAATGATCCAATCATGAGCCCAACAGATGTAGTAAACCATATGCTAAAAACCGATGCATTTTCAAATTGGTTAGGTATAGAATTGATAGAGATAAAAGAAGGCTACAGTAAAATTCAAATGCTTGTTAGAGCAGAGATGCTGAATGGATTGGGCATTGTTCATGGGGGTATTGCATTTTCATTTGCAGATAGTGCATTTGCATTTGCTTGTAACAATAGAAATAATTTATCTGTGGCACTAGACACTTCTATCAATTTTGTTAAAGCGGTACATATTGGAGATACCCTTATTGCAGAAGCAATAGAAATGCATAATGGAAAAAGTACGGGCATCTACCATATAACTATCACTAATCAAAATCAACAAACAGTTGCTTTATTTAAAGGCACCTGTTTTAGAACTGGAAAGCTTGTTATGAATGAAGGCATTTAAGATTACTACACATAAAAAGTATTCGATTTTTAATTCCAAATAAACTCCATGATCTATTCCTTCAAAGGTTTTACACCAGTTATTCATGAATCATCATTCATTCATCCTCAAGCAGCAGTAACAGGAAATGTTATCATTGGGAAAAATGTTTATATAGGACCCGGTGCCGCAATTAGAGGTGATTGGGGAGCCATCATTATTGAAGATGGCTGTAATGTTCAGGAAAACTGCACGATACATATGTTTCCTGGTACCACTGTTTTATTAAAAGAAAATGCACATATTGGTCATGGCGCAGTAATTCATGGGGCAACAATTGGTAAAAACTGTTTGATTGGAATGAATAGTGTTATAATGGATAATGTGATTTTAGGTGACGAATCTATTGTTGGCGCATTGACAATGATTAAAGCAGATGAAATATTTGAAAAGAGAAGTTTAATTGTTGGCAATCCTGCTAAAAAAATAAAAGATGTTTCCGACGACATGATCAGTTGGAAAACGAAGGGTACTCAACTTTATCAATCACTTCCGGAAGAAATGAAAAAGTATTGGATGGAGTCCATTCCGCTAAGGGAAATTCCTGAAAATCGTCCATCTCAAGAAAGCCTTTACCAAACTTGGAATGA
Source organism: Sphingobacteriia bacterium (assembly GCA_947456855.1). GTDB lineage: Bacteria > Bacteroidota > Bacteroidia > Chitinophagales > Chitinophagaceae > Sediminibacterium. The sequence goes on along the minus strand of CANGTR010000048.1, from coordinate 6,633 downwards.
ATTGAAAAAATAGACCAAGAACAATGTTGTATCTTTGCAGGTATGTCGGAACGTAATAATTTCATTGATTATATTAGAATTTTTGCCAGAAGCGGCCATGGTGGCGCAGGTGTAAAGCATTTTATGCGCAATAAACTCACCGCAATGGGCGGACCTGATGGTGGAGATGGGGGACGAGGTGGTCATATTATTTTGAGAGGCAATAGCAACACATGGACATTATTGCACTTACGCTATTTCAAGAATGTCTTAGCAGAAAATGGCGAAAATGGAAGTAAAGACAACTGTACAGGAAGAGATGGAAAAGATATTTACATAGATGTTCCGTTAGGTACCATTGCACGTGACGAAGAAACCGGAAAGAAAGAAGCAGAAATTTTAGAAGACGGACAAGAGTATATTTGGATGCGTGGAGGAAGAGGGGGTTTAGGTAATAGTAATTTTGCTACACCTACCAACCAAGTTCCTGAACATGCGCAACCAGGTGAGCCAGGTGTAGAAGGTTGGAAAAATTTAGAGTTGAAAGTATTGGCAGATGTAGGTTTGGTAGGGTTTCCGAATGCAGGGAAATCTACTTTACTATCCTCAATTACAGCTGCCAAACCAAAAATTGCCAATTACGCTTTTACTACTTTAACTCCGCAATTGGGCATGGTTGCTTATAGAGATCAGCAATCCTTTTGCATTGCAGATTTGCCAGGAATTATTGAAGGTGCTGCTGAAGGGAAAGGTTTGGGCCATCGTTTTTTAAGACATATAGAACGTAATTCTGTTCTGCTGTTTTTAATTCCTGCGGATAGCAATGATCATAAAAAAGAGTTTGAAATCTTGCAACAAGAATTGAAATCTTACAATCCAGAAATGCTGCAAAAAGATTTTATTATTGCCATTAGCAAAAGTGATATGCTAGATGATGAGTTAAAAGAAGCCATTAGCAAAGAATTACCAACTGGTATACCTCACTTATTTATTTCTGCAGTTACCAATAAAGGACTCGTAGAATTGAAAGATTTATTATGGGAAACACTCAATAAACCAATCCAGTGATTTTCAGGGTAAACTAAAAAGCTACCAGTAATGAACTGATAGCTTTTGAAAATTTTACATGCAATAGTTATTATCCTACTGCTTCAGATTTCATGCTCTTAGAAGCTTTTGTTCTATCATTTTCATCCAAAATGGTTTTACGCATACGGATGTTTTTAGGGGTAACTTCTATACACTCATCTTGCTGAATATATTCCATACATTCTTCTAAAGTAAATTGCAATTTAGGAACGATTCTTACGGCATCATCACTTCCACTTGCACGGTGGTTGGTAAGCTTTTTCATTTCCACTGCATTCACATTCAAATCTCCTGGTTTGATATGTTCTGCTATAACCTGACCTACATATACTTCATCTCCTGGATCTACAAAGAAACTTCCACGATCTTGTAATTTATCGATTGAATAAGCAGTAGTTACTCCCTGAAACTTAGCAATCAAAACGCCATTGCTTCTTCCAGGAATTGGTCCTTTCCATGGTTTATAGTCGATAAAACGATGAGCCATTACTGCTTCACCTGCAGTACCAGTAAGCATTTGAGAACGTAGACCAATCAAGCCTCTTGAAGGAATTTCAAATTCAAGATGTTGCATCTCTCCTTTGCTTTCCATGATTTGCATTTCGCCTTTGCGTTGAGTTACCAAGTCGATTACTTTACCACTGAATTCTGAAGGAACATCAACTACCAAATTTTCATAAGGCTCATGCTTCTTGCCATCGATGGTTTTTACCAATACTTGTGGGTTACCAACTGTTAACTCATAACCTTCTCTACGCATGGTTTCTACCAAGATGCCAAGATGAAGAATACCTCGTCCGAAAACCAAGAAACTATCTGCACTATCTGTATCTTCTACTCTTAATGCCAAGTTCTTTTCTGTTTCTTTCATCAAACGATCACGCAAGTGACGCGATGTTACAAACTTGCCATCTCTACCAAAGAACGGAGAATTGTTAATGCTGAATGTCATACTCATGGTAGGCTCATCCACACTAATGATTGGTAATCCTTCTGGATTTTCTATATCTGCAATGGTATCTCCAATATTGAAATCTTCTAAACCAACAACTGCACATAAGTCTCCGGCAATTACTTCGGTAACTTTACGCTTACCCATTCCTTCGAACACATACAATTCTTTTACACGGCTCTTTTTGATGGAACCATCTGCCTGCACCAATGCAATTGGTTGGCTTTCTTTAATAGAACCTCTTGTTACTTTTCCAATAGCAATTCTTCCTAAGAAAGAAGAATAATCCAATGAAGTAATTTGCATTTGCAATGGTCCTTCATTTACTTTAGGAGCTGGTACATATTTAATGATGCCATCCATTAAAGGGAAAATATCTTCTGTTTGTGTAAGGCTATCATTGAACCAACCATTTTTACCACTACCATAGAAAGTAGGGAAATTCAATTGCTCTTCTGTAGCATCTAAATTGAAGAACAATTCAAAAACCGCATCATGTACTTCGTCCGGACGGCAGTTTGGTTTGTCTACTTTATTAATTACAACAATAGGATGCAAATTCAATTGTAAGGCTTTTTGCAACACAAAACGAGTTTGTGGCATTGGTCCTTCAAAAGCATCTACCAATAAGATAACACCATCAGCCATTTTCAATACACGCTCTACTTCACCTCCAAAGTCGCTGTGACCTGGTGTGTCAATAACATTGATTTTATAATCATTATAAGTTACAGCAGCATTTTTACTGAAAATGGTAATGCCACGCTCTCTTTCAAGATCATTGCTGTCCATAATTAACTCACCAGCATCCTGGTTGTCTCTAAATACCTTGGTTGCACCTAAAATACGGTCTACCAACGTGGTTTTGCCATGGTCAACGTGTGCGATGATGGCAATGTTTCTTATTTCCATTATTGTGTATTTGCTTAGGTATCAATTACTTATGTAAATAATACCATTTATTTGAGCGGCGAAGGTACGATATTACAATGGGGCAGCAAGTAATTAAGTGTCAATATTATGTTACGGACTAAAACTGATGCCCCCAAATAACCTTAATTTTATATGAATATCAACTATTTATGAAGCCAATTTTGCTCTATTTACTCATTGCTTTTTATTTATTCGCAGGATTTAACCATTTTATCAATCCTCGTTTTTATAGCCCATTGATTCCTCCCTATTTAACGCAATGGACCTATTCAATCAATATGATTAGTGGAGTGGCCGAAATAGTATTGGCTCTTTGTATGATTTTTCCTAGTACTCGAATGCTCGCTTCTTATGGAATTATTGCTTTATTAATCGCTTTTATTCCGGCTCATATTTATATGATTCAATTGGGTCATTTTAATTTAGGCAAATTTCAAATGACGCCAACGATTGGATGGATTAGATTATTGATGATACATCCAGTTTTGATTGCCTGGGCTTATTGGCTAAGAAATTAATACCTTTAAAAGAAAATCAATGCGTTTTCTTAAAATCATTATTGGCATAGTGACCTTATTGGCTGTTGTTTATCTGATAGGGCCATCACCTTCAAAACCCAATTACAACAATACTATAATTGAAGTTCCTGCTGAACCAACAGCTTTGGAAAAATTTATTGCAGATGGAGAAGCATTGCATAAAGTAAAACCCAATAATGAAGCACGTATTGTTTGGGCCAACGATTCATTGAAACAAAAAACGAAATACGCTATTGTTTATTTACATGGTTTTAGTGCTAGCCAGGAAGAGGGCAATCCGGTGCATAGGACTATTGCCAAAGAATTTGGCGCTAACCTTTATTTGTCAAGGCTTTCGCAACATGGCATTGATACAACAGATGAGTTGGTAAATATGACCGCAGAAAACCTATGGGAATCTGCAAAAGAGGCATATGCCATCGGAAAAGCAATTGGCGACACAGTTATTTTAATGGGCACTTCAACAGGAGGAACTTTAGCGTTGATGTTGGCTGCTAATTATCCTGAAGTGGGTGGTTTGGTTTTGTACTCACCCAATATTGCCATTAATGATCCAAATGCTTGGTTACTCAATAATCCATGGGGATTGCAAATTGCACGGTTGGTGAAAAAATCCAACTACATGATCATCAACAAACCGATTGCTCAATACAATCAATATTGGAATCACCATTATCGTTTAGAAGCTACTGTGCAACTAGAAGAGTTATTGGAAACCGCCATGACAAAAACAACTTTTGAAAAAATCAAACAACCAACATTGGTGCTTTACTATTATAAAAATGAAACAGCACAAGATCCGGTAGTTAAAGTAAGTGCCATGAAAGAAATGTTTGCAAATATTCAAACACCATCTGAAAAAAAGAAAATGGTACCAATTCCAAATTGCGGCAATCATGTAATGGCATCTCCCATTCAATCAAAAGATATAGAAACGGTTAAAAAGGAGTCAGCGCTGTTTCTTAAAAATGTATTTGGGCTATAATATTAAAATAGCAATAAGACAAAACGATGCTTTTTTATCATTGAAAATGAGTACTTATAGCTAACCATAAAAGTTCCTTACCTTCACCAATTAATAAAATGCTTGCGTATGCCTCTAAGTAGAATAGCTGGTATTGGCAAATATGTGCCTGCCAATGTTGTTACAAATAATGACCTCACTAAATACATGGACACCAATGACGAGTGGATCCAAGAAAGAACAGGAATTAAAGAGCGCCGATATGCACATAGAACGGAAGAAACTACCACTACTATGGCGGTAGAAGCTGCTAAAATAGCTATTGAAAGAGCGGGCACAACTGCCCAAGACATTGACTTTATTGTGTTTGCTACTTTATCGCCAGATTATTATTTTCCTGGATGCGGAGTAATGGTACAACGTGCCATGAAAATGAAGGAAATTGGCGCATTGGATATTCGTAACCAATGCAGTGGATTTGTATATGCACTAAGTGTTGCCGATCAGTTTATTAAAACAGGTATGTATAAAAACATCTTGGTGATTGGCAGCGAAAAACATTCTTTCGGTTTGGATTTCACCACACGTGGTAGAAATATCTCGGTGATTTTTGGAGATGGTGCAGGAGCCGTTGTTTTGCAACCAACTGAAAAAAAGGGACAGGGAATATTAAGTACACATCTTCATAGTGATGGAGAGTCTGCGGAAATATTGGCCATGTACAATCCTGGTACACATGCCAATCATTGGGGTGCAAAAAATTATGCCGATTTTGATGAAGCTGAAATTGCTCAAATGTTCATGAGTAAAAAAATGATTGACAACGCGCAACTATATCCTTATATGGATGGTCAGGCCGTATTCAAAAAAGCGGTAGTGAAATTTCCGGAAGTAATTATGGAAGCATTGGAAAAAAATGATTTGAAATCTTCCGACATAAACATGTTGATTCCACATCAAGCAAATTTACGCATCAGCCAATTTGTTCAACAAAAATTACAACTTTCCGACGATCAAGTGTATAATAATATTCAATACTACGGAAATACAACTGCCGCATCGGTTCCAATTGCATTATGCGAAGCATGGGAAAAAGGGAAAATTAAAGAAGGCGATTTGGTTTGTTTAGCAGCCTTTGGAAGTGGCTTTACATGGGCCAGTGCTTTAATGTATTGGTAGTTATTTGTTGGTCTTATGGAAAGAAAAATCATTTATCTTATTAATCCAATATCCGGTACTTCTAAAAAAGAGAAGACTCGTTTATTAATAGAACGCGAAACCCAGTTTCAACAAATCCCTTATAAAGTAGTTTTTACCAACCCAACAGGTAATTATGATTTGGTAAGAGATGCTATTTTACAAGAAGCATTTACCGATGTGATTATTGTTGGAGGAGATGGTACAGTGAATCAAGTTACCAATGCATTGAGAGATACAGGCGTTCGATTTGGCATTATTCCTTCTGGATCTGGGAATGGATTGGCTCGAGCAGCAAATATTCCTTCAAAATTAAAATCTGCTCTAGCTATTGTTTTTGGTGGCAAAGCAAAAGCCATTGATGCCTTTACTGTTAATGGTGCGTATTCATGCATGTTGAGTGGGGTGGGTTTTGATGCACAAGTTGCCCATGATTTTGCACAAAAAACTACTAGAGGATTATTTACCTACACACAACAAAGCATCATCAATTATTTCAAAGCCATTCCGTATCAGTTTGAAATAACCATTGATCATTTTTCTTTTTTTACTGATGCATTTTTTATCAGCATTGCCAATAGCAATCAATTTGGCAATAACGCTACTATTGCTCCCCAAGCCAGTTTATCAGACGGTTTATTGGATGTGGTGGTTGTTCAAAAAATGAATAAAGCAAAACTACCATTTGCCATTCTCAGGCAAATGAGGGGCAATAATAAATTACAAAAACTGGTGGACGACATGAGTACTAAAACTATTTTGTATTTTCAAACACCCAGCTTATCCATTAAAAACGAAAAATTGGCGCCCTTGCACATTGATGGCGAACCAAGAGAAACAGCGGAAGCATTAGATATTCGGATTATCAAAGATGCATTTCTACTATTACAGCCCTAGCATTTTATTGAGCTTGTATCTGTTTAAGCCGCTGGAAAGATGCTTGATTGATTGGATTAGACAATGCATTGGCAATATCTCTT
>CANGTR010000047.1 GCA_947456855.1 Sphingobacteriia bacterium | reverse complement strand
TTTTGCATTGGTTTTGGGCAATGTGCCTGGATATGCCATGGTAATAGGACTGATATGGGTATTTGGTTCGGCGCCAAATTGAATACGATCTCCACAAAACAATTTACTATTGGTAGCCAATTGGGCATGAACTTCTAAACCGATTACCGCTTCATATTTGTCGCTAATAGCCATATGTGCTTTTAGATCAATTGATCAGTTGTTGAATGCTATCGATTACTTGTTGCAAATTCGAAGCATCTTGCCCACCAGCTGTTGCCAATGTTTTTTGTCCGCCACCGCCACCTTTAATCAAAGGGGCCACTTGCTCTTTGATTATTTTTGGTGCTTCTAATCCTTTTTCGGAAACAATGCTATCTGAAAGTAGAATGCTTACTGCAGCTTTGCCCGCGATATTTGCGCAAAGTACCACCATATAATTCTCACCTAATTCAGATTTTAAACTAAATGATAATTTCTTTAAATGATCTGCATTGCTAACATCAACAATTTTTCCAATAAAATAAGCTGGCTTGTTTTCAGCCAAAGAAAATGAAACTCGCTCACCCAATAAAAAATCTTTGATGGATTCTAATTGTTTGGCTTCTAAACTTTCTACTTTCTTTTCTAATTCTTGTTTTTCTGCAATAATTTTTTCAACGGCTCTTAATGGATCCTGTGTTTTTAATAAACCAGCTACCTCTTTTAAACCAGCAAATTGCTCATACAAATAATTAAATGCTTTGCCTCCTGTTAATGCTTCTATTCTTCTAACTCCGGCTGCAACAGCAGACTCGGCCGTAATTTTGAATATACCAATCATTCCTGTATGCATTACATGTGTGCCTCCGCATAATTCAACGGAATAGTTTGGATCTACTACAACAACCCTAACAGTATTGCCATATTTCTCTCCAAAAAGCGCCATAGCACCTATTTTCAATGCTTCTTCTTTGGGCATTTCTGTAATTACTACCGGAAGGTTTTCCCTGATTTTATCATTCACCATTTTTTCGATCTGACGAATTTCTTCATCAGTTACTCTTGCAAAATGAGAGAAGTCGAAGCGCAGGCTGTCTTCGTTTACCAAAGAACCTTTTTGTGCAACATGGATTCCAAGAACCTTTCTTAATGCAGCATGTAATAAATGCGTGGCAGTATGATTGTAACAAGTAAACAATCTTTTTTCTACATCAATTCTTGCTGTTAAGTTTCCATTGATTTCATTGGGCAATTCGTTCACGAAATGTACAATCAAATCATTTTCTTTTTTTGTATCCGTAACTTCAATAGTTGTATCACCAAATTCTAGCCAACCTGTATCGCCCACCTGTCCGCCACTTTCGGCATAAAAAGGAGTGGTGTTGAGTACCAATTGAAATTGTGTTTTACCCTTAGCACTTATTTTTCTATACTTGGTAATTCTACTGGTTACCAAAATATCTTTATAGCCTACAAAGCCTTCGCCTGCTTCAGCAGAAACTTCAATCCAGTCTTCTGTATCTAAAATAGATGCTGCACGGCTGCGATTTTTTTGTTGTTGCATTTCAGATTCAAAACCAGCTTCGTCGATGCTTAAATTATTTTCAGTTGCGATCAATCTGGTTAAATCTACCGGAAAGCCAAACGTATCAAACAATTCAAACGCTGCTTTCCCATCGATTACTGCATTGTTGGTTTGTTTGATAATATCATCCATTCTTTTAAGCCCTTTATCCAAAGTTCTTAAGAATGCATCTTCTTCTTCCTTTACTACTTTTGATACAAAATCTTGTTGCTTGTTTAATTCAGGGAATACTGTTTTAAATTGAGCTGCAATGATGGGGATCAACTGAAACAATAATGGTTGCTTATAGTCCAAATAAGAATAGTAATACCTCACGGCTCTTCTTAAAATTCTTCTGATCACATAACCTGCTCCAGTATTGGCTGGCAACTGACCATCTGCAATGGTAAATCCAATTGCTCTGATATGATCGGCCAAAACCCTGAATGCAATGGCTTCTTTGCTATCGCTTTGATCATATTTTTTCCCAGTAATTTTTTCAGTAGCAGCAATCGTTCCAGTAAAAACATCTGTATCATAATTGCTTTGCTTTCCTTGTATAACCCTTACTAAACGTTCAAAGCCCATGCCTGTATCTACATGTCTGGCAGGCAATGGCACCAATTTGCCTTCTTTCAAACGATTGTATTGCATGAATACATTGTTCCAAATTTCAATTACTTGTGGATGGTCTTTGTTTACCAGTGTATTTCCATTAATTAATTTACGCTCTTCGTCTGGTCGGCAATCTACATGTATCTCAGTGCATGGGCCACAAGGTCCAGTATCTCCCATCTCCCAAAAATTATCCTTTTTATTTCCAAAAACAATATGATCTTCAGCCACTAGCTTTTTCCATTCAGCTAATGCAATTGAAGAAGCTGGTAAGCCTTCTTTTTCATCTCCCTCAAAAACAGTAACATACAATCTGTCTTTGTCCAATTTGTACACTTCAGTTAGCAGTTCCCAACTCCAAGCAATGGCTTCCGATTTAAAATAATCGCCAAAGCTCCAGTTACCCAACATTTCAAACATGGTATGGTGATAAGTATCTACACCTACTTCTTCGAGGTCGTTGTGTTTGCCACTCACCCGCAAACATTTTTGGGTATCAGCAATTCTGCTAAATTCAGGTTTTTTGTTACCTAAAAAATAGTCTTTGAACTGGTTCATGCCCGCATTGGTAAATAAAAGGGTAGGGTCATTCTTTACCACAATTGGGGCAGACGCAACGATTTGATGCTTTTTTGAAGCAAAAAAATCTAAAAATTGTTGGCGAATTTCGGCACTCGTCATTTTTGATTACTTTTTATGTTCCCATTTAGGGTGTAGAAACTATATTTGTTAGCATTTCAAAGGAGAGCAAAGGTAAGGATTTAGGCAGTTTGCCCCATGATTGATACAGCATGAAAAAAGTAAAATACTTCTTTAATACCCATACCATGCGCTATGAGAAGCTGGCTACTCCTCTTAGGGTACGTTTATTGCAGGTAATTGGGTATATAGCAGCATCAATTGTAACGGGTATTCTCATTTTTGCCATCACATTCCAATACATTGATTCGCCTAAAGAAAAGTATTTGCGTCAGCAAAATGATGATTTAAAACAGAATTACAGCGTTTTGGAAGAAAGAATGAAGCAATTAGAGCTTCAAATGGATGAAATTGAAAATAGAGACAATAATGTGTATCGTTCTATTTTTGAATCATCTCCTATTCCAGATAGTGCGCGTATTAAAGATCAGGAGATAAAAAGAGAAGTAAAATTGGTGCAAAGCTTGGGCGAAACAGAATTGGTAAAAAGCATGACCAATCAATTGAACAATCTTTCATTGCGATTGGCATATCAGGCAAAATCATTTATTGAAATTGCCAACTTGGTAAAGAACAAAGAAAAATTAATTGCCGCAATCCCATCTATTCAACCTGTTAGCAATAAAAACCTAAACCGCATTGCTTCTGGTTTTGGTTACCGAATAGATCCAATTTACAAAGACAGAAGATTACATGCCGGACTTGATTTTACGGCTGCTTCCGGTACGCCCATTTATGCAACTGCTGATGGAGTAGTTAGAGATGCTGGTTTTAATACGGGTGGATATGGAAATAGGGTATTGATTAACCATGGTTTTGGTTACGAAACTACCTATTCCCATATGTATAAGGTAAAAGCAAGGGTTGGGGAAAGAGTAAAACGAGGAGAAGTAATAGGGTATATTGGGAATACTGGGAAAAGTACAGGCCCTCATTTGCACTATGAAGTGCATCGGAATGGTGTTGCCGTGGATCCCATCTATTATTTTTATAACGATCTTACACCAGCTCAATTTGATCGAATATTAAAATTAGCCGCTGCAAGCAACCAAAGCTTCGACTAATTATGCTCTTCAGTAAACAAAAGGGCTTTTCTTTTGTACTTATATACAATTATCATCATCGTGGAACCAGGCGTAAGAGAATACCTTATTAGAATTTTAAATACCATTGCTGTTGGCTTATTGTGGATGGCCATCAACTCTACCATTGGTATTATGCATGACTACGCTTTCGTGCACGATCATATTACCAAGGGTAATATCATTTTCTACAGCTGGTTTCTAATTAGTTTAACCCTTTTCTTGTGGTGGGTTATTCGCCTATGGAGTAAGCCCATTCATTTTGAAGACCTTTAATTTTTACCATCCTTGGTATCTAAAATAACTGGTGTATTTCCTTTGCCTAGTACAATTACTTTAGAATTGGGCGAAGTAACCAGTGCTTTCATTACTTGTATTTGTTCGTATTGCAATTGTTTATCGCCTAAACCAGCACTGATGATTTTTTGATAATCAGCAATACCTTGGGCTTCTACACGCTTACGTTCTGCTTCTTGTTTTTCTTTTTGTAAAACGAATTCCATTTTTTGCGCTTCTTGTTCTGCTTTTATTTTTTCTTCAATAGATGTTTTTACATTTTGAGGAAGCGTAATATTTCTTACCAAGAGTTGCTCTAATATCAAGCCTCTCTTTTTAAAATCGGTATCGATGCTTTTGAAAATTCTTCCTTGAAATAAATCTCTCTTATTAGAATATAATTCAATAGCTGTAAAATAAACAGCGTTATCTCTAATCTTTGTTCTCGTAAGCGGTCTTACAATTTTATCTCTGTAATCCAAGCCTGTTTCTCTTATTAATCTTGGCGCTTGGTCGCTTGTTACTCGATATAAAACAGTTAAATCTATGATTACTTCTAAGCCATCGGCGGTAAGTACACGAATTGCATCATCTCCTTCTTTATCACCCTCGTCATGAACTCCACTCATGGTATAGTTAAGGGTTTTTATATCGATGGTTTTTACATCGTACAATGGATTGATTAGATTTAATCCACTGGATAACACTTCATTGTCTATTTTACCGAACAAAGATTTTACTCCAACCTGACCAGCATCAATTTGCTTTATGCAGGAAGTTAAAAAGCCTACTACAATAATTGCCAAACCTGCAAGTCGAATTCCTTTGGCTATTTTTTGAAATTCTTCTCTTTGTTTATTGATGAAAAATGAAACAGTTAGAATGATGATGCCTAAAATAATGAGTATCATAAAAATGATTTATGCTATATGAGTAGTTAATATGTTTGAATACTACAAGGTACTACTAAGAATTTAGATAATTGGTTTATTAACTACTATGATCTACTACTATTACCCATTCTCCCTTTATTTTCTTAAAAAGCAGGGTGTAATGCCCACTAATATTGCCAATTGAACGTGTAAGTGCCCATTTACCTAAAACAAACCATGTATCTGTAGCCAAGGGTTTCACCTGTAATAAAGTAAATGCTAGTTTGCCCATACTTGCAGTGTCGGGATATCCTTTTTGGTAATTTTTCAAAGCAGCGGCATATCCATAAGAAGGCCCGTTCTTGCCTACAAACAACAAACTATCACTTTGCCAATATCCTTTCATAAAATTGATCAGATCGCCATTATTCCATGCTTGGGTTTGTGCTGCCAAGATCGTCCTGATTTGTTGATCAGGGTTTTGCGCATTTGCATTGGTAAAAATACTTAGTAGTAAAAGGAGGATGATTTGTTTCATAAATAATTAATTAAGAATTAAAAAGCCGAAAAATTGTTCAAGTGGGCATACTTGAAATCCTTTCTCAATTTACTGGTTTTTTACCATCTAAAAATTTTCATCAAATTGGGCTTTTTTACTAAACAATAATGCTTATTTTGTACTCGTGAAAAAGCAATTATTTAATACAAGAAGCTATGTTATTGCAACAATGATTTTATTTGTTGTTGCATGTAGTAAAAAAGATCAAACTACTACTCCTACGGTTCCTCCAACAGTTCCACCAGTAGTTCCGCCAGCGGTGAATACCATTAGTCCTCCAGCTCCATTTGGTTTTTACGTTGTTGGATATTTTCCCAGTTATCGAGATCCTGCTCTTGTAACAGATCAGAAATTTCGGATGTGTAATGTTGTCAATTATGCATTTGCCAATGTAACATCAACTGGTGGATTAACAGTTGCTAATCCTTCTGTACTTACAGCTGTAGTTTCAAAAGCAAGATCGAATAACGCAAAAATATTCATTAGTATTGCCGGCTTAGCGGCTGATTTTAGAAATATGGCTACCACACCCAGTGGTCGCAATGGCTTTATAAAATCAATCATGCAAGTAGTAAGAACTTATGGATTAGACGGAGTAGATGTAGATTGGGAATTTCCTAGAACCGACGATGGAACAGATATTACTTTTACAGCATTTATGCGAGAGTTAAGCGATTCTTGCCATACTGGTGCTAAATATTATTTATCGGCCGCAATCACTGCGGGAAAATATGTTGGAGCAGTTCGTGATGCAATCAGCAGTAGTTTATGGGCCAATAATATGGTTGATTTTTTTAACATCATGGCATACGATGATTTTAGCACAACTGTTCCGTTTAAACACCATAGTGATTTAGCATTGGCTCAAACATCTTTAAATTACTGGATAAATACAAGAGGAATGCCTGCTTCTAAAGCAGTATTGGGTATTCCGGCATATGGCAGGCCAAGTGGTATAACACAAACTGGTACAGTGTTAACATACAGTACCATTACCAACGGATCTGGTAGTGCATTTTCAGATTCGGCAGTAGTAAGTGCAGGTGGATTCAGTAATTACACCATTTATTACAACGGATTGCCTACTGTAAAGCGCAAAGCAAAATTGGCACAATCGATGGCCAATGGAATTATGATGTGGGAAAAAGGGCAGGACCGTAACGATGGATTGTCTTTGTTAAAAGCGGTATGTGACACATTAGGAAGGGCATATTAAACTTTTTTATTTTGCTGTAGTCAAACTTACAATTAACATCCCTTCATGTTAAGTAAAGATCAAGAATTAGTACTGCAGTTTAAAACAGCTGCTAATAAAGATGCAGCCTATACAATTTTGGTAAAAAAATACCAGGAAAAGCTCTATTGGCATATACGTAGAATGGTTGTAGAACATGAAGATGCCAATGATGTATTACAGAATACATTTATTAAAGTATGGAAGGGACTGGAAAATTTTAGAGACGATAGTCAATTGTATACGTGGTTGTATAGAATTGCAACAAATGAAAGTTTGAGTTTTTTAGATCAGCGAAAAAGAAAGTCGGCCATACAATTTGATGAAATTGCTCGTGATTTTGGTAATAAAATAAAAGCCGATAGCCATTTTGATGCCAATCAATTGGAATGGAAATTACAATTGGCCATTCAACAACTCCCCGAAAAACAAAGACTTGTTTTTAATCTACGGTATTTTGATGAAATGCCTTATGAAGAAATGAGTAAAGTGTTGGATACCAGTGCCGGAGCTTTAAAAGCCAGTTATCATCATGCGGCCAAAAAAATTGAAGAATTTATTATTAATAGTTAAACCTTAGATACTTAGAATAGTCTAAAAATAGATAATGGAAGAAAATAAACATATTAATTCAGCATTAAATGAGCTAAGCCCTTTATTAGAAGGGATTAGTAAAACAATGCCTCAAACTGTTCCATTAGGATATTTTGATTCATTTGCAGATAAGATGTTGATATTAGCAAAGAATTCTTCTATCTCAGTTGAAGCCGAATTAGACAGCATTGCACCATTACTCAACACAATAGCAAAGCGCCCAGTTCAATCTTTACCGGAAGGTTATTTTAAAGACTTTCAAATTGCTCAAAAGCAGGAAACAGCAATTGTTCGAATGCCGAGGTTGCGAAAATGGATGTCTTATGCTGCTGCAGCAATGATTGCAGGTATTCTTATTACGGCAGGTTTTATTTTTAATAATAACAATTCCAAATCTTTTGATTACGCCTATTATAGTAAAATAGATGTTCCTGCAGCATTGAACCAAGTTACTGATGATGAATTACAAAATTATTTAAATACTACTGCGTTATTGTCTGGAACGGAGCAATTAACAATACCCGAAGAAGTTGAAAATATTGATCAAGGAAATTTTCAACAAATTTCTGATGATGAATTAAATGAGTATTTAAAAGAAATTGGAGATAGTAAAATCAATCAAAAAGGCAGTTAAAACTATTGTATGAAAAAAATAATATTATTGGTGCTAATCAGTTTAGGGGTGGTAGCTACCAATGCACAGAATCGTCCTGAAAAAAAGTTCAATAAAAACAATATTGAAGCACTAAAGGTTGCCTATATTACTCGTCAATTAAATTTAACGCCCGAAGAAGCACAAAAATTCTGGCCTGTTCACAATATGTATTTCGAAGAACTGAAAAAAACAAGAAGAGAAAATCTGTACAACGAATTGGTTTTTGAAGAGAAGGCTTTGAATGTTCGAAAAAAGTACAATTCGGATTTTAGAAAAATTTTGATGAGCGATGAGAGAGTAAATAAGTTATTCAAACTAGAAAAAGACTTTAATAATGAATTGCGCAAGGAGTTGATGAATAGGAGAATGAATAATCCTAATTTCAAAAAAGGGATGAATCCTCCTCCAACTTCTAATAATAACGATTAAGTCTGTTGAAAAATAGGCGAAGCAATATCGTGATAGAAAAGAAATTTCCATTGTTCGGTATTCCCTTTCTCCCACCATTGTCTTCTTAATTCCATGCATTTTTTTCCGTCGAAATCATATTTGGCCACAAACCTACTTTTCATCTGTTGTAGTTGAGGGGCATCATCACCTCCAAAAAACAGAGTTTCATTATCTTCTCTGATCCAAAATACTTGGTGAAATTTACTATGTGCACCAGTAAGTTCATATTGAATATAATCGTCTATATATCCCATATCATCTTCTAGCCATTCCACTTTACTGAATTCGGATAGGATGGCAATATCTTCTTTAATGTAGGAAGCTGACCCAATACCCATTGCAAATTCAAATTCCCTGCTTTGCACATAATAAGTGGCATATGGAAATGCAATAAATTGTTCTCCAGTTAGTTTATTTCTGGTTGTAATTCCTCCAGCATGGTCTTTGTGTAAATGACTCATCAGTACTTTGGTAACTTGAGAAGGATTGATTCCTGCTTTCTCAAGATTGGCATATAACTGAGGCTGTCCATTTGATATATTATAACCTAATCCTGTATCAATTAAAATAATATCTTTTGATGTAATTACAATAAAAGGTTGAATCTCTACCAATAAAGAGCCAATTGGTCTGCTGTTTAATTGTTCATTTTCGGTATCGAATGGAACAAATATTTTGGTTTTATCAATGGTGAAACTGCCTTCTGATAATGGAATAATTTTCATGTACTTAATTTAACGCAATACCATTTGCCTGTCGGCATCAAGTCGGAGGAGTATAAATAAAAGAATGGTGAATGATACCAGCGAAGATCCGCCATAACTAATTAAAGGCAATGTAACACCTGGGGATGGAAATAATCCAATGGTCATACAAATATTAAAAGCTATGTGAAAGAAAATAATACTTGCTACACTGTATGCGTACACCCTACTGAAAGTACTTCTCTGTCTTTCAGCAAGCCTTATAATTCTAAATAATAAAAACAAATAAATCGATAGGAATACAAAGCAACCTACAAACCCAAATGCTTCTCCTAATGAAGCAAAAATAAAATCGGTATGTTGCTCTGGCACATATTTTCCCCTGGTTTGTGTTCCTTTTAAAAAGCCTCTTCCCCAGAAACCACCTGAACCGATGGCTATTTTACTTTGTCGAACATTATAATCATCGGGTTTTTTCGGGGCTTTTTCCGATTTCTTTGCTGATCGTTGATTTAAGCTACAATCATAATCTTTTCCAAATGCACTGTATACCCTGGCACTTTGATAACATTCCAATACATTATTAAATATAAAGGGAACTGCAAATCGTTGAATACCTACACTTGTAAACCAAATAAGTAGAATCAGGTAAAGCAATCCCTTACTCTTTTTGATTATTCTTCTAAAAAAGTAAATAAATAAAATGGCTGCTGCTGAGAGGATGATGGCCAGTGTGTCGGGCTCTATCAGCAGGGTTGAAATGATCAAAGCTACAAATGAGAATCCAATGATTAACACAATCGGAGATAGACCCTCTCTAAACATTACTAGAAAAAAACTAAAATACACCAATGCCATTCCTGCTTCGTGTTGAGCTATAGAAATAACTGCAGGTAATAAACAAATGATACCAGCCAGTATTTGAGATTTTAGCTTATTAAAATCTGTTTCTTGACGAGATAACAATTTGGCTAAAGCCAATGCGGTAAATATTTTACAAATTTCAACTGGTTGCAAATTAAATCCTCCGCCCAAAGGAATCCAGCTTTTAGAACCATTGATATTTTTCCCAATTACAAATGTGGCAAACATTAATACAATACCTAAAGCATAAAATAAATTGGCAAATGCCGTGAATAATTTACTATCTGTTAATAAAATGAGGGTTGCAATAATTACACAAACGCCTGCAAAAATGAGCTGCTTGCTATAGTTGGTTTTACCACCTAAAAATGACTGTACCCAATTGGTATCTGTTCTGTACTCGACCATGAAAATGCACAACACACCTATGGCTATCAATATACCATAAAGCCAAATAATGGTATAGTCTACACCTTGTGAAATACTTTTTTGTTTATTCATGGTTTTGCGTTGGCTCTTCTTTTCTTTTTATCTTCATTCAATAACAAAGAAGGCTTTGTTTTAATTTTTGGCTCAGTATTTTTATCTCCGATTGGAGTTGAGTTGTTTTCTAAAGTTGCTTCAGTTATTGGTTTATTGTTTTCTTCGTTCGTTTCTGCTTTTGCAGCAGCTTCTTCAATTGCAATTTTGGCAAGTCTGGCTGAGTCTTTTTTATAATACCATCTTTTGATTGCATCTGGAATTAAGTTCACTTTCGAAACTCTTTCAACTTCAACCAATCCAGCAGTTGAAATAGTATCATTCAAATATTTTTCCATCATGAACCCTGCAATTGGTGCAGCAGCAACCGATCCATAACCACCATTTTCTACAACAACAGCAATGGCTATTCTTGGATTATCCTTTGGCGCAAATGCAACAAACAATGAGTGGTTTTTCCCATGCGGGTTTTGTGCTGTTCCTGTTTTGGCACAATATTGATGGCCAGGTATTTTAATTGCAGTTGCTGTTCCGTAAAGCGTTACATCATTCATGCCATCATGAACCGCCTTATAGGAACTATCAGAAATATGCGTAACAATGTGTTTTCGCCTATACTTGCCCAACATAGCTGTATCAGCATCAGTTTCATTTTCTATGCTATCCACAAAATGTGGTGCATAGTAAAATCCTTTGTTGGCAATAATACACATGAGGTTGGCCATTTGAATTGGCGTAGCAGTCATTTTATCTTGTCCAATTCCCAAGGTTAAAACACTGCAACTATTCCATCTTCTTGCCCCACCAAAAAATTTATTGTATTTACTGGTATCAGGAATATTGGCTTTGTCTTCACTAGGCAAGTCTACTTCTAAAGTTCTACCCAATCCAAACGCATTCATGTATTCTTTCCATTTTAAATAACCTTCAATGGTATTGCCATATTTTTTATTATCAATCGCTTTTCTGAAAATATCCGAAAAGTAAGAGTTACATGAATTGGCCAATGCCAATCTTAAATTAGCAGCATGACCAGGATTCTTGTGTTCGCATCTTACATATACTCCATTACATCCTCCATAACCTCCAAAACATCCAACTCCATAAGATGGTGTAATCAATCCTTCATCTAATGCTACCAACGCACCCAATGGTTTAAATGTTGATCCAGGTGGGTATTGTCCTTTGATGGCTCTATTGTACATTGGTTTAGCAGTATCTAAAACCATTCTACCCCAATTCTTTCTTCTTTGATTTCCAGTTAGTACATTGGGGTTATAAGATGGGCTAGAAACCATGGCAATGATGCCGCCAGTTCTTGGATTAATAGCCACCGCACTCCCGATTTTATTTTGCAATAATTTTTCTGCTAATTGTTGAACCTCCACATCTATGCTGGTGTATAAATTTTTTCCTGCAATTGCAACCGTATCAAAAAGGCCATTCTCATAGGGGCCTTGTATCCTGCTTTTATTGTCTCTGATAAATCTTTTTATGCCTCTCTGCCCCATCAATACTTTCTCGTAGGTTTTTTCTAAACCATTCATGCCTGCGTAATCTCCCATTTCATATCCATCCTCTTTATACTTTCTTAAATAGGTGGTATCTACTTCTGCAATATATCCCAAGAGTTGTCCTGCGGTGTTGTATGGGTAAGTTCTAACCGATCTTTCACTTAGTACAAATCCTGGAAATTTGTACATGTTTTCATTTAATTTGGCAAACATTTCTGGGCCCAATAAAGGTTCGAAAATACTTGGCTTTACCCGGGTATTTTTAAAAATTGCTTCTTTGATTCTCTTCTTATATTCAGTAGTATCAATTCCCAATAATTGGCATAAAGCAGCTGTATCGTTTCCTTTGGTTTCTGCAGGCGTAACCATTAAATCGTAACTGATTACATTTTCTAGTAATGCTCTTTTTTTTCTATCGAAAATAATACCCCTGTCTGGGTAAACAATCTTTCTAAAAATGGCATTGTTTTCGGCTGCCAATTTATACTTGGAAGAAAAAATTTGAAGATTAATTAATTGAAATGTGATGATCAAAAAAACAGCAGCAAAAATAATTTGAATAATTCCACCTCTGCTTTGATTAAATACGGACATAATTGGCGAATAGTTTTTTTAACCCCTAGTTAAAATTACAATTTAAGTTTATTGGTTTGTACGAAACTTGGCATTTCTACTGAATAACATCTCAGTAACAAAAATCAATAATAGGCTTATAGCTGTAGTTGCGGTTACTTTACCCAAGAAATATACAAAATCTCCAAACTGCAACCATTCCAGTAATACAAGATAAAAATGATGAATAAAAGTTAAAAGCGCTACATACAAACTGTATGGTGCCCATCCCATGCTACTGAGACTGGGTTCAATATAACTTTGCTCTGTAGTTTCTTGAGGAATCAATAGGTTGAGTAAAAAAGGCTTTACATAGGCAATTAAAACACATGGTGCGGCATGAAGCCCCATTGTGCCCGTAAAATAGTCTAGACTTAGTCCAAATGCAAAAGCAATCACTAAAAGTGGAAATCGAGGTAAATTAAAGGGTAGCCAAAGGATAAATAAAAAATACAAGTACGGAACAACAAATTGATGCAAAGGTGGAATCTGGTTTAGAATAAAAACCTGAATTCCGATAAACAGAATAAAACGGAGTATATTTTTTATTAGGGTACTCATTGATTTTTTCCGCTGTTTTCTATATTCAACTGTTCATTGTATCTCGAATTGCCAATTACATCAACATATTGAATGGTGAAAAAATTGGTGGCAGTTCTTACTTTTAATGTATAAAAATTGGATGATGGGTCTGCAATGATGGAAGCCACAGTGCCAATTAATAAATTTGATGGAAAGTTTGCAGAGTAGTTACTTGTAACTACAGAATCGCCTTTAATTATCTTAGAGCTCTTCGATACATTTTTTAAAATTAAGTAGTGAGGGTCTGTTCCATCCCATTCTATACTACCAGCTGCATTGTCTTTTTTAAGCATTGCACTTACTTTGCTATTTCTATGCAACAGGCTCATTACTTTACTGATATTGTCTGTAGATTCAACCACTACACCTACAATACCTGATGGCCCAACAACCGACATGCCTTTTTTGATTCCTTGCAAACTACCTCTTTCTAATGTTAGGTAATTGTTTTGTAAAGTGTATGTATTGCCAATTACTTTAGCCGGTAAAAAAGTGTATTTTCTAACTCTACCGAGTGAATCTGTTAATGAAGAATCTTTCGCATTGATAAAGCTACTATCCGGTATTTGAAAATTAGCAGGCAAGGCATTTCTTAAAGCAGCATTTTCTAATGCAAGTAATCTGTTGGTTTCTTGTAATGAAAAATAACTTCTTAAATTACTGTATCTGCTATTTATTTTTCCGGTTACTTCATTGGTTGCTCCTGCAAAAAAAGTTTCATGTGTTTTGCTTGCAGAAGTTAATAATAGAATAGACAGTACCTGTAACAGCAGGAAACTGATTAAATTAAAGTATTGCCGTATGAATAGAAAAATATTTTTCAATGCAGCTAACTAATAAACTATCTCATGATGAAAGGAAAACGTTGGTAATTTTTCAGCGCAAGCCCTGTGCCTCTAACAACACTTTTTAGAGGATCATCAGCAACATGAACTGGTAATTTTATTTTTGCGCTCAAACGCTTGTCTAGTCCACGTAATAGAGCGCCACCGCCTGTAAGATACAAACCTCTTCTATAAATATCGGCAGCCAATTCTGGAGGTGTTGTTTCTAATGCTTTTAAAATTGCTTCTTCAATTTTAAAAATACTTTTATCCAAAGCTTCGGCAATTTCTTGATAGCTAACCATGATTTGTTTAGGAATTCCTGTAACCAAATCTCTACCATTTACAGGCATGTCTTCTGGCGCATTGTCTAAATCTTTCATTGCAGCTCCAACATTTATTTTAATCTGCTCGGCAGTACGTTCACCAATTAACAAACTATGGTATCTTCTTAAAGCTTCCATAATATCGGCCGTAAATTCATCGCCGGCAATTCGAATACTTTGATCGCAAACAATACCTGCTAATGCAATTACAGTTATACCTGTTGTTCCACCACCAATATCAATAATCATATTGCCCACTGGTTCTTCTACATCAATTCCAATTCCTAGCGCTGCTGCCATGGGTTCATGAATCATGTATACTTCTTTTGCGCCGGCTTGTTCTGCACTATCTCTAACTGCACGTTTCTCTACCTCTGTAATTGATGAAGGAATACAAATTACCATTCTCCAACTTGGAGGGAATAAAGGTTTTTTTGGATAGATCATTTTCATGAGCTCTCTGATCATCAACTCGGCTGCATTAAAGTCTGCAATTACTCCATCTTTTAATGGGCGAATGGTTTTAATGCTCTCATGCGTTTTTTCATGCATCATCAATGCCTTCTTGCCAACGGCCAAAACTTCCTTCATGTTATTGCGATTCAATGCAATAATAGAAGGCTCATTTACTACCACATCATCATTGTGAATAATCAATGTGTTGGCTGTTCCAAGGTCCATCGCAATTTCTTGCGTAAAAAAATTAAATAATCCCATTTTATAATAGCGTTCTTATTTATGAAGCGATACCTACAAAGGTGCTAGAAAATAGTGGAATTAACAAGGGAATTCAAAACCAATGTCGCTTCTAAAATACATTCCGTCAAAATGAATTTTTTGGAGAGCTGTTTTTGATTTCGCTGCAGCTTCTGTAATGCTATTTCCGTAGGAAGTTACTGCTAAAACCCTGCCACCATTTGTTAAAATTTGCTCATCTTTCAATATTGTGCCGGCATGAAATACAATACTGTCTTTCATTTCAGCTATTTCTGCATCTATTGAAATAGGCTTGTTTTTTACATAATCTCCAGGATATCCTCCACTTACTGCCATTATTGTAGCTACAAAACGTTGGTCGAAAGAAATATTGGCGTCTTGGAGGGTTCCATTGTCCATGGCAGCAAACAAGGCTACTAGATCGGTTTCTAATCTTGGTAAGATTACTTCGGTTTCAGGATCGCCTAGTCTGCAATTATATTCAATTACATAAGGCGTTCCATCTACATTCATTAGGCCAAAAAATACGATTCCATGGTAAACCAAGTTTTCATCAGTTAGGCCTTTAATGGTAGGTTTTATAATGGTTTCTTCTACTTTTTGCATAAACAAATCATCCATAAATGGCACTGGACTTACACAACCCATTCCGCCAGTATTCAACCCTGTATCGCCTTCTCCAATTCGTTTGTAGTCTTTGGCATGCCCAATAATATGGTAATCTGAGCCGTTGGTAAGTGCAAAAACGCTTACTTCTATCCCACTTAAAAACTCCTCAATTACTACTTTTTCGCTAGCTGCTCCAAACTGTTTCCCTTGAATCATTTCTGTGAAACTGGCAATGGCCATTTCAGTTGATGTTGCAATCACCACTCCTTTCCCCGCAGCCAAGCCGTCTGCTTTCAACACCACGGGTAATGGGTGTTGCTGTATGTATGCTTTCCCTTCTTCAAAATTGGCTTCGGTGAATTCGGCATATCCAGCAGTAGGAATGCCATGTCTTTGCATAAATTGCTTGCTAAAAGCCTTGCTGCCTTCTAATTGTGCCGCTTTTGCAGATGGCCCAACTACAATGATGTGTTGTAGATCAGGGTCTGCTTGAAAAAAATCATAAATCCCCTTTACCAGAGGCTCTTCCGGTCCTACAACCAACATATCAATACGATTTTCTAAACAACTGGCTTTAATCGTTTCAAAATCAGTTACGGAAATGGATAAATTAGTTCCAAATGCAGCTGTGCCAGCGTTTCCAGGAGCTATAAACAATTGATCGCAATGATGACTTTGTACTATTTTCCATGCCAAAGCATGTTCTCTCCCCCCTGAACCTAGTAATAAAATATTCATGAAATATAAATTGACTGCGAAAATAACCCTTGCTTTTCACTTTTATTACTATTTTGGGTGATTAACATAAATGATTGCTATGAATGAGAAGTCAGTTTCTATAGCTCATCCAAAAGGGCTGTATGTTTTGTTTGCTACAGAAATGTGGGAAAGGTTTAATTATTATGGCATGCGTGCTGTTTTAGTGCTTTTTATGACAAAAGCTTTGCTTTTTGACAAAGTATTTGCATCAAACTTATATGGATCTTATACCGGATTGGTTTATTTAACCCCGCTTTTAGGAGGGTATATTGCCGATCGGTATTGGGGCAATAAAAAATCAATTATTGCTGGTGGCTTGATTATGGCTATTGGAGAATTTATCCTTTTTTTCTGCGGATCGCTTTATAGTTCTAATCCAGAACTATCATCCTGGCTTTTCTTTTCAGGCCTTGGTTTTATGATAGCAGGAAATGGGTTTTTTAAACCCAATATTTCGTCGTTGGTTGGTCAATTGTATGCCAAGGGAGATAAGCGAACCGATTCGGCATATACCATTTTTTATATGGGTATAAATGTGGGTGGGGCAATAGGGCCATTTGTTTGCGGATTAGTTGGCGATACAGGAAATCCTGCGGATTTTAAATGGGCGTTTTTAGCTGGAGGAATTGGAATGATCATAAGTGTTATTACTTTAAAATTATTACACGATAAATATGTACTAGATCCTGCAGGAAAAACACTTGGTTTAACACCACCCAATGTGCCTAAAAAAATGCTTCAACCCATTTTTATGGTTCTAGGATTATTGTTGTTTTCTTTTGTAACCATAGGATTGATTTATGCCGATGCAAAAGTTTTCAGTTATTTATTTTATTTATTAATTGCATGTATTTTGTTTATTGCATTCATTGTTTTCTCTGATAAAACTTTAGATGCATTAGAGAAGAAAAAAATTGCTGTCATTTTTGTTGTGTCTTTTTTTGTAATCTTTTTTTGGAGTGCTTTTGAACAAGCAGGCGCATCTCTTACTTTTTTTGCTGAGGAACAAACCCAGCGTCAATTGGGTTCTTTTTTGGTTCCTGCCAGTTTTTTTCAATCATTGAATTCGATTTTTGTAGTTGCGCTTGCACCTTTGTTTGCATGGCTCTGGTTAAAGTTAGGAAAGCGCGAACCTTCTTCTCCAACAAAAATGGCAATGGGGTTATTTTTATTGTCGATCGGTTATTTATGGATAGCTTTTGGCGTAAAAGATGTTCAGCCAGGTATAAAAGTGAGCATGATTTGGCTAACAGGAATGTATGCTATGCATACTTCGGGCGAATTGTGTTTATCGCCGATTGGATTATCATTGGTTAACAAATTGGCTCCTGCTAAATTTGCTTCTCTTTTAATGGCCGTATGGTTTACAGCCAATGCATTTGCCAATAAATTGGCTGGTGTATTGAGCGCACTGTATCCTGATGGAAAAACAACTTATATTATTGGGATGCCCATTAATAATTTGTATGAGTATTTCATGATGTTTGTAGTTATGGCAGGAATTGCTTCTATCATTTTGTTTATCATTTCTACCAAGCTTAAAAAAATGATGGAATAATTAATCTTAAAAATCATTCATGATGTCTGATCAAAAAAAAGTTTTTAAACCATTTGTTGCTCCCGAAAGCAATATGGCTGAGCTTACTGTAAAGTCTATTTTATTGGGAAGTTTATTCGGCGTAATTTTTGGAGCAGCTACTGTTTATTTGGCACTCAAAGCTGGTTTAACAGTTTCGGCTTCAATTCCAATTGCAGTTATTGCCATTACTTTAGGAAGAAAGTTTTTTAAAACAACTATTTTAGAAAACAACATCATTCAAACAACAGGCTCTGCCGGAGAAAGTATTGCTGCAGGAGTTGCATTTACCTTACCAGGTTTTTTATTTTTATCATCACCCAGTAGTGCGGAATATTTTAATTACCTCACCATTTTAATACTGGCCATTATAGGCGGAATATTGGGCACATTGTTGATGATTCCATTGCGAAAAGCATTAATTGTAAATGAGCATGATAATCTTCCTTATCCTGAGGGAACTGCCTGTGGCGATGTATTAAAAGCAGGAGAGAAAGGGGGAGATTTTGCAAAAACAGCATTCTGGGGTTTGGGTGTTGCTTTTACTTATGCACTACTTCAAAAGGTATTGCATGTAATTGCAGAGACGCCCTATTATGCTACTAAACAAATTAATAAATTTTTTCCTTCCGCTAAAATAAGTGGTGAGATCACACCAGAATACATGGGTGTGGGTTATATCATCGGTCCTAAAATTGCTGGTGTATTGGTAGCTGGTAGTGTGTTGAGTTGGTTGGTATTTATTCCATTGCTATCTACATTGGTGCCTGGAGATGTTATTGCTATGCAGTTAATCAAGTTGGGTTATTTAGTAGACATTGCCAAAGCAGGCGGTAAAGGAGGATGGGATCCTGCTACACATCAATTTTCAGACTATTCAGCTGCTATCTATTATGCATATATCCGACAAGTGGGAGCAGGGGCAGTAACAGCAGGAGGTATAATCACATTAATAAAAACCATTCCAACCATTGTGAAGTCGATTAAAGGAAGTTTTGCTTCTTTGAAAAACAACAATGAGCCTGGGGCTGCTGCTGTTTTAAGAACGGAGAAAGACCTTAGTTTGAAAGTGGTAGGATTTGGCAGTTTGGCATTGATTGCTTTGATCGCTATTCTACCTCAAGTACCAGGAGATAGTTTTATTCAGAAATTATTAATTGGTGTATTGGTGATTTTATTTGGGGCTTTATTTGTAACAGTATCTTCTAGAATTGTAGGATTAATTGGATCCTCTAATAATCCGATTAGTGGAATGACCATCGCAACAGTGATGGGAACAAGTTTGATTTTTTTAAGCGTGGGCTGGACTGGTCAAGCGTTTGAACCATTGGTATTGGTAGTAGGTGGAATGATTTGTATTGCTGCAGCCAATGCAGGAGCCACATCGCAGGATTTAAAAAGTGGTTATATCGTTGGAGCAACTCCAAGAAATCAACAGATTGCTTTATTTGTTGGAGCAATTGTTTCTTCGATAGTAATTGGATTAACGGTGAAGTTCTTGGATCGTCCAACAACAGAAATGGTACAGCAAGGCATTCATCATGCAATAGGATCAGATAAATATCCTGCACCACAGGCAACATTAATGGCCACTTTAATTAAAGGAATTCTTTCTCAAAATCTAGATTGGCAATATGTGGTGGTGGGTATTTTTCTTGCAATTACCATGGAATTGTGTGGAATTAAATCATTGAGTTTTGCAATTGGTGTTTACTTGCCTTTGGCTACTACTTTGCCTATTTTTATAGGTGGCGCAATTCGTGGATTGGTTGAAGCCAAACAAAAGAAAGAAAACACAGCCGTAAATGCCGAAGAAGAAGAATTGGGTAAGGGTAATCTTTTTGCAACCGGGTTGGTTGCAGGCGGTGCAGTTGCAGGAGTAGTGATTGCCTTTTTAGCAGGGTCTGATTTCGGGGAGAAATTCCTTAATGCAGTGAGCCTTGAATCAGGCATAGTGGGTGTATTGTCTCATGGCGGATATTTTATTCTGGGAACAGCACTGTTTGCTTTAATGGGTACTATCTTGTATAAGGTAGCAATAAAGAAATAACAGGATTGGTAGAACTACTATTTAATGATATTCATAAGCTTCAAAAAGTCTGGGAATACCCAGGCTTTTTTGTTAAGTATACGTACCTTAATTAAACCTTTCTGATCAAATCTTGTCTAATACTAAAATTGGGAGCTATGCAATTCAAAAGAATATTTAGATCTCTACTTGTAGCAGCTGGATTAACTGTTTTTAGCTCATTTACTAATAGCTTATTTGTAATTAATTCGAATGGAGTTAAAATGCCCTATAAA
>CANGTR010000046.1 GCA_947456855.1 Sphingobacteriia bacterium | reverse complement strand
TTAACCAATTGAGTGCTGTACCTGAATTTAAGGTCGGTGGTAAAAGTAATATTCCAATGACGCATGTTATCAATGGTTCTTGGAAAATAGAATGCTTTTAGCTCCATAGTGCCAAAAACCAGGTTTTCATTTCTTGTTCTAACCCCAGCACCAATGGTGCTATAAAATTCTCCATTAAATATTGCTGCACCGCTTGTTTTTAAATAAGAAAAATTGGCAAACCCAAAAGGGGCAAACCTAAAGCCTGCTAAACTCCAAGTATTGTAAAAGACAGACTCCATATTAATAGTGGTTCTGCCAGAAGAAATAGTGGTTGGATTTCTGGAAACAGGTAAACCATAGATACTGGACAATCTCAATGGATCATTTAGAAAAGTATTGATTTGTTGGGCAAAACTGCCACTTATAAAATGCCTGAGATACCATGTTGAGTTTCCCAATTTTCGCAACTTAGTAAATGCCTCTGCACTTGCTAAAAAAGCAATATCTTCCAATCTGCTATTGTTGTAATAGCCACCTAATTTTATATTGTAATTGAAATACCTGCTGTTTTTTCCAAAATAGCTTCTTTGATAATCTGCTCCTACATACAATCTAGTAAATTGATGTTGATTGGTCCATCCTCCCGTAAAAGACAAGTTAAATCCCTCTGGAATATCTTCATTTCTGCCAAATCCATATATAAAATTGGTATGATAAAAGTCTTGTTGAAATATAGTGAAACTACTTAAAACACCTTTTAAATCAGTATACCTGCTATCATAGGTTTTAGCAGTGATGGTAGGTACTGAACTAAAATCTCTGTTAACCAATCTTATTGAAATCAATTGTTTTTTTCTTGTAAAGAAATTATATTTTAATTGACTTCTAGCTCCAATGCTCAATCCAATCCAGGAATCAAGTATATTATAGCTGTATTGGTCAAATTTTTGATAAAGCGAATCTTCAACATAAAGATTCTTGGTTGAATTGTTTGATAATTCAAAAGCACCTGTAATAGAGTGGTAGGGGCTAACCAATGGAAGTTCTCCTTTTATATATATAGATTGCTCCTCCCTTCTTCCAGAATTAAATGATGGATTCTGGTTGTTGTATCCCATGGTTAAGTTGATAAAACTGCCCCCTAAATTTCGTTTTCGGTATTCTGCTCCAAAACCATAATTCGTTTTGCGTCTTGAGTCTATTAGATGCTGAATTTGTATTCGATCACCTGTTCCAAATAAATTATCATCATTCATTTCAAAAATGACCATATCTGTACTAGCTTCACTAAGGCTTCCTCCGAGAGGGAAAATATCTTTGGCTACAACAATTAAATCTACAGAATCTTTGCTAATAAATTCATCACTTACCAATATTGCTGCATCCTGTAAGAAACTCAAGTCTCGTAAATATTTATCGTTATCTGCTAATAAACTTGGATACAAAGAATCACCTTCGGAAAAAAACAAATTGTTTCTTATTACTTGCTTTCGAGTACTGGTATGCAATGCATCTCCAAGCTTGGTTAAAATGGTTTTTTTATTATTGAGGGTATCATAAATTGATTTATTGAAACCAAGTTTCTGTATCAATATTTTCCGAATTATTTTTCCTTTGAATGGCAAAAAGATGGATTCATTATTAAAAGCACCATTGTTGGGCAAACTAGAAGGCAAACTATTTACCGAAACAGATTTTCCAATCTTTCCCAATAATCCTTGTTTATTTGCCAGAAAAAAAACTGAATCTTCTTTAATTGATTGAGAAAACGAAGGGGTAACGATAAGAAAAATCAATAGAAAGCATAGGAAGTATCTGATCTTAATTAATATGATCCTGTTAATAGCCATATTAAATTTGCTACTTAATAGCTAGAAAAGTTTTTTTGCATAAATAAACCAAATATATCCAATAATTATGGCTAAAAAACTTGTAATTAAAACGGCAATCTTTGCAATATCTTGTTCTAGATTGTTTTTAAACGCAAGCGTAGATATAAATATACTCATCGTGAAACCAATTGCTGCAAGAATTCCAGCTCCAATTAATTGATGCCAATTGGTGCTCAATGGCAATTTGGCAAACTGATTTTTTACCATTACATAACAAGCCAACACTATTCCAATTGGCTTGCCAAACAACAATCCAAAAAATATTCCCCAGCTATAGGTAGTATTTAATAATTGAAAACTATTTTCCGGAAAAACAATGGCTGTATTGGCCAAAGCAAAAATTGGCATGATGATAAAGTATACATAAGGATGAAACTTCAGTTCTAATGAACTTAACTTATTTACAGGTACTGTGAAAGCAAATATTACTCCAGCAATTGTAGCGTGAATGCCCGAGTTGAACATCATATACCATAATAACAAGCCTAAAAGCCAATTCAACCATCCAAAATGATTTTTTTTCTTATTTAAAAACCATAAAACAACTACGATTATTAAGGCTAGTAAAAGATACATTAATTGCAATTGATCTCCATAAAATAAAGCAATTACAATAATGGCACCTAAATCATCAATAATGGCTAGTGCAGTAATAAATATTTTTAAAGAAATCGGAATTCGTTTTCCTAGCAATGATGCTACACCCAATGTAAAAGCAATGTCAGTAGCCATTGGAACAGCCCAGCCATGCATAAATGGTGTGCCTTTATTAAATTGAGTATAAATGATTGCTGGTACAATCATGCCGCCAATTGCAGCTACAATGGGCAATAAAGATTGTTTAAAAGAAGACAATTCGCCATGAGTCAATTCTCTTTTTATTTCCAATCCGGCCAAGAAAAAGAAAATGGCCATCATAAAATCATTGATGATAGTCAATAAAGTATTGGGCAAATTTAAAAACCCAATATGAATATGATGATTGTTGGATCCGTCAAAACTTAACTCCCAGAAATGTTGATACCAAGTAGAACTAACCGAAATGTTGGTTAATATTAAAGAAATTGCTGTAGCAGATAATAAAATAATACCAATAGACCTACTATCATGCATAAACTCTTTGAGTGAAACAATAAGTTTGTTTTTTATGAAATAAAATAGTGGCATTAACAATTAATTAGATAAAATATCAAATTTAGATTTAGGCCTTTTCGCATCCAACCAATTGAATCCCCTTAATCTAAGTTCATTGTGATTGATTTGTCTCATGGGATAGGTGGTTCCTTCTAAGTCTCGCAGGAATAAAACCTTCTGCGGTTTTCCATCATCAAAAAGCACATCAATAACATCTGATGAAGATTTATTTACTCCAATAAACTTTTTAAAATCATCTTGGGCATAATAGATATTGGCAGCATTGCCCTTAGAGCGCATCTTGTCAATTTTGCCATCTGTAAAAAAAGCATTGATGGTTGTTCCTTTAAGTTGATTAAAATATTCACTACTATCAACCCGATTGATTGCCATCGCATTTTCAAATACAAATAATCTTTCCGGCTTCTTTTCTTTTATAAAAAGGTAAATGGTGTCTCCTGTAATTTGATTTTCCTGTGCCCATACAATGGGCGATTTAAACAATCGAAAAACAGAGTCTTTTAATGAATAAAACAAACTATCTCCTACGGCTTGCAATGAGTCAGAAAATATCCTCACATTAAAAAACGCTTCGAAAAATTTATCGCTACTATCTTCTACATTTTTATCCGTTAAAAATGGGGTTGGTTTCGTTTCTCGGATTTGCGGAACATTTCTGGTTTTCATAAAATCAGAAAGTTTAGCAGAATACAAAGTATCAGCAGTAATATAAATTGAATCTATGCCTTGTTTGATAAGCAACAATGGTTTCTGTGTTGCTAATAAGGAATTATTTTTTTTATTGGTTTTGATATTATTGGCAATCATATCGAAACCCTGTGCAGTATCTTTTCCTCGGTAAACTGCATTGCCCCTGAATTCTGCCAATCCTGTAGAATCGTCAAATGCCATATCATCAGCAGTAAAAGTATAAGTACTATCATCAATAATCGATCTTTTATACAATTCCCCTTTTTTATTCTTCATATCATAAAAACCTTCTCTGGTTTTAATGGTTCTTTTTTCTTTGGTATTTAATATAGTGGTTGGAGAAGTGAATGTTGCAATCTTGGTTCCTGTATTGTATTGCAAAGTATCACTGGTGATTTTATTTTCAGGGTCAATCATCACCACTTTTCTTTTGAAAATAACATCTCTTGTATCACCATAAT
Organism: Sphingobacteriia bacterium; assembly: GCA_947456855.1. Lineage (GTDB taxonomy): Bacteria > Bacteroidota > Bacteroidia > Chitinophagales > Chitinophagaceae > Sediminibacterium. The sequence continues at coordinate 16,382 of CANGTR010000046.1, read as the reverse complement.
AAAAGCCCTCTATACTGGTAAGTGTGGTTTTTTCACTTACCAATTTTCCGCCTTTTAAATAAGTACCAATTTTTACATTCACATCATATTCCAATTCCTCTGTTGTAAGCACACCCTTGCCATCAGTAAGTCTTACTTTATTTTTGAGATAGGCTTTTTTTTCTTTCCCTAAATATTTTAAGTATTGGGCATATGTATGAATACTATCCGCATCATTAATATGAACATTCCCAAATGCTTCCAAAGAATTGATTTGCCTATTTAAAACTGCGCTATCTGCAAAAAACAATGTACTGCCTTGTTTAACCTGAACTTTTCCAACCAATGAAATAAATTCATTAATTGAATCTAGTTTTTGATAGTTGTATCTTTCAGCAAAGACGATATCCAGCCTTTTACCTTCTCTAATAGTGGTATCATTATCTTGCCTTTGTGCGAATAGGATAGAAGGGGTAACAATCAATACAAGTAATAAGAATAAGTATCCAATTTTATTTGCAATCATTGATTATTTTCTATTGATAGAATCTGCAATTGGTGCTGTCAGTGGCCCTGTTTTGTCTTTTTTACCAAATACAGATAAACTTACATATCGCTTAGGGTGTAAACGCAAATCATCTACTAAAATATTGGCACTCTTAATGGTATTATTCAAGTTATTGTACAATGCAGGGTCATTCATCAATTTACCCATTGAACCTTCATTTGAATTCATTTTTGCCAAAATAGCATTTAGGTTGGTAATAGCTGTTTTTAAATGCTCAACTGATCCATTGATATCTGCTTTTGAAAAATTATCTGATGCTTTGCTTACATTCTCTAAAGTCTTAGTGATTTTATCGTTATTCTCGCTCAGGTTTTTCGTAAAACTATTTACGTTTTGCATGGATTGTGCAATCGTACCTGTTTGAGCTTGTAGCATTGATTCTAAAGATGCTGAAGAAGCAACTAAGCTAGCGGTGGTTTTATTTACATTGGCAATTACCGACTGTAAATTATTCTTGGTTGTAGGATCAAAAATAGTATTAATGTTTTTCATCACCTCATCAAGATGCTTAATGGTTTCTTTTAATTGATCAGCTACTGGACTAAGTTTATCCATTACACCCCCTAGCAAACCTGAGGTAGAAGCGGTAGCAATGGTATCACCAGAATTAAAAAAAGTGTTCGAATTTCCAAGACGAATATCAATACTAGGTGTTCCCAAAGGATTGCTGTTGATTACTGCTGTTGAATTTTGTGGTATTTTATAATCGCCTTTCAATTTAATGGAGATAATGATGCTTTTTAATGATTCATCTTCATTTTCGATATCGGCAACAGCACCAACCTGATACCCATTTACGTAAACGGGGTTAGAAATCATAATGCCTTTTGTATCAGCATATTTTGCATGCAAATAATTACCTGTTTTTAAAATGGTTTTCCCTTTTAAAAAATTAAATCCAAGAATTAATAAAGTAATAGAAATGGCCGTTAATGCACCAACTTTTGTTTCGTTCGAAATTGTCATTGTCTTTGCGATTGATGTAGACTTAACCATTTTTATAATGGTTACTCAATTATGTTACAAATTTAGGGTTTCTAAATGGGTAAATCATTAAAATAAAAGGATATACTATTTTTGAAGGACAGCATTTCCTGTATTCCCTAATTGCTTTTCTAAAGAAAACTTGTACCTTTTAACCGCTTTAATTAAGACTTCACAAATTTCATTTTGCCCTTCTTCACTATTTAAGTAATCTTCTTCTTCTGGATTAGAAATAAACCCTGTTTCTACCAATACAGCTGGCATAGCAACTGCATACAGTACAAAAATGCCTTCTTTTCGCTGTTTGGCCTCTCTGCTAACTCTTCCTACTTTCTTAAACTCCTCTTCAATTGTAAGTGCTAAATCCGCACTTCTTTGAAAAAAAGTTTGGGTTTTCATACTCAATAACATCATCTTGGTAGGATCATTTTTCTCTAAATCTTGCATCGCTTTTAATGAAACACTGTCCATGTCAATTGCTTCATTTTTGCTGAGCGCACTCATTCTTCCATTTGTTTTATCAACTGGATATATAAATGTTTCGGTTCCCCTTGCCGGATTTGGGGATGTCCAATACCTATAATCTTTTACTTTTCTGGTATATTTTTTTTTCTTTTTGCCTTTTCCTTTATAATAGGTTTCCGTTTTATAGCCTACAAATTCAGAATGCCTGATTGGATCTGCACTATTTGCATGGATACAAAGGAATAAGTCTCCTTTAAATGAATTGGCTATCTCGGCTTTTTTAGTAACATTATCATAAACATCATTCCTTCGAGTCATAGCTATTTCAACATCGGGTATTGCTTCCCCCATCATTTTTTCCAACTTCAATGCAATTGCTAAGCAAATGTCCTTTTCATTGGAATACTTGCCCCTCGCGCCGCCATCACTTCCCCCATGCCCAGCATCGATAACAATCCTTTTAAGGGGCTGTTTTTGCAAAGGTTTTTTGTCATTATCTGTAAATGAACTACAAAAAATTAAGCAAATACTTAACAAAATCGAAGGAACAATATATCTTTTCATCATATCATTTCGTTAAAGGGAATGTGCATATTACCCATTTAGATAGTTTAGACTTAATTTTGCTAACCTGATCATGAGTAGAATCCTTAAAATTAACGTAAAAACTAGGCTGGCTATTGTTCTGACCCTTATTTTGGGGATATTAACATTTCATACAGAAAACCTATTTGCCGCTCATTTTTACCAAATTCTACCTCAAAACGACAGTTTAAGGCAAAAATTAGACACAACGCGCAAAGACAGTCTAAGAAATGTGGTTGATACCTTAACCATCTCAAAAGACTCTATAGATGCACCAATACAATATACTGCTGAAGATTCTGGAGTCTTGATTATTTCTACAAAAGAGTTCATTTTATATGGAAAAGCAAAAGTGGATTATACCGACATAAAACTTGAGGCAGCTACCATCAAATACGACCAGCAAACACAATTGGTAAAAGCCTATGGCGCTAGAGATTCTACCGGAAATCCGATGAGTAAACCACAGTTTTTTCAAGGAGAAATGAAATCGGTCAGCGACTCCATATTCTTCAATATGAAAACCGGAAAAGGCCTAACCAAAAATACTTTTTTTCAGGAAGGGGAGATTTACGTGAATGCAGTTGATCTGAAGAAAATCAGTACCACTGAGGTCTTTGCCCGAAGAGCCCGATTTACTACCTGTAATTTGGATACTCCACATTATAATTTCAGAACGGCTAAAATGAAAATTATCAATAATAAGTTGGGTATTGCAGGTCCATCTTTTCCCGAATTTGAAGGTGTTCCAATGCCGATAGGTATACCCTTTGGCATATTTCCACTTAGTCAAGGAAGACACTCGGGCATATTACCTCCAGCATTCAATGCAAGCCCAGATTTTGGATTGGGATTAGAAGGCTTGGGATATTACAAAGTTTTAAGCGACAATGTAGACGCCACAGCAAGGGCCAATATTTATTCATTTGGTGGTTGGAGTTTAAATCTAAATTCTAAATACATCAAACGCTATGCATATACAGGAAATTTTAATTTGACTTTTCAAAATACCAAGTCGTTGAATAACAATACTTCCAGTAAAGATGAGTTCAATAGTTTCAGGTCTTTCATGATTAACTGGACGCATAGCAGAGATAATAGAGCTAGGCCAGGAACAAATTTTTCTGCCAATGTAAATTTTGGAAGCACTCGGTTTAACCAAACGGTGTTAAACAATCCATTTATAAATTTTCAAAATCAAATTAGTTCATCGGTAAGCTATGGAAAAGATTGGGGAGGAAAATACAATTTATCACTCAACTTAAACCACAATCAAAACAGCAATACCAGATTGGTCAATATGAATTTACCTACTGTCAATTTCAATATGGTAACCAAATATCCATTTCAAAAAGCGGATCAAATTGGTTCGGGAAAATGGTATGAAAAAATCGGAATTGGCTATAGCGGAAATTTACAAAATCAACTTTCATTTTATGATACAGCATTTAACATCAATCGTGTTTTAGATACCATGCAATATGGTGCCATACACAATATTCCAATAACGCTTTCTTTGCCTTCATTTGGAGCTATTACAATAGCACCAAGCGTTTCTTACGAAGAAAGGTGGTATGGACAACAATTTTTATTGTCTTGGAATAACACTACACAAAAGGTGGACACATTAAAACAAAAGGGGTTTTATACTGCCCGACAAATGAGTTTTGGAATTGGGTTAAATACAAGGATTTTTGGAACCTATAAGTTTAAACCAAAGAGTAATATTATGGCCATTCGCCACGAGATTAGGCCCACTATTTCTATCAACTATCAACCTGATTTCGGTAAAAAATACCATTATACTACACAAGTTGATACAAGTGGAAGAACTGTAAGGCTATCAAAATATCAAGGTGGAATTATAGGTTCTTTTGGCGAAGGTGCTTTTGGAGGAATGGGTTTTGGAGTTGACAACCTATTAGAAATGAAATTGAAAGACTCCAAAGACACTGCTGATAAAAAAGGAAGGAAAGTGAAACTAATCGATGGATTTGGTTTTAATTCGTCCTATAACTTTCTAGCAGATAGTTTTCAATTGGGCAATTTTAATATTTATGCAAGAAGTACTTTGTTTGAAAAAGTGAATATTACTGCCGGTGCCAATTTAGATCCTTATGATGTAGACAAACAAGGATACAGAGTTAATCGTATTTTATGGGATCCTGCCAATTTTAAATTCGGAAGAATTACGAGTGGAAATATTGCATTGTCTACTTCTTTTAAAAGTAAATCTAAGGATGGTGAATCGGAAAAAAATAATAACATTTCAGTAGATCCTTTTATGACTCCTGATGAACAGCAAAGACAACTTCAATTCGCCAGAGCTAACCCAGCTGAATTTACTGACTTTAATATTCCTTGGAGTATCAATTTATCTTACTCATTCAATTTTACAAGAGTATTATTGCCAGACTTTAGTGGCTTCAAAACTGAAACTTTTTCATCCATTAATTTTAATGGAGATTTTAGTTTAACCGATAAATGGAAAGTAGGTGCTACTGGCTATTTTGATATTACAAGAAGAAGCCTTCAACAATTAAGTACTTTCATAACTCGAGAAATGCATTGTTGGCAATTATCAATCAATGTTAATCCCGTTGGCTTATACCGTTCATTTAATATTACCGTAAGTCCTAAATCAGGTATTTTAAGAGACTTAAGAATCAACCGAAGCAGAACTTTCTCTAATGCTAATTTCTAATTCTTATTAATTATTGTTTTCTGTGTAGTATGCCCGCATTGTATCAAACACTTTTTGCTTTAATTCATCAACAGTTAAATTATCAGGTTCTATGGCAGGCAGAAAATGAATGGATAATTTCTTTGGTAACAAATAGAAAAAATAGTTGGAGCTCAATGCTTTTTTAGTGTTAAAAATTACCGCGGGAATGATTGCATGATTGGTATCTATGGCCAATTTAAATGCCCCATCATAAAACTTTTTTAATGGTTGATCCGTTTTATTTCTTGTTCCTTCAGGATAGATACACATATGCATTCCTTTGTCTAAAGCGGCTTTCATTAATTCGAAACTTTTTCTCCTGCTTGCATCACTATGTCTGTCTACAATAACAGAACCCCTGTTGTAATACCATCCAAATAATGGAACTTTTAAAAAATCTTTTTTTGCAATGGTTTGATTTGCTCCAGGAATAAAAGGAGAGGAGAGTGGAATATCCAACAATGCATTGTGATTGCATGTTACAATATAGGTTTTCCCCTTCTTAAAATTTTTTTCTCCTTTTGTACTAACCGGACATCCAATCAGATTCAACCAAACAGTCATCCAACATTTGGCCACTTTAATAAAATAACCAATCCCTTTTGGTTCAGGAAATAATGCAGTTAATAAGGATGGAATGAGAATGATTAAAAAAGTAACCATAAAACTTATTAAGCCCCAAAAAGCCCAAATCCTAGCGAAAATATCCAGTAATATTTTTTTCAAACTCATAATTTCCAGTTGATTGGTTCTATTCCTTGTTGCATTAATAATTCATTGGTTTTACTAAAATGCTTGCATCCAAAAAAACCTTTGTCTGCACTAAAAGGAGATGGATGAGCTGCTTTTAGGATATGATGTTTGGTAGCATCAATAAAAATTTGCTTTTCATGAGCAAATTTACCCCATAAAAGGAAAACAATACCTTTCTTTTCATTTGATATCTTCTGAATTACTGCATTGGTAAAATCCATCCATCCAATTTTAGCATGGCTAGCTGGTTCATTTGCTCTTACCGTTAATACTGCATTCAACAATAAGACTCCTTGTTCTGCCCATGGGGTAAGATTGCCAGTTGCAGGAATAGCCATGCCAATATCATTTTTTAATTCTTTGAAAATATTGACCAAGGATGGTGGAACTTTAACCTCATCAGGAACAGAAAAACTTAATCCATGCGCCTGACCTGGTCCATGATAAGGATCTTGACCCAATATCACCACTTTCAATTTATCAAAAGGCGTTTTTTCAAATCCATTAAAAATTTGTGGCCCGGGAGGAAAAATGATCGCCTTTGTAGCTTTCTCCGATTTTAAATGTGCAATAATCTGCTGAAAATAGGAGCGAGAGAACTCTTTTTGCAATATTGCTTTCCAACTTGATTCCATTTGAACATCCATACTGCAATTTATAGAAGGATTATTGCATAAGTTTGTATTCATGCAAGTATTTTCTACTAAGAGTAAGATAATTATTACCTGTCATAAATGGTTATCACCAGTTTTACAGAAAGAAGTAATTGATCTGGGATTCAAAATTCTCCGTTCTTTTCAAACCGGCGTAGAATTAGAAGGAACATTAGCCGATTGTATTAAATTGAATCTTAACCTTCGATGCGCAAGCCAAGTAATGTACTCTTTAAAGTCCTTTGCTTGTAGTGATCCAGATGAACTTTACAATCATTTGGTAACTATTGCTTGGGAAAAAATCATTGAGCCCGAAGGCTATTTTTCTGTTACCAGCAATGTTTTTCATCCTTCTATACAAACCAATTTATTTGCAAATCTTAGGGTTAAAGATGCCATTGTTGATCGAATGCGCAACGAAACCGGTAAAAGACCTTCTACAGGTTCTGCATTAACTGGTGCTGTGATCTATTTGTTTTGGAAAAACGAGGAGGCTGAAATTTTTATTGATAGTTCTGGTGAAACTTTGGCTAAACATGGTTATAGAAAATTACCTGGTAAGGCTCCCATGCTAGAAGCATTGGCCGCAGCTACTATTTTAACCACTAAATGGGATAAACAATCGGCCTTCGTAAATCCTATGTGTGGGTCTGGAACACTTGCCATTGAAGCAGCATTAATTGCCAGCAATCGAAAACCAGGATTATTAAGAGATCAATATGCTTTTATGCATATCAAAGGTTATGAGCCGGCTATTTATTCTGCTGAAAAATTATTGATCCAAAATCAAATACGAGCAACCAATCTTCCAACAATAATTGCAACAGATATTAGTAGTCAAGCTATTTCAACTTCTAAATTGAATGCGGCAGCTGCTGGAGTAGATCATTTAATCGAATTTGCTGTTGTTGATTTTGAATTAACCAATGTGCCAGAAAATTCCAATGGGGTAGTATTTTTCAATCCTGAATATGGTGAAAGACTTGGCGATGAAACTGCATTAATGGAAACATATGCACGTATGGGTGATTTTTTAAAAAATAAGTGCAAAGGATACACTGGATATGTTTTTACAGGCAATCTCGACTTGGCTAAAAAGATCAGGCTAAAACCAAGTAGAAGAACTGAATTTTTCAATGCTACAATCGATTGTAGGCTGCTCGAATATGAATTATATGCAGGTACAAAAAGGCAGGACAAGCCAATTTCTGATTAAATTAACCATTTATACAATACCTTCGCGGCCAAATTGGAGTAGTTATACTCTATAAATGGTATATATGAGATTAATCGAAGGATATAGAAAATTATTAAACGTAACGGAATCAGCAACATTAAGTGAATTAAAATCGGCTTATCGAAATTTAATGAAAGACTGGCATCCTGATAAATTTGCAGGTGATGAAATATTATTAAAAGAAGCAGAAGATAAAAGCAAGAAAATCATCACTGCCTACCATTTTTTAGTGAGCATATCCAAAGAAACGATTACTAAAACAATTGAAGCCTACACTGAAACAATCAATAATGCAGCGATTGTTGATTATGAGTATAAATCAGAAATATTGAGAGTTGTATTTGCTGATGAAACCGAATATGAATATTTCGGTGTTCCCAAAGCAACTTATGTAAAATTGGTAAATGCTGAAACACCGCAAAGATTTGCTCGCAGACATATTTTTCAATCCTATGTATACAGAAGTACCAGTAAATTAGTTGCTACTCCTGTTTAAATATTAATCAATTCAGTTGATTTAATGATTGTTGTAGCTTCTAAGAAATTCAATAGATCGTACCATATCATTATGCAATAAACGATCAGATTCATTGAAGCTCACCTTTTTTCTGTAGGCAGTATGTAGTTTTTCTATGATGACTGAACTTTTCAATGGCCTTCTAAAATCCAAGGCCTGAGCGGCGCTGAACAGTTCGATAGACAATACTTTCTCTACATTTTGAATTACACGGTAACATTTGGTTGCTGCATTGGCGCCCATGCTAACATGATCTTCTTGATTATTACTTGAAGAAATACTATCAACAGAAGCCGGCGTACTCAATTGCTTATTTTCACTAACAATTCCAGCGGCTGTATATTGTGGAATCATAAATCCAGAATTAAGTCCTGCATCTTTTACCAAGAAAAGCGGTAATCCTCTTTGACCTGAAATCAACTGGTAGGTTCTTCTTTCAGAAATATTTGCTAACTCACTCATGGCTATAGCCAAATAATCCAACACCAGTGCCAATGGTTGTCCATGAAAATTGCCCCCACTAACAATTAAATCTTCATCAGGAAAAACATTAGGGTTGTCGGTAACTGAATTGATTTCTTTCATGAATACCGATAGCACATGATCAAATGCATCTTTACTGGCCCCATGTACTTGTGGAATACATCTAAAAGAATAAGGATCTTGAACCTGAGATTTTTGTTGATTGGCAATAACACTTCCATTTAAATGATTGAGCATCATTTTAGCTGTTTCAACCTGACCTGCATGTGGACGAATTCGATGTATATGCTCATTAAAAGGCTCAAGCACACAATCAAATGCATCAAATGACATGGCTGCAATTAAATCGGCCATGGCCAATAAATGTTCTGCTTTTTTTAAACAATAGATTCCATATGCACTCATGAATTGAGTTCCATTGATCAATGCCAAGCCCTCCTTACTCTGTAAGTGTATTGGCTCCCAATGAAACTGGCTCATCAAATCTTTAGTAGCTAATTTTTTACCTTCGAAATGTACTTCGCCAAGCCCAAGCAATGGTATACTCAAATGACTGAGTGGTGCTAAGTCCCCAGATGCACCTAAAGATCCTTGTGTATAAATCACTGGAAATACATTGTTGTTATGCATTTCCATCAATCTGATAACTGTTGCAATTTGAACGCCACTATGCCCATAACTAAGCGATTTAATTTTAAGCATCAACATCAACTTTACAATTTCAGTTGGCACTTCATCTCCTAAGCCACAAGCATGTGATACCAATAGATTGTATTGCAACTGCTCAATTTGATCATCATCAATTTTTACATTCTGCAAAAAACCAAATCCAGTGTTTACTCCGTAATATAATTGTCCAGAATTACTCGTTTTTTTATCTAAAAATGTTCTACACAAATTAATTTTTTCATGTGCATCAAAAGTGATAGAAACTAGCTGATTATAGTCCAAAAAGTCTTTAACTTGTTGAAAATGAAGCCATTTGCTATCAAGTGGCAAATAATTATAACTCATCAATACAATCGTTTAATGCAAAGTAATAGAAATTGATGATTGTAGCTAAATGAAGCTTAGGTTTGTAAAACTGAGTATTTTTCCGTTATTTTGCACCTCCAAAACCGGTTCGGTAAGGAAAATAAATATGGTTCGGTAGCTCAGCTGGATAGAGCAACTGCCTTCTAAGCAGTAGGTCATTGGTTCGAATCCAATCCGAATCACTAAAGCCTCACATTTGTGGGGCTTTTTTATTTTAATACGTACCAATGCGCATCACTCATCATTGAAAAATACAGCTATTGTAAAACTTACCCTTTCAATTTCGTAACTTCGTTGTCCAAAAACAGTGGAATGAGCGAAGAAAAGAGCCTGAATTTTATTGAAGAAATTATTGAAGCAGATTTAGCTACGGGAAAACACCAATCTATAACTACCCGATTTCCTCCAGAACCCAATGGCTATTTACATATAGGACATGCAAAAAGCATTTGCCTAAATTTTGGATTAGCTAATAAATATGGCGGTTCTACCAATCTTAGATTCGACGATACCAATCCTGTTACAGAAGATACAGAATATGTAGAAAGCATAAAAGAAGATGTTCGTTGGTTGGGCTTTGAATGGTCAAAAGAATTGTATGCCTCTGATTATTTTGATCAATTGTATGCATTAGCGATGCAATTGGTTGAAAAAGGATTGGCTTATGTGGATGATAGTACAAGTGAAGAAATAGCTACACAAAAAGGAACTCCTACCCATCCAGGAACAAGAAATCAATTTGCCCAAAGAACTGTTGAGGAAAACAAGCAATTATTTTTGGACATGAAAGCTGGAAAATATCCAGATGGCGCAAAAGTATTGCGTGTTAAAATTGATATGGCTTCACCCAATATGCTTTTGAGAGATCCCATCATTTATAGAATCAAACATGCTCACCATCATCGCACAGCAGATGCTTGGTGTGTTTATCCCATGTATGATTTTGCTCATGGTCAAAGCGATTCCATCGAAAAAATTACGCATTCTATTTGCACACTTGAATTTGTTCCTCATAGAGATTTATATGATTGGTGTATAAACCAACTAGGTACATTCCCGTCCAAACAATATGAATTTGCTCGTTTGAATATGACATACACTGTTATGAGCAAAAGGAAATTATTGCAATTGGTGAATGAACATTTGGTGAATGGTTGGGACGATCCTAGAATGAGTACCATTAGTGGAATGAGGAGAAGGGGTTATCCTGCAGCAGCTATTCGTGAATTTTGCGATAGAATAGGAGTGGCAAAAAGAGAAAATTTAATTGATGTTGGATTGTTGGAATTTTGTGTTCGCGAAAATTTAAATAAAACGGCACAAAGAAGAATGGTCGTTTTCAATCCATTGAAATTGGTGATCACCAATTTCGACAATGAATTGGAAATGCTTAGCAGTGAAAATAATCCCGAAGATGAAAATGGCGGAGCCAGAGAAATGCCTTTTTGTAAAGAATTGTTTATTGAACAAGAAGATTTTATGGAAGTTGCTCCAAAAAAATATTTCAGATTAGCTCCTGGTCAGATGGTTCGATTGAAAAGTGCCTACATTATTAAATGCGATGAAGTAATCAAAGACGCCAATGGAAATATTACTGAAGTGCATTGTACTTATATTCCAGAGAGCAGAAGTGGATCTGATAGTTCGGGAATTCATGTAAAAGGTACCTTGCATTGGGTTAGTGCAAAACATGCCATACAAGCTGAAGTTCGTTTATATGACCGTTTGTTTAAGGTAGAAGATGTAGCTAATGCAGAAGGTGATTTTAAAGATCACATTAATCCAGATTCATTACAAATAATTTCCAATGCATATGCAGAACCAGCATTAGCCAAGGATACAATGGATCAACAGTTTCAATTTTTAAGAAAAGGATATTTTGTGATTGATAAAGAATCCAATTCTACAAAACTTGTATTTAATAGAACTGTTACTTTAAAAGATGCTTGGGCAAAAGAGGTGAAGAAGGGATAAAAGCAGAAAACTAGAGATTCTTTAGCGGATTTCTTTTACCTGCTAATATGTAAGTTTTAATATTCATCCAAAAGGCTAGAATCATGTAAATGATAATTGGAGAGCCCAATGTTAAAAAAGAAATATAGATAAACCACATCCTTATTTTAGTTGAAGCAATACCCAATCTATCTCCTATAGCAGTGCAAACCCCAAATGCATGTAATTCTAAAAATTCGCGCAGTTTATTCATAAAAAATATTTATTCCTGGGGGAGGAAATTTTATAACACAAATTTAAGCAAAATTGAACCATAAAAGTTCAATTCCTTGGCTTTTAAGCCCCTCTTTTTGTTAATTTCGCACACAAAATTGCAACCATATGGCTTTTGACATTGAAATGATCCAAAAAGTATACGCAGAAATGCCTGCTAAAGTTGATGCTGCCCGTAAAGCTTTGGGCCGACCACTTACTTTATCTGAAAAAATTCTTTTCTCCCATTTGCATGCCGATCAACAATTGGCCAATTTCGAAAGAGGCAATAGTTATGTAGATTTTGCACCAGACCGTGTAGCTATGCAGGATGCAACTGCACAAATGGCTTTATTGCAATTTATGCAAGCAGGCCGCCCGAAAGTAGCCGTTCCTTCAACTGTTCATTGCGATCATTTAATTACTGCCAAAGTAGAGGCAAAACAAGATTTGCAAGTTGCCAATGCAGAAAGTAAGGAAGTATATGATTTTTTGGCGTCTGTATCCAATAAATATGGCATCGGGTTTTGGAAGCCAGGTGCAGGTATTATTCATCAAGTGGTATTAGAGAACTATGCATTTCCAGGTGGAATGATGATTGGAACTGATTCTCATACTGTAAATGCTGGTGGTTTAGGCATGATTGCAATAGGTGTTGGCGGTGCTGATGCTTGTGATGTAATGGCTGGATTACCTTGGGAATTGAAATGGCCTAAATTAATTGGAGTTAAGCTTACAGGAAAATTAAGCGGCTGGACAGCTCCTAAAGATGTGATTTTAAAAGTGGCTGGAATACTTACTGTAAAAGGTGGTACTGGCGCTATTGTAGAATATTTTGGTGAAGGTGCTACCAATATGAGTTGCACTGGTAAAGGAACCATTTGTAATATGGGTGCTGAAATTGGCGCTACCACTTCAACATTTGGATATGATGAAAGCATGGGAAGATATTTATCAGCAACTGGCAGAGAAGAAATAGCCAAATTAGCTGATGGAATTAAGGATTATTTAAATGCAGATGCAGAAGTGTATGCTTCTCCAGAAAAATATTTTGATCAAGTTATTGAAATTGATTTGTCAACGCTTGAGCCACATTTAAATGGACCTTTCACTCCCGATTTAGCAACACCAATTTCTAAAATGAAAGAAGTTGCAGCTGCGAATGGATGGCCAACTAAAGTGGAAGTTGGTTTGATAGGTAGTTGTACCAATTCTTCTTATGAAGATATTAGCCGTGCAGTTAGTCTTGCAAAACAAGTTGCTGAAAAAGGTTTAAAAACAAAAGCGGAGTACACCATTACTCCTGGAAGTGAACAAGTAAGATATACCATTGAAAGAGATGGATTCTTGGCTGCTTTTGATAAAATTGGTGCAACAGTATTTGCAAATGCTTGTGGGCCTTGTATAGGTATGTGGGATAGAGTAGGTGCAGAAAAGCAAGAAAGAAATACCATTGTACACAGTTTCAATAGAAATTTTGCCAAACGTGCGGATGGCAATCCAAACACATTGGCCTTTGTAGCAAGCCCTGAATTGGTAACTGCTTTGGCCATTGCAGGAGATCTTACTTTTAATCCTATCACCGATTATTTAACCAACGAAAAAGGGGAGAAAGTTAAATTGGATGAGCCAACAGGTATGGAATTACCGGCTCGTGGTTTTGCTGTTGAAGATGCTGGATTTCAAGCTCCTGCTGTAGATGGTTCTGGTGTATCTGTACAAGTAGATCCATCTAGCAAACGTTTACAATTGTTAGATCCTTTTGCTGCATGGGAAGGAACCGATTTAAAAGGATTAAAGCTTTTAATAAAAGCCAAAGGAAAATGTACTACCGACCATATATCTATGGCTGGTCCTTGGTTGAAATTCCGTGGTCATTTGGATAATATTTCTAATAATATGCTCATTGGCGCTGTAAATATCTTTAATGAAAAAACAGACAATGTAAAAAATCAGCTAACTGGAGAACATGGTCCTGTACCAGCTACTCAAAGGGCTTATAAGGCTGCAGGCATTGGTTCAATTGTTGTTGGAGATGAAAACTATGGCGAAGGAAGTTCTCGCGAGCATGCCGCTATGGAACCACGTCATTTAGGTGTTCGTGCAATTTTGGTAAAATCATTTGCGCGTATACATGAAACCAATTTGAAAAAACAAGGAATGTTGGCTTTAACTTTTAATGATAAAGCGGATTATGATAAAATACAAGAAGATGATACCATCAACATTGAAGGGCTAACTTCATTTGCTCCTGGTAAACCATTATCAATTGTATTGAATCATGCGGATGGAACTACTGATACAATTTCTGTAAATCACACTTATAATGATCAGCAAATCGAATGGTTTAAAGCAGGGGGCGCATTAAACATTATTCGTAAGCAAGTAAGTGCATAGTGAATAGAGGATGGAGGAAAAAATAGTTATATTAACACTTCAAATTAATCTATGGCATTAAGCAGATTTTGGCTTGTAATTATTTTAGCCTCCATCACTTATATTTTTGTTTTATTATTTAGTGGCAAATATTATTCAATTGAATACGCTGTTAACGGAAAAAAAGATGACCCCATTGTTAGAAATGAATATTATCTAAAAGATTTACCAGTATCCATACAGGATACATTAAAGAAAGCCAAAGACAATAAATATATTATTGGTAAAGACAGTTTATATATACTCGATAATCAAACTGTTCGATTCTGTGTAGGCAAACAAGCAACAGATGGAATTTTACCAACATGCAAGAATACCATATTTGATTTACTCTTACCGTTGATTGCTTATTTATCTTTCTTTTGTGGCATTCTTCAATTATTAATCAACAGCGGCGCATCAGAGCGATTGGCCAAATTATTAAGCCCCATTTTTGTAAAAGTATTTCCTGAAATTCCTGCAAATCATCCATCAATTTCATATATGATGTTGAATTTTGCTGCCAATTTTTTAGGCCTAGATAGTGCTGCAACCCCTTTTGGCTTAAAAGCCATGGAAAGTTTACATGAACTCAATCCGGATAAAGAGAAAGCCAGTAATAGTCAGATCATGTTCATGTGTTTACATGCTGCAGGTTTAACCTTAATTCCAACATCAATCATTGGATACAGAGCTGCACAACATGCTGCTAATCCTGCTGATGTAATGCTTCCATGCATCATCACTTCTTTCATAGGTACTATTGCTGCTTTGATCATAGTAGGTATAAAACAGAAAATTAATTTGTTGAACGTAACCCTTATTAGTTCGATTGGTGTAGTTGTTGGCGTTATTACAGGTTTATTGTTATACATTACTAAACTCGATTTAATCAATAAAGGTCATTTTACAGGCAATCTTTCTAATGTACTTTTATTAGGCATCATTTTCGTTATTCTAGCATATAGCTTTTTAAGAGAAAAAAGATTCACCGATCAAGGAACCAATGTTTTTAACTCATTTGTAGAAGGAGCATACGATGGTTTAAAAACGGGAAGAACTATTTTTCCTTACATTTTAGGAATGTTGGTTGCTATCTCATTATTCAGAAACAGTGGAGTATTTGAAATATTAACAGGATTCATAGCCAAAGGATTCTTAGCTATTGGGGTTACAAAAGAAATTGTAGATGCATTGCCTATCGCCATTTTACGCCCATTTAATGCAGCGGGAAGCAGGGGATTTTTAATAGATGCAATGAGAACTTATGGCGTAGATTCATTTACTGGTAGGTTGGCCAGTGTATTTCAATGTGCAGCTGAAACTACTTTTTATGTAATTGCTGTTTATTTTGGAAGTATAAAAGTGAAAAACACCAGGTACACTTTGGGCGCTATGTTATTGGTTGATCTGATCTGTGTATTTGCGGCCATCTTTATGTGCCTATTATTTTTCTAATCCCAATTAATCAATTTGTTTAAGTCGATATTTTTTTTATACCTAATCATTTTTGGCTGCTATATTGTATTTACTAGAGTGCCAGATTACTTTGATGGAGAAAAATATCCAGCTACTATTGTACTCATACAAGATTCAGCAACCAATGCAATAAAAAAAATGGCTCGATATGAAATTGCAGGAAAACAATATCTAATTGATGCAGCGTATCCTTTCTTAAATTATTCGTCTAATGAAAAAGTAACAGTAATAGTAGAACAAGAGCACATTGAAAGAGGAGCAGTATCAAGGTTTTGGGGATATTGGATTACTTGGGGTGA
>CANGTR010000045.1 GCA_947456855.1 Sphingobacteriia bacterium | reverse complement strand
CTTCTCGGCGATCGGAATTATCGCTGTGTAACATATTGGCAAATTTGATGGCTTTTTGCTGGTCTTTTTCAATGAATAGCTGAACCGCTTTTTTGGCTTCATCCATTCTGCCTGCTGCATTCACCCTTGGTGCAATGACGAATACCAAACTGGTTAAGCTCATTTTCTTTTTCACCCCAGCCAAATCCATCAGGGCTTTTATACCAACCGAAGGATTGCTGTTTACTTTCTCTATTCCATAATAAGCCAATATTCTATTTTCTCCAGTAACAGAAACGATATCTGCTGCAATGGCTATCGCTGCTAAATCGATATATGCTAAATAACTCGATTGCGGCAATCCCAATTTTTCACATAGTGCCATCATTAATTTAAAACCTACTCCACATCCACATAGATCTTTAAATGGGTATTTGCAATCTGTTTGTTTTGGATTTAGTATAGCAATTGCAGGGGGTAAAATTTCATCGGGTAAATGATGATCGCAAACAATAAAATCAATTCCGATCGATTGAGCATAAGCTATCAAATCGGCTGACTTGATTCCGCAATCGAGCGAAATAATTAGGCTGAAACCATTTTCTTTGGCATAATCAATACCGGCTTTTGAAACACCATATCCTTCTCTGTATCGGTGTGGTATATAAAAATCCACCGATGAGTGTACTGCCGATAAAAACTGGTACATGCTGGCAACTGCAGAAGTTCCATCCACATCATAGTCCCCAAAAACCAATATGGGTTCTTGGGTTTCAAAAGCCCTGCAAATTCGATCCACCGCTTTATCCATGTCTTTCATCAACCATGGACTATGTAGATCTGTTAATGTTGGACGGAAAAAATGTTTGGCTTTTTCAAAATCATCAAAACCACGTTGTACCAATAATGTACAGATAGTTCTATTGATTTGCAAGGCTTCTTGCAAGGCCGCAACATTGGTGGCTGGTGCAGATAATATGTTCCATCTCTTCTGCATCAATATTTTCTATCGGTGGTATATCTAACCAATTCTTCTAATGCATCCCTCACTTCAGATGCAGGGAACTCATGCAATATGGTTAATGCTTCATCTCTAAAAGCAAACATTTTTTCAGTGGCATAGGCAATACCACCGTATTGTACTACAGCATCAATCACAAAAGCTACTTTGTCTTTTTGGGTGTTCTCATTTTTTACAATATGAATCAGTTTTCTTTTGATGTCAGAAGGGCAATTGTTCAATGTGTAAATCAATGGCAGTGTTAACTTTTTTTCTTTGATATCATTGCCAGTGGGTTTGCCAATATCTGCACTGCTATAATCAAATAAATCATCTTTAATTTGAAAAGCCATTCCTACTTTTTGACCAAACACCCGCATTTTTTCTACATCAGCCTCGTTGTTAAAAGTACTTACTGCACCTGCAGCACAGGCGGATGCTAACAAAGAAGCTGTTTTACCATTGATGATTTCGTAATACACTTCTTCTTTTAAATTGAGGTTGCGTGATTTTTCTATTTGCAATAATTCTCCTTCACTCATTTGTTTTACCGCTTCCGATAAAATACGCAATACTTCATGGTCTTTATTGTTTAAAGACAAGAGTAAGCCCTTTGATAATAAATAGTCTCCTACTAATACTGCAATTTTATTTTTCCAAAGTGCATTAATCGAAAAAAAACCTCTTCGCTCCATCGATTCATCCACCACATCATCATGCACCAACGTGGCTGTATGTAATAGTTCTACCAAAGAAGCAGCTCTATATGCGCTCTCGGTAATCTCTCCTCCTAATTTAGCGCTAAGCAAAACAAACATGGGCCTTAATTGCTTACCCTTGCGTTTTACAATGTATTGCATAATCCTATCCAAAAGAGCAACTCTACTCTTTACTGCCTCCCTAAAATGTGCTTCAAAAAGGGTTAATTCTGCTCTAATTACTTTTTTTGCTAAATCCATGTTATAATTATGCTGCAATATATGCCTGATATGGTCAAAATTAGTCTTAAAAGGCAGCGTATGTTGTATATTTGTTGTCTAATAACTTAAATCATTGAGTATGAATACCAAAAAGATTTTATTATCAGTAGCATTGGCTTTATTTGTACAAGTATCGCTATTTGCTCAAACCGATTGGGGATGGGATTGGAAAGATTCTTCCAAAATAGCCAACAAAGACCTGCCTCAATTCAATGAATTCTTAAACAATCAATACCCTTATCCTACAAAACCTCGAAATCAGTGGGAATTGGGTTTTGGTGTAGGCCCCTCTTTTATTTTAGGAGATGTTAACTCAAAAATTGGATTTGGTGGAACAGTATCAATGCGTAAAGCACTGGGTCATGTTTTTTCTGTTAGAGGATCTTTATCTGGGTTAATGAATGCTGGAACTCCAAGTGATTTTGGTAGATCTGTTGGTCAGGTTGATTATAAGAATCAGGCTTATATGTTAGGTGTTGATATGATCGCGTCTCTAAATACCAGCAGCTATTATCGTGGTAATCCAAAGTCGAATATCTATGCTTTATTAGGGTATAGTTTGGTAGGGTCAAGAGCGCTATATAAAAATGCCCAAGGTGCCCAGCCTGACGGATACAATATTTTTTATGGACAACGTCCGGGAATGGTTAATACACAAGAAGGCTTGATTACAACTATGTTTGGCGAAACAGTGAATAACCGTAAATCGTATTCATTGATGCATGCTGTAAATGTAGGTGCTGGTGTATCATTTAAAATCAGTGATAAAATGAATGTTGGAGTTGAACAAAAATTTATTATAACAACTCCTGGGTATGATTATTTAGATGCATTCAAAGCAGACAATAACAATGATTACATCAGTTTTACTACAGTAAGATTAAATGTGAACATTGGCAATTCAGACAGAAAAGTACAACCATTGTATTGGATCAATCCTAACAATTTTGTGTACAGCGAAATGAACTCACCCAAGCACATGAAATTACCAAAATTAATGTTGCCTGATGGAGATAAAGATGGGGTAACCGATCAGTTTGATATGGAACCAAATACGCCAAAGGGCGCACCTGTTGATACGCATGGAGTGTCTAAGGATACGGATGGTGATGGTGTTCCAGATTACAGAGATAAAGAATTACTCACTTTGCAAAAATGTTTCCCTGTAAATAATGATGGTATTGGAAATTGTCCAGAACCTGCTTGTTGTAAGGAAATCAAAGACATGATGAGTACCATGCAATCAACTTCTTCAGATAAAGTTGAGTGTGCAATAGGTACATTACCAAGTGTTCAATTTAAAGGAACTACAAAATTGAGTAAAGATGCACAAGCAGTTTTAGCCGCCGCAGCTGCCAGTTTAAAAGCCAATCCAACCTGTAATGTAAAAGTGATTGGATATGGAACAACCAGCAAATCTGCTCAACAACAAAGTTGGGAGCGTGTAAATGCAGTGATTAAATATTTGGTAGAGAAACAAGGAATTGCTGAAGGAAGAATATTGTTTGTGTATGCTCAAGATGGAGATGCCAATGTGGTAGATCTGCAAGGTACTACTGAACAAGGGCCAAACACTGTTCCTGCTCCTCATCCAAATTTAAAAAGTAAAAATTAGTAGTTCTTGTATAAACTAAATCAGAAGCCTCTCGAAAAAATATCGGGAGGCTTTTTTTATTGATTCAATAAATTAAAATGGAGTTCTCCAAAATTTTGCAGAGAAGATAATTTTAAATCTGCGGCACCCCATTTCTCTTCTTTACTATTATATGCATGTGGAATTACTACACATTTCATTCTTGCGGATTTTGCTGCGATCATTCCATTGAATGAGTCTTCAAAACAAATACATTCCAATGGGCTGCTATTCATTGCTTGGGCGCAATTTAAATATACTTGAGGATGTGGTTTCCCATAAGGCAATTCTTCTGCAGAAGCAGTAGCATTTAAGAATGGGCCTATACCTGTCATTCCAACAACCAAGTCTATTAATGCAGGTGGCGAAGAGGTAGCCAATCCAATTTTAAAATCTTGTTTGGTAAAAAATTCAAAAATATGAGCAACACCGGGTAAAATTTTTCCTTTCTGTTCTATTTTTTCTAAAACCAACTCTACAATTTTCTTTTCTGCCCTTTCTGATTCGGTTAAGGGAATTTTAAAAAAGGTGAACCAAAGGTGCACAAACTCTTTTGTTCTCAATCCAACACTTGAATTGTATTGATCTGTGCTCATTTTAGTTCCATATAATTGAAATACTTCTGCAGCAGCTTCCTGCCATAAAGGTTCACTATCAATTAATAACCCATCTATATCAAAAATGACTGTGTTTAGTGGCATTTTGTTATTTTAGTATTGCAAATTTATTGTTGCATTTTCATAGTCTGTTAGTAAACCAGCAGTTAATTTTTAAAATAAATGGTTAACAATTTATTTACATTGCTTATTTTGCACCGCTTGCTAATACAACTACAATGAATTTAATCGAAAGATTTAAGCAAATTAAGGTTGTCCGCTCACTGGTTTATGGTGTTGTGGGTGCTGCTACCTATCCGGGTCTTGCTATGATTAACAAGATCAAAATCGAAGGAACTGAGCATTTAAAGAACCTTCCAAAAAGCAATGTGCTCTTTGTAAGCAATCACCAGACCTATTTTGCCGATGTTATAACCTTCATTCATATTTTTTGTGCCATCAAATGGCGAAAAGAGAATAAGCTAGGTATTCCTTATTACTTGTTAAATCCATTTACCAATGTTTTTTTTGTTGCTGCTGAAGAAACCATGAATGGAAGTTTGATCAGTAGATTATTTAAATTAGCTGGGGCTTTAACGGTTAAAAGAACTTGGCGTGCCGAAGGCAAAGACGTGAGTAGACAAAGAGAAGAAGGGGATACTCAAAAAATTGACCAGGCTTTAGTAAAGAGTTGGGTTATCACTTTTCCTCAAGGAACTACTAAGCCTTTTGCTCCAGGCAGAAGGGGAACTGCTCATATCATCAAGAACAACCAACCCATTGTTGTTCCAGTAGTGATCAATGGATTTTGGCGGGCATTTAATAAAAAAGGATTGGCATTTAAAAAGAAGGGGTCTTTGCTCTCTGTTCGTTTTAAAGAACCCTTGATTATAGACTATACCCAATCTGTTGAAGAGATTTTAGATCAAGTTATGGAAGCCATTGAGCAGAGCAAATCCTATATGCTTAAGAGTAAGCATCACTTCATGAGCCTCATTGATAAATAATTAGTCTTTAAAGAAAAGCGCTTTTAATTCATTGGCATCGTCGGGTTTCATTTTACCTGCCAGTATCAAACGAATTTGTCTTCTTCTCAAAGCGCCGTCGAATAATCTTTGCTCGTCTTCAGTTTCTGGAATTACTTTAGGTACAGGCCTAGGTTTGCCATTCGGGTCCAATGCTACAAAAGTAAAAAAAGCCTCATTGCTTTCATACTTGTATTGATGCAATAAATCTTCTCCCCAAACTTTAATATGAATCTCCATGGAAGTATTGAATGCCCTGCACATTTTTGCTTCTATATGTACCACATTGCCCAACTTGATCGGAGTCTTAAAACTTAAATTGTCTACCGAAGCTGTCATTCCAGGTGTATTTGAATGTCTTCCAGCAGCTATTCCAGCAGCAATATCCATCCAATACATTAATCTTCCACCCATTAAATTGCCGAAAGTATTGGTATCATTGGGCAATACCAATTCATTCATAATGGTCAAACTTTCACTTACTTTTTTTGCTTCCATTGTATTCATTCTGTTGTAAAGATAGGTGTTGATTGATATTATTGATGGATGATTAAATGATGATTGATTCTAACCCATCCAAAAATGGTTGATCTACATCTGCTCCAATACCATAATCATTACTTAATATTAATTTCATTCCATCGTATTGAACGCCATTGATTACTGGATCTATTTTATGGCCTAATAAGCAGGTGTCTAAATCATAAAAATGGATATTGTTCATTGCTGCTGCAAAATGTACTTTAGCAGTAAGGGCAACCCTGCTCTCTAGCATGCCACCCATCATGCAGGGCATTTGGTTTTTTTCTGCTACCGCATTGATTTTAATTGCTTCATGTATGCCACCACTTTTTGCAAATTTGATGTTGATGTATTTGCAAGCATGATTGCGAATCATTCTTTCTGCATCATGGTGGGTATATACACTTTCATCTGCCATGATTGGAATAGGAGAAAGGGTGCATAATGCTGGCAAGCGCTCATCATTCCAAGTGCGCATGGGTTGTTCACAGAATTCAATATCAAATTTTCCCAATGCGGTTAAAGCAATAACAGCATCATCAAAAGACCATCCCTGATTGGCATCTATTCTAATTTTTGTAGAATACCCAATTGCATTTCTGATTTGATGTATTCTTTCGTTATCTGTACTTGGGTCTTTACCTAGTTTTACTTTTAAAATATGCACTCCTTTAGCAACAAATTCAATCGCTTGTTTGGCCATCTGTTCAGGACTGTTAATTCCAATAGTTAAATCACTCTCAACTATTTTATTTTCTCCTCCTAAAAACGCATACAAAGGTTGATGGGCATGTTTTGCAGCAATATCATAAAGCGCTAAATCAAAAGCACTTTTAGCTGTATAATTTTTTGCAGTAAACAAATCCAATTCAGTTAATCGTTGTTCAATTTCAAGCGGGTTTTTGCCTTTCCATAATTGGGCAAAATCTTTGGCCATTTCAAAACAAGTATTTTGGGTTTCGCCAACAATCATTGGAAATGCCGAACATTCTCCTACACCAACAATTCCTGCATCTGTATGAATACGAATAAAAATGTTTTGTGCAAAGTGCATGGTGCCTGTTGCAATGGTAAATGGTACCATTGGAATGGAATACTTATATATTTCGGTATGAGTTATTTGCATGGCACAAATTTCTATTTTTTAGTTGAATAAATACAATCATTTATCTGTTCGCTCAACAATATCTTTAAGTAGATGTTATAGAAGTTATAAAACAAGTAAAATGGAAACTTTAAAGGGCAAGCATGTAATCATTGTTGGAGCAACAGGAAGTATTGGTGCTCATGTAGCAAAATTAATTAATGGAAGTGGTGCAATTGTTTACATCACAGGAAGAGATCCCGAAAAATTAAGTCAGCTATCTGCAGATTTAGCGATTCCTCAAGAGCGCGTTTTTACTATGGATATTGCTGATGAAAACTCAGTTAACAATACCATTCAACAAATGCTAAGCATCTCTCCAATTATTGATATTTTGGTGAATGCTGCCGGAATTGGTATTATCAAGCCAATGGAAACCTTAAGTTCAGCTGAATTCGAAAAAACCCTTCAAATTAACCTTTTTGGAAGTTTCTATCTAGCCAAAGCCATTTTACCAGCAATGAAATTGGTAAAAAAAGGCTTAATCATCAATATTCCTGGAGTTTTAGGTAAAGTGCCCATGGCTGGTGCAGCAGCTTATAGTGCCAGTAAATACGGGTTGGTTGGAATGATGCAAAGTATCCGTGAAGAATTGAAAAGAACAGAAATAAGAATTACCAACCTGTTTTTAGGGGGTGTAGATTCGGCATTTTGGGATAGCATCGATCTTCGAGTTCAAAGAGATAAAATGATACAGTCCGAAGAAGCAGCAAAAGCCATCTGGTTCTTGTGTCAACAACCCCTCAGTGGTGTAGTAAGTGAAATGGTTCTTCAGCCATTTAATCACCAAGCCATTTAATCAGGGTAAAAATATTTTATAAATATTGCTAAAACGGTTTCGTACTTAGGTAATGTGTACCGATATTCGTGGTACGAACAAATGTTAGTATGAATATATCATTCGATAATACGGAGAATGCTTTTGCATATAAAACGGATAAAGAGCTCAAAAGTGCCCGTTTTTTATTTGGAACAATGGGCTATTCTTGGTTTGTACAACTGGGTACCAGACTTACTCCATTTGTAATGAAAACTGGTATTCCGTTGGTTCATACCATTATTCGTAAAACTATTTTCAAACAATTTGTAGGAGGAGAAACGCTAGAAGAAACTGCTACGGTTGGAAATTTATTGGGAAAATATGGTATTCAAGTAATTCTCGATTATGGCGTTGAAGGAAAAGAAGGGGAAGATAATTTTGATCATGCAACCGAAGAATTTATTCGTGTTATTGAATATGCTGCTACTCAAAGCAATATTCCATTCATCAGTATCAAAGTTACTGGTCTAGCTCGTTTTGAATTATTACAAACTTTAAATGAAGCCCCAAGATTAAGAAGTGGTATTCATGATCATGAAGAAGAAGTAAGTGAATGGGATCGTGTAAGAGATAGGATGTATGCAATTTGTGAAGTTGCTGCAGAAAAAAATATAGGTGTTTTAATTGATGCAGAAGAAAGTTGGATTCAAGATCCGATAGACCGTTTGTGTATGGAGATGATGGAAGAGTTCAATAAAGAAAAAGTGATTGTGTACAATACAATTCAATTGTACCGACACGATCGCTTGAGTTTTTTGCACCTGTCTCATAGAATAGCCAAACAACAAGGGTTCAAGCTTGGAATGAAATTGGTTCGTGGAGCATATATGGAAAAAGAACGCCAACGTGCATTGGAAAAAGGAACTGTTTCACCTATACAAAAAACAAAATCGGCAACCGATGCCGATTTTAATGATGCGGTTAAATATTGTCTTGATCATATCGATGAAATAGCTGTTATCATTGCTACTCACAACGAGGAAAGTAATTTATTGGCAGCACGTTTACTTGATGATAAAGGTATTGGCCATCATCATCCAAACATTCATTTTTCTCAGTTATACGGGATGAGCGATAATATTACTTTCAATCTTGCAAAAGAAGGATTTAGTGTGAGCAAATACCTTCCTTTTGGACCAATTAAAGATGTGATCCCATATCTAATGCGCAGGGCCAAAGAGAACAGCAGTGTAAGTGGTCAAACCGGTAGAGAGTTATCCCTCATCACCAAAGAATTGAATAGACGGAAGGGCAAATAATTGGCATGATTTTTTCTATTGGTTTCTAAACCATCCAGTATGCGAAATTATTTTCTTTTGTTCTGCCTTATTCTTTCCGCTGCATCTTCGTTTGCACAAACTGAAAAACCTATTTATAAACATTTTGAAAAAGGAAATGCATTTGTTGGGATTGGTTTTTCTCCCGTTTATAGCGATCTTTTCGGAACAACTACCGAAATAATTGTTCAGGATGGTTCAAGTTCTGTTGGATTGTTGCTTTCTCCATCCTATGGAAAAATGATAGAAAAAAATTGGATGGTAGGAGCGATGGGTTTTATAGGATACTATTCTAGCAGATATTCGTCCAATTATTTTCCACCTTCAGTTGGAATAAATCCACCTGTTTATCCATCCAAAAACATCAGTAATTACTTTGATATTGGAATTAGCCCCTTTACCCGATATTATTTTATGTTATCAAAGAGAAATACCATGGCGTTTTTCTTACAAGGCGGATTGCCATTTGTTTATGGGCAAACAAAATACATTCAGCGAGTAGGTTTTCCGGCTGGTCAGCAAGATTTATCAAGCAAGCAATCAAGTGTATACCTCAAGGCTAGTTTAGGATTTGGGCTTAGTGTACAAGGTAAATTTGGTTCAATTGATACCCATGTTAGCAATTTGGGTTGGTTTTTTAGTTTCAATAAATTATTGAAATCGAATAAAAAGTCTTAAACCCACAATTTCTTCACAAGAACAAGGCATAAGGTCATTATCAGCCAATTTCGTTGTTAATTTGTGTATGCAAGCATACCACGATTTATTACAACATATTTTGGCCAATGGAATTGATAAAACAGACAGAACTGGTACAGGTACTAAAAGCTGTTTTGGATATCAAATGCGTTTTGATTTAGCCAAAGGGTTTCCAATGGTTACCACAAAAAAGCTACATTTAAAAAGTATTGTTTACGAATTGCTTTGGTTTTTAAAAGGGGATACCAATATTCAATATTTAAAAGACCATGGAGTTGGTATTTGGGATGAATGGGCAAATGAAAATGGAGATTTGGGTCCGGTTTATGGTAAACAATGGCGCAGTTGGGAAGGTGCAGATGGTAAAGTAATTGATCAAATTTCGGACCTGATTCATCAATTAAAAACCAATCCTGATAGTAGAAGAATGATTGTGAGTGCATGGAATGTAGCAGAGTTACCTAAAATGGCTTTGATGCCTTGTCATAGTTTGTTTCAGTTTTATGTAGCAGATGGAAAACTAAGCTGCCAGTTATACCAACGTAGTGCAGATGTTTTTTTAGGAGTTCCCTTTAATATTGCTTCTTATGCATTGCTCACCATGATGATTGCACAGGTTTGCGATTTACAATATGGTGATTTTGTACATAGTTTTGGAGATGTTCATATTTACAATAACCATATGGATCAAGTTCATTTACAATTAAGCAGGGCGCCTTATCCTTTGCCTACTATGAAAATCAATCCAGCAATTAAAAGCATTTTTGACTTTAATTTTGAAGATTTTACTTTAGAAAACTATCAATCTCATCCTGGAATAAAAGCCCCGGTTGCGGTTTAATTTTTTTCATTAGAACTTGAATTTTGCTGAATCTTAATTTTTAACAATGACCATCTCAATTATAGTTGCTGCTTCTTTAAATAATGCAATTGGAAAGAACAATGACCTGTTATGGAAATTGCCCAATGATATGAAGCATTTTAAAAATGTTACCTGGGCAATGCCCATTATCATGGGAAGAAAAACTTTTGATTCAATGTCTGGGAAGCCACTCAATGGTAGGTTAAATATAGTTATTACCAGACAACAAGATTGGGAATCAGCGGGCGCTTTAAAAGTAGACAGTTTGAATAAGGCTTTGGAAATAGCACAGAATAATGACTATAGAGAAGTGTTTATTATTGGTGGAGGAGAAATTTACAAGGCTGCTTTAGCAATGGCTGATAAGGTTTATCTAACTAGGGTTCAAGCTGAAATCGAAGGGGACACATTTTTCCCAGTATTAAATGAAGGTAATTGGACGCTTATAGAAGACAATGCTCATCCTTCTGATGCTAAACATGCGTATCCATATCGATTTCAAATTTGGCATAAAAAAGGGTAATTTTCATGGATGTATTCCCACTACTTTATTTCATTATACAGATCTCAATAGTGGCAATCAATCTATTTGGTTCTTTTAAAAATCAATGTTTGTATAATGTATTGGCCACATTGAATTTGATGTTGTTCTTCTATGGAATGTATTTGGTAAGAATTTTAATAGGGTTGGTGCAATTTTTTAGGCCAATCATCAGTACTGGTGAATTAAGCAATTATTCCAATACTTTTTATGTAGAACCCCTACTTAGAATTGCAGGGATGGTTTTTTTGCCTTCGCTCTTTTTAATACCCAGCATTAGAAAAAATAGCTTGTTTACAATTGTTATTTGCTTTTATACCATTTGGAATTTTACACCTAATTATTGGAATCTTCTAGAACTAATGCTTAAACTATTTTTTTGCATAAGTATGTTTGCTTCAACTTATGCAGTACTTTGGTTTTTCGGAAAATTACCTTCACAAAAAGTTAATCTTTGATGTATACACCTTTTCAATTGGCATTAAAATATATCCGCTATTACGTAAAAGCAGATAATGGAAAAGGACATGGCGTTCATTCTCCTTTTGTATTTGATTTAATTCAACATGTGATGAATGATGGGCGCCAATTTTATTCATTCGAAAAAATTGAGGGGGTAAGGGTTGATTTATTAAAAAACAATAGAAGTATTGCTGTAGAAGACTTTGGGGCAGGTTCTAGGGTAAATAAATTGCCTATTCGAACTATTCAAAAAATTGCCCATTCTTCATTGAAGCCTAAAAAGTATAGCCAATTACTCTTTAAGTTGGTCCATTATTTTTCGCCTTCTCATGTTTTAGAATTGGGTACTTCTTTGGGTATTACAACTGCTTATTTAGCAACTGCTAATGCAAGTAGTCAAGTGATTACCATGGAAGGATCAACCGAAGTTGCAGCCATTGCATTGGAAAACTTTCAACAATTGGCCATTAATAATATTGAAATTGTTACAGGTAATTTTGATCAAACATTGGCAATTACTTTGGAAAAATTAGCAAAAGTTGATTTTGTATTTCTCGATGGCAATCACCGATACGAGCCCACTGTAAGGTATTTTGAGCAAGTACTCTCAAAGACCGATGAATATGCTGTGATCGTTTTAGATGATATTCATTGGAGTAAAGAAATGGAAGATGCCTGGGCCTATGTTCAAAACCATCAGGCTGTAACCCTTACCGTTGATTTGTTTTATATTGGATTGGTGTTTTTTCGTAAAGAAAAAATAGCCAAGCAGCATTTTGTAATTCGCTACTAATTTCTCTGCTTATAAAATTGGTTTATTTTACAAATGGAAAGGAAAGAAATAATTGAAAGGTAGTGCCTGTGGTTGATCCATATTTATTTGCATTGATCATTTCACTGGCCCCAATATTATACCTGAATTTGATATCCATCCCTTTGCCTTTTCTAAAATCCGATAAGCTGTATCCAATTTCTAAAGGAACTGAAAAATATACCGGTTTAAAATTTTCATTCATTTTTTCTTCAATATCTACTTTGCTTCCTAAAGGAATTGTTCCCGTTGAAACTTGTTTAGCTGAAGTTAAAAAGCTCAATTGAGGACCTGCCCCAATAAATACCTTTTTATTTAATTTATATTGTGCTATAACAGGAACATCGATGTAGTTCAATACAAAGTCATAATTGATATTGGTTAACGCTGCAGAATAGTCGCGCAATGGCAAAACAGACTTGGCACCCCTTGTAGAAATTGGCTTGAATTCTGGAGTAAGTGCCCACTTATCATTGATTTTGATGAATGTGCCTAGTCCAAAATATAAGCCTGTATTGGATTTTCCAGTTTTTAAGCCAGGCATAGATGATATATTTATGCCGGCATCTATACTTAAATGAAATTTTTCAGTAGCAATCTTGTCGCCGAATATAAGTACTAATAGTGCTGCTTGTCCATTAACAATGGCTGAAGTACTAATTATAAATACCAGTGTAATAATTAAACGCGAATAAATTTTTTTCATGATTCATTTATTTATGATAAAAATAGTAAATCTATCTTTATTTGCATGAATTTGATTTTTAGAATGCAAGTTTTGAAGAAAATAAGTATTTTTTATGTACTTGGTTTTAGTAATTTACATTGCGTTTGATTTTTTTACGCATGAATTGTAAAGCATTGTTATAAGGTGAGTTTACCAGTCTCTTTTCTAGAATCATTAGTAGGAATTAAAGGATTCAATCAATCTTCCTTTGAAAAAGTTCATGCATCAGGCGAGCAAGTAACATCTGTTCGGTTAAATCCTTTAAAATACAGCAATGCGCAACAAGAATTATATGATGGAGCCATTCCTTGGTGTAAGGATGCTTATTATTTAAAAGAAAGACCATCATTTACATTAGATCCAACATTTCATGCAGGAGCTTATTATGTTCAAGAAGCAAGCAGTATGTTTCTATGGCAGGTGATGGAACAATTGATTGGTACAAATACGAGTGCTAAAAAAGTATTGGATCTTTGTGCTGCACCTGGTGGAAAATCTACTTTGTTGGCGAGTTATTTTATGGATGGGCTGGTAATTGCCAATGAAGTTATTAAATCCCGTGCATCTGTTTTAGTAGAAAATTGTATTAAATGGGGGCACCCGAATATTGTGGTAACCAATAACGACCCTGATCATTTTAAACAATTAAAAGGCTTTTTTGATGTAATTGTGGTTGACGCTCCTTGCAGTGGTAGTGGACTTTTCAGGAAAGATCCTTTCGCAATTGAAGAGTGGAGCTTAGCCAATGTAGCACATTGCAGTCAGCGGCAAGAAAGAATATTGACCTCCATTTTACCTTCCTTAAAAGAGGAGGGGATATTGGTGTATTCTACCTGCTCTTATTCAAAATCGGAAAATGAGCAGATTGTAGATTGGCTAATAACTGAGATGGACATGGTTTCATTGAAGATTGATTTAAATGAAAACTGGAATATCGTTGAAGTAAGCTCGGTTAATGAAAATGGGTTTGGATACAGGTTTTACCCTGATCAAATTAGGGGGGAAGGATTTTTTATTGCAGCTTTTAAAAAGCGAGGGCAAACTTCATTTTCAAAGCTCAATGAAATAAAATTAATCAAGCCCAATAAACTTGAGTTAACCCAAATGGATCAATTCTTTTCGGCACCCAATGCATATACTTTTTTTAAACAAAATGAGGCAATACGTATTATAGCAGAAGAATGGTTTACAACTTTACAACAAATAGCAGCTGCATTGTATATAAAGAAAGCTGGAGTAGAAATCGGAACCATTAAAGGGAAAGATATTATACCATCCCATGAGTTGGCTGTTTCAACCTTCAATAAATCCCAATTTCTTCAAATAGATCTTACAAAAGAACAAGCTTTGCAATATATTCGAAGAAAGGAATTAAGCCTAGATGCACCCAAAGGCTGGTGTTTGGTAAAATATCTTGATCTATATGTAGGATGGATAAAAGTATTGCCCAATCGGATTAATAATTATTATCCTGCTGAATGGCGAATATTAAAAGACTAGCTTTGTAAATTAAATTGGTTAAGCAATAAGAAATTGTTTATGACCAATCCAACTGCTTGAGCATTGGGTATAACAGAATCTGTTTTTTTGTAAGTATAAATAACACAATCAATGAGAGCATTAATCATTTTATCCTTTTCCATTTTAGTCATGGCTTGTTCTACTAATGAGAGCAATAGTCAAACGGGGGTATTAAGTACATCCGCATTTCAACAGAAATTGAGCTTGCCGAATATTCAAGTATTGGATGTAAGAACTGCAGAAGAGTATCAATCCGGGCATCTAAAAAATGTATTGCAAGCAGACTGGTTAGATAAAGCTCAATTTGAAGATAGGATTCAATATTTAAACAAAAATATTCCAACATTGATATATTGTGCATCTGGAGTTAGGAGCGAACAAGCCATGAAAGCAATGGCAGCAAAGGGTTTTAAAGAAGTATACAATATGTCAGGAGGAATGTCGGCTTGGAAAGTTGAGGGTAAACCATTTGAAGCAGCTTCCTTAAAAGCCGAATTGTCTCTAGCTGCTTTTCAGTCTATGGTAAATGGAGCCTCAATTGCTTTAGTAGATATTGGAGCAGAATGGTGTCCTCCATGTAAAAAAATGGAACCAGTATTAGCGCAATTGCAAAAAAATCTTGGCGATCAATTCAGCTTGATAAAGGTAGATGGTGGAAATGATCTTTCCGTGATGAAGTATTTGTCATTTAAAGCATTGCCTACATTCATTGTTTTTAAAAACGGCAAAGAAACTTGGCGTAAGCAAGGAATAGTTGGTTTAGAAGAATTGGAAAAAGCTATTCAATAACACTTCTATGAAGTAGTTAATCTGTATCCTCTTAAAAAATCTGCAACCAACATCCTTTTTTTTCCTTCCATTTGAAGATCTGTAATGTGAATGAAACCATCAATGCACGCAAATTTTAGAAAGGTTTTTCCGTCACTTTCAATAGAACCAGTTGCTTGATTATGATGGGTCAATTCCTTTTGGCTCTTGTACACTTTTACTATTTTCTCATCTAAACGGGTTATTGCACCTGGAAAAATAGATAAACCCCTGATTTGATTGTGAATACTTGATACAGTGTTGTTCCAATTGATTTCACAGTCCTTTGTAAAGATTTTTGGAGCATGCTTTGGAACAGATTGATCAATTTGTTGAGGTTGTTCCACAATAGAATCTTCCAAAAGACCTCGAATTGTTTTAACCAATAAATTGGCCCCAATCGTTTTCATTCGATCATGTATTTCTGTAGCAGATTCATTTTCTCCAATCAGCATTTGGTCTTGTAATAAAATATCTCCAGTATCAATTTCGTGTTTGAGTTTAAAAGTAGTAACCCCTGTTTCTTTTTCTCCATTAATAACTGCCCAATTAATAGGAGCAGCCCCTCTATAATTTGGCAATAATGAACCATGTACATTAATGGTGCCCATCGGTGGCATGCTCCAAACAATTTCAGGCAACATTCTAAATGCCACTACAATTTGCAAATCAGCATTCAATGATTTTAATGATGTAATGAATTCGGGGTTCTTTAATTTCTCTGGTTGAAGAATATGTAAATTATTGTCAAGGGCATATTTTTTTACCGCACTTTGGTTTAGTTTCATGCCTCTCCCAGCAGGTTTGTCTGGTGCCGTTACTACAGCTACCACATTAAAACCTGTTTTCACAAGGGCATCCAATGATGCAACTGCAAAGTCTGGCGTGCCCATAAAAACAATCCTAATATCCTTCATATGATTCTTGCTACTTTAGCACAAATGTATAACCTTAGCCAAATCGAGCGGCTAAAAGTCTTTGTACAGTAAATACTTTTTCCGAATCGCTTTAAAGCGATTGAGTGCAGGTTGCCAACTTAATTTAATTTCTTCTGCGGTTTTTCCAGCAATTAGTTGCTCTCTTAAATCATTGTTTCCGGCTAATTTATTAAAAAAATAATCAGTGGGTTTGCCGCTTTTGGGTCGAAGAAAAAAGCTGTCTTTTTGAGGAAAGAGTTGATAAGCATTTACCAAAAAGTCAATATTTATTTGATTGTTTAACTTTTTTAATACTTCCCTTCCTTCGCCATAAATATTCCAACCATAACTCAGTTGATTTTTTAATTTGGGTTCTTTTGCCCCATCTCTACTTGTTGGTGTAAATGCATAGAGGTTTTTGGGTAAAGTAGGATGCCCAAAAATACTGAATGGATGATCTGTTCCTCTTCCTTCACTTAATGCAGTTCCTTCAAAATAGCAGGTGCTCCCATACCAATAAATCGAAGACATATCGGGTAAATTTGGAGAAGGCTTAATTGGTAAAACATATTTGCTTTCATGCGTATAATTTGCACATTTGATCACTAAGAAGTGAAAGCTGGTATCTTTAGAATTAGAAGCTGTTTTATAATAATCATGCTGCAAATTGGCTTTTGCGTTTAACCATCTTTCACCAGCAATCATCATTGCGTACTCGCCAATGGTCATTCCATAAACTACTGGAATGGGTTGCATGCCAACAAAACTTTTATAAGCAGTATCTAAAACTGGTCCATCAACATAAAATCCATTCGGATTTGGTCTGTCCAAAATCATCAATGGTTTTTTGTTTTCAAAAGCTGCTTCCATATATTCTTGTAAAGAAGATATAAATGTGTAATAGCGAACACCCACATCTTGTATGTCAAAAAGCAGTACATCTACATTGGCTAAATCTTCTGCAGAAGGTCTTCTTTTTTTTCCGTATAATGATATAACAGGAATGCCAGTGGCAGCATCGGTATAATTATCAATTTTTTCCCCAGCATCAGCTGTTCCTCTAAATCCATGTTCTGGTCCAAATGCTATGGTAATGTTTACCCCTAATTTTTGCAAACTATCTACTAAATGCGTTTTTCCAATCGTTGCAGTATGGTTGGCAAAAATACCTACTCGCTTTCCTTTTAATAAAGGCAGATAAGTCTGTGTTCTATATGCAGCAGGTAAGATAGACTGAGCTGCTAATTGCCCAATGTTAGTTGATTCGAGGGCCAAGATTAAACAAATAGTGAATATTTTTTTCATATTTCTAATAATTAGAGGAAAGTTAGCTAAAATTTCAACCAATTTTACTTCAGGGATTGTACATTTGTCGCTTTAGGCCAACATTCAGTTGGCTGTAAACACAAATATTATGCAAGCAGCTAAAAAAGGTGATAAAGTAAAAGTACATTATCATGGTAAATTAACCAATGGAAACACATTTGATTCTTCTGAAGGAAGAGAGCCACTTGAATTTGAAATAGGTGGTGGAATGGTAATTGCCGGATTTGATGATGGCGTTACTGGAATGATTATTGGTGAAAAGAAAACAATTAATATTCCTGCAGATCAGGCATATGGACCTAAGCAAGAAGAAATGATCATGGAGTTTCCTAAAGATCGTTTCCCTGCAGATATGGTTCCTGAAGTAGGAATGCAGTTAAATATGAGCAATGGTTCAGGTCAAAATTTTCCTGTTGTAATTGTAGAATTGAAAGATGAAATAGTAGTGCTAGATGCCAATCATCCTTTGGCTGGAGAAGAATTGGTATTCGATTTAGAATTGGTAGCAATAGAGCCAAAATCTTTGATTATTACAGCTTAATTTTTTTCTTTTACATAGCAATGGGGTTTATGTTGGAGTTTCCCTCATAAATCCCATTTTTTTTGGCCAATGAAAAGGAGTTTTCTGTTGGTGCAGATCATACACAAATATTATCTTGTGAAAAAAAAGATGTTATTAAACCACCATTATTCTGTTGCAGAAAGGTTGATGCGATATGTTCAAATAGATACACAAAGCGATCCTAGCTCAAAGCTCCATCCAAGTACTTCAAAACAAAAAGATCTTTCTAATTTATTGGTTTCAGAATTAAAAGCAATTGGAATTAATGATGCCACAACAGATGAATTTGGCTATGTATATGCAACTATCCCAGCAACAAGTTCAAAAAAAATACCGGTCATATGTTTTTGTAGTCATCTTGATACAGCTCCTGATTGCAGTGGAACCAATGTAAAACCATTGCTGCATGCTAACTACAATGGGCTTCCAATTGTGTTGCCTGATGATGAAACCCAAATTATTTCTGTAGAAAAATATCCCTATTTAAAAAATCATATTGGTAAAGACATCATCACCGCAAGCGGAAATACTTTGCTGGGAGCAGACGATAAAGCTGGTGTTGCAATAATCATGGACTTTGCTCAATATTTAATGCTTCATCCTGAGATATTGCATGGTACAATTAAAATACTCTTCACCCCTGATGAAGAAATAGGAGAAGGAACTGTTAAGCTAGACTTAGCAAAATTAGGAGCCGATTTCGGATATACTTTGGATGGAGGAAAAGCAGGGAGTTTTGAGGAAGAAACTTTTAGTGCAGATGGCGTTACAATTAACATTGAAGGAATTATTGCTCACCCAGGTGATGCAAAAAACAAAATGGTCAATGCAATAAAAATTGCTGGTGAAATTGTTGATGAATTACCAAAAGAAAGCTTATCACCCGAATCCACCGAAGGTAGACAAGGGTTTATTCATCCTTTGAGAATAGAGGGATTGGCTGAAAAAGCTTCTATCGATTTTTTAATCAGAGATTTTGAAACAAGTAAATTGAAAAGTCATGAATCTGTTTTGCAAAATATTGTAGAACAGGTAATTGCAAAATACAAGGGGGCGAGTTATACGTTTAAGGTAATAGAACAATATAGAAATATGAAGGAAATATTGGATCAATTTCCATTTACAGTTTCTTATGCCGAAGAAGCCTATAAACGAATGGGATTGCCATTTATTAAGGAACCCATTCGGGGTGGAACCGATGGCAGTAAGTTGAGTTTTATGGGATTGCCATGTCCTAATATTTTTACTGGTATGCAAGCAATACACAGCAAACAGGAGTGGATTGGTGTAGAAGACATGCAATTGGCAGTAGAAGCTTTGGTGCAGTTGGCAAGTGTTTGGGAAGAACGTTCTTAATAAACTTTTAGAACTACAGTTTTAGCTTATTGGAGGTTACTTGTATTTGTTTAAGACTGAAGTGGCAATGGGAATGAGCCAAGCTGCTGAATAATTGAAAGAAGCGCAGCTAAAATAAGTTTCTTTTGCAATGGATTAACAATTTGTTCTTTATCTTGGTGCCATGTTTTATCTACTTCAAACTGATACACTTCAAAAAGCAGCTACCAATGTTGTAGTGGCAACTGAAAAAATTTCTTTGTTGACTTTGCTCGACAAAGGCGGTTGGATTATGTATCCACTTTATATGCTATTGATTGCCGCCATTTTCGTTTTTATAGAAAGAGTAATCGCCATTAAAAAAGCTGCTGCCATTGATGCTAATTTCATGAATATTGTGCGTGATCATATTTTAAATGGCAATATACAAGCCGCTAGGAGTGTAACTAAGAACACCGAGAATCCTGTTGCAAAAATGATTGATAAGGGTATTCAAAGAATTGGAAAACCAATTGATGCCATTGAAAAGAGCATGGAAAATGTTGGGAAATTAGAAATGTATAAAATGGAAAAAAATCTTTCCATTTTATCATTAATCGCAGGAATAGCTCCCATGTTTGGGTTTTTAGGAACAATTATTGGAATGGTTCAATTGTTCTATGGAATTGCTTCTACAGGAGAATATACATTGAATACCATTGCAGGTGGTATTTATACTAAAATGATTACATCTGCAACTGGATTGATTATTGGATTGATTGCCTATGTTGGGCATAATTACTTGAGTACGCAAATTGATAAAACTGCTAACAAGATGGAAGCTGCAAGTGCTGATTTTATTGATGTTTTACAAGAACCCATTAAGAATTAAGAGATAGGAGATAAGAGATAAAAGATAAGAGATAAGAGATAAGAGATAGGAGATAAGAGATAAAAGATAAGAGATAAGAAATAAGAGATGCGAATTAAGAGATAAGCGTTATGAATATTAGAAAACGGTTTCGAAATCATCCTGAAGT
>CANGTR010000044.1 GCA_947456855.1 Sphingobacteriia bacterium | reverse complement strand
TTTCATAGGCCAGCTGATCTCTTTTTGATTC
Organism: Sphingobacteriia bacterium; assembly: GCA_947456855.1. Lineage (GTDB taxonomy): Bacteria > Bacteroidota > Bacteroidia > Chitinophagales > Chitinophagaceae > Sediminibacterium. The sequence continues at coordinate 20,649 of CANGTR010000044.1, read as the reverse complement.
AAATGACAAGCAATAATCAATTACACCCTGAATACCAATTACAACTTTTTTTTCTGCTTTCGGTGATCGAAACCCCATTTGCCATAAGAGGTCTAAAGTTGAAGAGTGTGTGCTTAACTGGTCTGACGCATTCGCATTCAACTGGTCTGACCCATTCGGGTTCAACTGGTCTGACCCATTCGGGTACCGACCAGTTGATGCATAGCTAACATGATACAAAAATGCATCCAAATTTCTTGCCGCTACTTCCTTGGGGTCTTTCATGCGTAAACTTCCTGCTGCCGAATTTCTGGGATTGGCTAAAGGAGATAATCCCTGTGCTATCAATTGTTCATTGTATTTTTCAAAAGCTACTTTATGTAAAATAATCTCTCCCCTGATTTCAATCTGTTGAATTCCAACAGACGAAAATGGTGCAGATAAGGGTATAGATTTAATTTGTTTGATATTCTGTGTAATATCATCTCCGGCAACCCCATCTCCTCTGGTTATACCTTTAACCAATAAATCATTTTCATAGATCAATGAAATACTTGCACCATCAAATTTAGGCTCTACACAATATTCTATTGCTGTTAAGCCACTCAATTCACGGGCTTTTCTATCAAAATCAATTAAGTCCTCTGCATTATAACTATTGTCTAAACTCAACATCGGAACCAAATGCGGAACTGTAACAAATTGCTGATTAAGACTGTTGCCTACTCTTTGAGTAGGAGAATCTGCAACAATCAACAATGGATTGGCTTTCTCGAGTGCAATTAATTGCTTGTATAATTGATCGTATTCATAATCTGAAACCAAGGGGTTATTCAAAACATAATATTGGTATTCGTGAAAACGTAAAGTATTCCGAAGAAGCGTGATGTCTTTTTCTGTAATTGTTTTTCCTTGGTTGGTTAACCAATTTTTAGTGAATACCTGTATTTCTTTTTCTTGCTCCTGTGTAAACATATTTATGACTTCGGTTGATAAAGATAAATCCTAAACTTTGTATATTGCTAAACGATTGTTGGGCTACCCCCACTACCTAATCTTGCTATTATGACTAAAAATCGGGATAAGGAGGCTGCTTCGCATCAGCTCATCCAAGATGCTGTGCCATTGGTGCTTTCTTACCCCAAAGTTCCTCTTACGGTAGACTGTGTGATTTTTGGATTTGAGGAGAACAAACTCAAAGTGCTCCTTATTAAGAGTGATCTTAAAATTTTTGAGAACAAGCTGTCTTTATTGGGTGATTTTGTTAGGGATAACGAAGAATTGGATGCTGCTGCTTACCGAATTCTTAGAGAACGAACAGGGATGACCAATGTTTTTTTAGACCAGGTTCGTGTTTTTGGAAAACCCAATCGTCATCCTGGGGGAAGGGTTGTTACTATTGCTTATTGTTCTTTATTAAATATCCAACACCATTCGCTGAATATCCATGATCATGAACTGGATTGGTACAATTATACTACCATCAAGGATTTTGCTTTTGATCATAGAGAAATCATGGAATATTGTCATGATTGGTTGCAAAAAAGAATACAAGAGCATCCTTTAGGCTTTAATTTATTGCCAGATAAGTTTTCTTTACGGGAATTACAAAACTTATATGAAGCCATATTGGGGGTAAAATTGGACAGGAGAAATTTTCGTAAAAAATTTGCTTCTATGGATTTATTGATAGATATTAATGAAATGGAACAGGATGTTTCGCACCGACCCGGTAAATTGTATAAATTTAATTTTGAGAAATACGAAAAGAACAAACGTAAATGGGTAGGAATTGATTTTTAGCAGATTCTCCATTTGTTCCATTACTTTTACGCAAATAGGTATTTATGCTGCATTCAATGACTGGTTATGGTAGGGCCGAACAAGCTATAGGCGACAAAAATTTTCTGGTAGAAATCAGGTCGCTCAATGGAAAACAATTCGATTTAAGATTGAATATTCCATCTGTTGTTAAGCCTTTTGAATTTGAAGTTAGAAACTTATTAAGTGAAGGATTACAACGAGGAAGCGTTGAGTGTAATATCAATTTAAAATTAAATGGATCCAATAAGCCAGTAACCATTAATACGGACTTGGCAAAAGCATATTATTTGCCAGTTGCAGCACTAGCCGATGAGCTCAACTTAGAAAAGGGAGACATATTAAGCACTATCCTTAAATTACCTGAGGTTATTACCCCTTCCACCGAAATGCTAACGGACGAAGAATGGATAAAATTAGCGGCAATTATCAAATCGGCAATTGAGCAATTAAATGCCCATCGTTTAGACGAGGGCAAATCAATTGAAGCCGATTTATTATTGAGATTAGCCAATATCGAAGCGCAACAAAAGATTGTTGCAGAGTTGGAGCCACTGAGAAGAACTAAAATTCTGGAAGGCTTGAAAAAAGTATTAGAAGACAATGTTGGTAAGGAAAACTATGACCCCAATCGTTTAGAGCAAGAACTTATTTTTTATATTGAGAAAATAGATATCAGCGAAGAACAAGTTCGATTAAACAATCATTGTGCTTATTTCAGGTCTATTTTAGCAGAAACAGCAACCGCAAAAGGCAAAAAACTGAATTTTATACTACAAGAGTTTGGACGCGAAATCAATACTACTGGTTCAAAAGCCTATGATTCTACCATTCAAAAAGCAGTGATATTGATGAAAGATGAGTTGGAAAAAGCCAAAGAACAAATATTAAACGTACTTTAAAATTAGCGATTCTCTTTATCTTCGTTTAAAATACATTACGTGAAAAAACTCTGCGTATGCTTATTGTTGATTTCTTTTTTAATAAGTTGTGATACCATTGGTATTTACGAGAAAAATATTTTTTTCAAAGAACATAGTTGGAGTAGCAAGATTAAACCAAGTTTCACCTTCACTATTACCGATACCAATTCATTGTATCAGATTTATGCAATTATTCGACATGAAGATAGTTATCGCTATAATAATTGTTGGCTCAATATAACTACCATTGCACCAAATGATACAGCAATATCTCAGCAAATAAATCTTTTGTTAGCAGATAATAAAAAAGGATGGTTGGGAACAGGAATGGACGATATTTTTGATCATCGAATTAGGCTTACAAGAAGCCCTCAAAAATTAAAATTTGGAAATTATACATTCACCTTGCAGCAAATCATGCGCGAAGATCCCTTGCAAGCAGTATTAAATGCTGGAATAAGAATTGAAAAAGTACAGCCATGAGCAAACCTCGGCAACAAAAACTAATTTTAGTAAGTTTTGTATATTGGTTTCTATTGCTTTACATGATAGCTGCACTGGCTTGGTGGTTTATTGCATTAGAAAATCAAAATGATTTAATCACACAAATAAAATGGAGTGAATTAAAAAAGGATGACCCTGCTTATTTTAGTAAATTCAATGAAATTCAAAGTGCCAATAAAAGAAAAACCACGCAATATATAGGTGAGGGTGTTACTTTTTTAGTGTTGATTTTAATTGGAGCAATATTTGTTTTTAGAGCTACCCGTCGTCAATTAAAATCGTCAGTACAACAACAAAACTTTATGATGGCGATCACCCACGAATTAAAAACGCCGATTGCGGTTACTCAATTAAATTTAGAAACTTTACAGAAGCATAAACTCGATGAATTAAAACAACAAAAATTAATAAGTAATACCTTACAAGAAGCCAATCGGTTGAATAGCTTATGCAATAATATTTTATTTGCAGCTCAATTTGATGGAGGTAAATATACAACTGCAAAACAGCACCTTAATTTAACAGACTTACTAGAAACCAGCGTAGATGAATGTAAAAATCGGTTTCCAACAAGGCTTTTCGAAGAGCAGCTTCAAGCAGATATAGTGATAGATGGCGATTCGTTTTTGTTGCAAATGCTAATTAATAATTTATTGGAGAACGCTATTAAGTATTCTCCAAAGGATAAAGCAATTCAAGTTGTTTTATCAAAAAAAGCCAAAACTGTAAAACTAGAAATAATAGACGCAGGCATAGGAATACAAGATGAAGAAAAGAAAAATGTATTTAAAAAGTTTTATAGAATTGGCGATGAGAATACAAGAAGGGCTCAAGGAACTGGTTTGGGTTTGTACTTGTGTAAAAAAATTGCGGAGGCGCATGGAGCGTCAATTGCAGTAGGGGATAATCACCCTAGTGGCAGTAATTTTAATATTCAATTTAATGCATAATATGGGTAATAATCGGCCAGCCATTTTATTGGTAGAAGATGAGCAAAATTTGCACGAAGCATTAAAACTCAATTTAGAATTAGAGGGTTATGAAGTTACATCTGCTTATGATGGATCGGAAGCTCTACAGCAGATTGGGGCGGCTTATTTCGATTTAATTATTATGGATATTATGCTTCCTGATATTGATGGAATAAGTATCACAGAAAATATTAGAGTACACAATAATGAAGTGCCCATATTGATGTTGAGTGCAAAAAATGCAGCTGCCGACAGAATACTGGGATTAAAAAAAGGGGCAGATGATTATCTTACCAAGCCATTTAATTTAGAAGAGTTATTACTGCGTGTTGCTAAATTGATTTCAAAAAACAAAAAGATTCAAGTTAAAGAATCGGTTGGGGATATTTACCAATTTGGTAATAATAAAATAGACTTTAAAGCATTGGTAGCTATCGACTCTAATGGAACCAGTATTGAATTGAGTAAAAAAGAAGCCATGTTGTTGAAGTTACTGATAGAAAATAAAAACGAAGTGGTAACGCGAGAAAAAATCTTACAAGTAGTTTGGGGCTATAATGTTTATCCTACTACCAGAACCATCGACAATTTCATTTTAAACTTTAGAAAATACTTTGAAGCAGACAGCCGTAACCCTCGTTATTTCCATTCTGTCCGCGGTATGGGATATAAGTATACTGAGTAAGATTGTATTTATCTGATCCGCACATTTTTAGTTTACTAAGTTGATTTACAATTATTGAATATCAAAAGAAGGTCTAACTAGATAAGCATGCATTCAGCCGTTCGGATGCGCAGGCGTTCTAGTTAGACCTTCTTCTTTTCTCATCTATATGAAAAACCAATCCAATTAAAATTCAATTGATTCATTTAAAAAAGCTGTCAATATTGCATCTTAGATAGCCAATTCACTATAAAAATGCAATAAATACGCTTCTGTTTCGTTATCCTAAGTGCAAATATCATCCTATGTCTTTACAGAGTTTACTCGATTTTTTAGAGCCCGTTAATATGGCATTCTTATCTAATGATGAAGGCTTCAAGGATACGCAATTGGGTAAACATATTTTAGCTTACGAAGAAGAATTGCCAGATATTTCTTCAGCAGATATAGTAATTGTTGGTTGCGGAGAAATGCGTGGTATGGGAATGCAATTCACGTCTAATCATGCACCCAATAAAATACGTGCTCAGTTTTATTCTTTATTTTACTGGCATACTGAAGTAACCATTGCTGATTTGGGGAATGTAAAAATTGGCGCAACTGTAGCAGATAGTTATGCTGCTGTAAAAACGGTAGTTGCTGAATTAATCCAGATGGGTAAAAAAGTATTAATTCTTGGGGGTTCGCATGATATCACTACTGCTCAATATCTTTCTTATGGTTCATTGGGTAAAATTATTGATGCCGTTGTTGTAGATGCAAAGATTGATTTGGATATGGAAAGCATAGAGCCTGCCGATCAATTTTTAGTGGATTTGTTCACTGGAATACCCAATTATTTAAAGCATTATACCCATATTGGGTTTCAGAGTTATTTCATGCATCCACATATGTTAGAAACCATTGACAAATTGGGGTTTGATTGTCATCGTGTTGGAAAAGTGAAAGAATCGATTGAAGAAATGGAACCAGCTATTCGCAATAGCGAGTTATTTAGTTTTGATATTGCTTCCATTCAACATGCACATGCCCCAGCAAACCATATTACCCCCAATGGTTTTAATGGCGAAGAAGCTTGTATATTAATGCAATATGCAGGGATGAGCAAGAACTGTAATAGTATTGGTTTATATGGATATATAGAAGAACAAGATCTACACCAGCTTACCGCTAAACAACAAGCACATATGTTGTGGTATGTAATGGATGGTATTCAAAAAGGCAAACAAGAGGCCGAGCTTGAAAACAGAACTGCTTTCAATGAGTTTACCATGGCTTTTGCCGAAGTAGAAACCGTTTTTTTGCAGAGTAAAAGAACCGGTAGATGGTGGATGCAATTGCACGATGGTAAATATGTTGCTTGTAGTTATCGTGATTATGTTACAGCTTGTAATAATGAAATCCCCGAACGTTGGATGAGGGCTGCTGAAAGAATTTGATTTTTCAATTATTCAATGTAGTAAATTACAGTCTTTAATAGTAATTTATGAAGCAGAATAATGCATTAGCACTTTTAATGATATTGTTTTTTTTCAGTGCCTGTTCGGTTCAAAAGAAGTCAATCGTAAATGCTCCTACCGGATTAGAAGCAATTAGTAGATTAGCCATTTTGGATAAATCAGATTTTGCACCTGCACATGTTGGTATTAGTGTTTATGATCCTAGTATAAATCAATACCTCTATAGTTATCAAGACACCAAGTATTTTGTGCCAGCTAGTAATACCAAATTGTTTACCTGCTTTGCAGCATTAAAGAATTTAAAAGACAGTTTGGTGGCATTTGAATATTTGCCCAATACAGAAAATACTGCAGTCCGTTTTACTGGAGATCCAACATTTTTGCATCCCAACTTTAAGCAAGAAAAGGTGTTTAATTTTTTACAAGAAAACGCACCTACTATAACTTTTGTTTCTCCAAAATGGAATACAGCCCCTTTTGGAAATGGTTGGGCATGGAACGATTATGACGCTAATTATATGCCCGAAAGATCAGCCATGCCTATTTACAGCAATCTGGTTTGGTTTACTAAAAAAGGGAAACAGTTAAATGTAGTTCCTAAAGCCTTCAAAGATTCTTTAAATATTTTTGCAAGTATGGAGGATGGCAAGTTTACCATCAATCGAGATAAGTCGGAAAATCATTTTGAAATTGTAAAAAGTACTAGAACATTTAGTTCTACCCAGATTCCTTTCACTACAAAAAAATTATTTGAAGATGTTGCACTCAATTTATTAGAAGACACACTCAATAGGGTTTTGCATTTTGCTAATGACATTAATGATCAAAATGCTAGTTGGAAAAAATACTATTCACAGCCCACAGATTCTATGCTCAAATTAATGATGCATGAAAGCGATAATTTTTTCGCAGAGCAAACTTTGTTAATGGTAGGCAATGAAAAAATTGGATGGATGGATGATAATAAAATCATTGATACGTTATTAAAATCAGATTTTCTAGGGATCCCTCAAAAGCCAAAATGGGTAGATGGGAGTGGATTAAGCCGCTATAATTTAATGACACCTCAAGATTTTGTTTGGGTGCTTACTCAAATGAAAAAGTCATTTTCGTGGGAGCGTTTAAGTACCATATTACCGGGTGCCAATGAAGGCACTTTGGCTGGTTTGTATAAAGGGTATGAAGGAAAAATTTATGCAAAAACGGGTACATTGAGCAATCATGTTGCCCTGAGTGGATACATTACCACCAAAAAAGGGAAAGAGTTGATTTTTTCTGTATTGGTAAATGCGCATCAAACAGCCGCTGGCACTATTCGTAAGTCAATTGAACAATTTCTAACAAGTATTATAGACAACTATTAGTTATACTTTTCCAAACATGCTGTGTAAATAATCTTCTTTATATTCCAAATAAGTAGGGCTACCATTCGGGCTTATATTGGGCGTAGAACATGCAAACAATGAAGTGATTAAATGGGTCATTTCTTTTTGATCTAGCTGTTTACCCGATTTAATAGATTGTTGTTTTGCCATACAGCGAATGAGCTTTTCTCTTTTACTGTATTTCACATCGCTGCTAAAATGTTTAAATTGTTCAATCAGCATTTCAACTGCATGTTTTTCATCACCTGCAATTACATCGGCAGGGGTACCTTGAATAACAAAACTATTTTGACCAAAAGGTTCAATTTGATATCCGATTGCTTGTAATTCGGGCAATAAATCGGTTAATAATACTGCATCTGATCCCACCAATTCTAAGCTAACTGGGAATAAACTTTTTTGAGTGGTGGTTTGTTGATTATGCACTACAGAACTATACCCTTCATATAGAATACGCTCATGTGCCAATTGTTGATGAACCAATAAAAATCCATGCGCAATTGTTACAACAATATAAGTTTGATGTAATTGAAATAGTGGTTTATCGGTTAATTCTATGGTATTAGAAATCAATTTAGGAGCTGGTGCAAACAATGCTTCATTTACAACAGATGATTTTGACATGGCACTGCTATCGGTAAAAAATTCTTTCCAATGCTTTAGCTCACTTTTTTCATTGGGCTCAATAAAATGTGCCTGGTTTTTTTGAGTGAAAGTTTTATAAAGGTTAGAAGATACTGCAGCATTTTGTTGGTAGTTGGTAAATGGTTTACTAACAGCATCTAATCCTTGTATATCTGCGTTTAAAGAAAAGTCTAAAGATGGCGCAATGCTAAACTGAGCTAGTGCATGTTTAATAGCAGCTTGCACAAACGCGTATATAATTTTTTCGTCTTCAAATTTTATTTCCTGTTTGGTTGGGTGAACATTGATATCAATTTGTGACGGATCTAAATCGACATACAAAACATAACTAGGAAAACTATCTTTCGGTATAATACCTTCAAATGCAGCATTTACTGCATGGTTTAAATAAGCACTTTTAATGTATCGATTGTTTACAAAGAAATACTGATCGCCCCTGGTTTTACGAGCTGTTTCGGGCTTTCCAATAAAGCCAGCAATATTCATGTAATCGGTGTCTTCTGAAACCGGCACCAGTTTTGCACTATAACCATTGCCTAAAATTTGTACAATTCTTTGTTTGCTATTACCCGCTTCTAAATGAAAAACCTCCTGGCCATTGCTTGTTAGCGAGAAAAATACATGGGGGAATGCAATGGCAATTCTTACAAACTCTTCTACAATATGCCGCATTTCTGCGGCATTGCTTTTTAGAAAATTTCTTCTTGCAGGAACATTAAAAAAAAGATTCTTCATGCTAATGCTCGTTCCATTTGGTGCAGCACAAGAACTTTGATTAACAATTTTACTGTTTTCGATTTCTATATAAGTACCGAGTTCGTCATCGGCTCTTTTGGTTTTGAGTTCTACTTGAGCAACAGCCGCAATAGAAGCCAATGCCTCACCCCTAAATCCCATGGTTTTGATGCTGAATAAATCATCAATATTGCTGATTTTACTAGTAGCATGCCTTTCAAAAGCCATTCTTGCATCTGCTACCGTCATTCCCTTTCCATTGTCAATTACTTGCACCAATGCTTTACCTGCATCGTTGATGATTAACTTGATAATGGTAGCTCCAGCATCAACGGCGTTCTCTAATAATTCCTTTACCGCACTGCCTGGTCTTTGAATTACTTCACCTGCCGCAATCTGGTTGGCTATATTATCTGGTAATAATTGTATGATATCTTCCACGGGGCTGCAAAAATAAGATTCCTCTTCCATCTTAACGCGCAGTTCCACTAAATTTGCAACCTAAATTTCAATGAAAGATGCCAAATGCAGCAATAGAGAAGATTAAACGTAGCTTTTTACCCCAAAAATTTGAAATTTCTAATTGGGAAGCATTAGCGCCTTATTTTCAATTATTGGTGGATATGCCCATCAACAGCAAGACAGATTTAGAGCAATGGCTCAAAAATATGAGTGAATTAGAAGCTGTAGTTAGTGAAGATGCCTGTTGGAGACAAATTAAAATGACATGTGATACAACAGATAAAAGCTTGGAAGAAGCTTTTACTTATTTCTGTATGGAAATTCAACCCAAACTTCAGCCCTATGCTGATTTGCTCAATAAGAAATTAGTAAATTGCCCATACACCAAAGAACTTGATCAATCATTGTATCATACTTATTTGCGAAGTGTACATAAAAGCATTGATTTATTTAGGGAAGAAAATATTCCTATTCAAGCTGAACTAAGTGTGTTGCAACAGCAATATGGTGCTATAGCAGGAAAAATGACTGTTGAAGTAAATGGCACAGAATATACTTTGCAACAAGCAGCAAAATTTTTAGAAAGCCCAGACCGCGAATTACGCAAAGAGGTTTACTTGAAAATTCAGGAGCGTAGAAAGCAAGATGAAACTGCCATGCACGATTTGTACAGCAGTTTAATAGCCAAGCGACATCAAATTGCCATCAATGCAGGCTTTGATAACTATCGCGATTATAAATTTAAAGAGCTGGGCAGGTTTGATTATACTAAAGATGATTGTTTTCAATTTCATGAAGCAGTGAAATTGCATGTGATTCCATTGGTAAATGACATCTATCAACATAAAAAACAACAGCTGGGATTAGATGGTTTAAAACCATGGGATACCGAAGCCGAACCAGCAGGAACAAACCCTTTGAAGCCATTTACTGATGGAAATGATTTGTATGAAAAATCAGTAAAATGTTTTGAAGAACTACATCCATTTTTTGCTGATTGTTTGAGAAAAATGAATGAACTAAAACATTTCGATTTAGAAAGCAGAAAAGGAAAAGCACCAGGAGGTTACAATTGTCCTCTGGCTGAAAGTGGTGCCCCATTTATTTTTATGAATGCAGCAGGGCAAATGAGTGATGTTACCACGATGGTACATGAGGGAGGTCATGCAGTACATTCTTTTTTAGCGCATCCCTTACCATTAAGCGCTTTCAAAGAATATCCAATGGAGATTGCTGAAGTAGCAAGTATGGCCATGGAATTATTTAGTATGAATCATTGGGGTGCATTTTTTGACAATGAAGCCGATTTAAAAAGAGCGAAATTGCATCAGCTAGAAAGAACCATTACCATTTTCCCTTGGATTGCTATCATCGATCAATTTCAACATTGGGTGTATGAACATCCGCAACATAGTATTGAAGAGCGTACTGCAGCATGGATGCATATTTTAAATGAATTTTCTACCTCAGCAATTGATTATGAAGATTTAGATCAATTCAGAGCTATCGGTTGGCAGCGTCAATTGCATTTATTTGAAGTGCCTTTTTATTATATCGAATATGGAATTGCACAACTTGGAGCCATTGGCCTGTGGATGCAGTACAAACAAAATCCACAAGTAGCGCTACAAAATTATATGAACGCTTTGAGTTTGGGAGGAACCAAAACCTTGCCTGAATTATATAAAGCTGCAGGATTGGAATTTAATCTAACCCCTGCTTATATCAAACAATTGATGGATTTTGTAAAAAACGAAATGGATCAATTATAGAAATATCAGCTGTGAGCTGGTTGAAAATAAAAACGCCCCGATTCATCGGGGCGTTTTTTATATTAATCATTTTTTGGCGCTGTAGGTGATCCTTCGGAAGGATTTTCTGGTGGTCTATTTTGTTCAGGTCCACGCGGGTTCTGTGGTCTAGGGCCTTGTTGCGGTCCTCGATTTTGTGGCGGCCTATTTTGTTGAGGTCCACGAGGGCCTTGTTGCGGTCCTCGATTTTGTGGCGGCCTATTTTGCTGAGGTCCACGAGGGCCTTGTTGTGGCCCACGATCTTGCGCTGGTCTGTTTTGCTGAGGTCCACGAGGGCCTTGTTGTGGCCCACGATCTTCTCCGCGGTTATTTCTATTTCCAGCTTGCCCGCTGTTTCTTTGCTGATCTCTTTTCTTGCGATCGTTTTTTTCCAGTGTTTGTAAACTGATCTGTCCAACCAATTCTACAAATGCTGGTTCTGCTTCTTTCTGTTTGCTATTTACAATTTCAATGGCTTGCAGTTCGTCTACTTTTTGACCTTGCTGATTGATTTTTTTGATTTCTTTTACGCGCTGAATGGTTAATGGGTAATGCTTATTGTTGTTTGGCAATACATACCACATTAAGTTTTTGAAAATATCTTTTTTAATTAAATGCGCAGTTCCCATGGCAGTATCCAATGTGTCTGCATAATCTGGAAATTGTTGCAATGCATCTAAATAAGTATCCAACTCATAATTCAAACAACATTTTAAGCGACCACATTGTCCACTTAACTTGGTTTGATTGATCGATAAATTTTGATAACGTGCAGCAGTTGTGTTTACACTTTTGAATTCATTCAACCAGGTACTACAACAAAGTTCTCTTCCACAACTTCCAATTCCACCAACTTTAGCAGCTTCTTGGCGAATACCGATCTGCCGCATTTCTACTTTAAATTTAAAGTCGGTTGCAAATATTTTAATGAGTTCTCTAAAGTCTACTCGATCGTCGGCAGTATAAAAGAAAGTAGCTTTTTTACCATCAGCCTGAATTTCAACCTCACTTAATTTCATTTGCAAATTCAAGGAACGAGAAATAGCACGACTGCGCGCAAGAATTTCTTTTTCTCTGCTCTTGCTAATTTGAAAACTTTCGATTTCACGATCGTTGCTTCGGCGTAAGATTTTTTTAATTTCTGGACTGAATTCTTCAACTCCTTTTTTCTTCATTTGGATGCGCACCAATTCTCCAGTAAGGCTTACTTCGCCAACATCATATCCACTCACCCCTTCGAGGGTTACATAATCGCCTTTTTCAAAATATTGCAATGTAGTATTGCGGTAGAATTCTTTTCTACTTCCTTGTTTGAAACTTACTTCCACAATTTTACAATTGCTTTCAGGATCGCTAAAAGGCAAGTTCATCAACCAATCATGTACATTTAATCTGTTGCAGCCACCTGTGCTACAACCTCCATTGCTTTTACAACCGTTAGGAGTTCCGGTTCCACAAGATCCACAGCCCATATCTTCAAATAAGAAGGTTAATAATATTTTGGGGTACACAGTAATCAATCTTTTCAGTTCATTACCCCTAATCTCAGCTTCTAAAATGCGATCACTTTAAAAACTTCAATCATTCAAAATTAGGGTTTTGTTCTGAATGATATGGTATAGTTTAATGGTGAGTGCCTGAAAAAGCATTTTTGCATTGGCATTTCGTTCTATATAGTAAGAAGCTTTGTCTAATTCTTCAATAATGGCTTCTTGTTGGCTTACAGAAGCTATTTTATTAAGCCTTTTTGCAAAATCAAGCTCATTCTCGCTTTGGTTTACCCCATTTTCTCCCAAAACCCTGATTCGGATGCTTTGTTCTAATAAATGATTAAAATAACGAAGAAACTGTTTTTGTTTCTCTCGACCCAGTTTGCTTATTTCCTCTACAAATACCACTTGTGCAGCTGGTCCTTTTTTGAGCATGGCATTTAACCATTCTTTTAATAAACTATGCCAATCTTCATCGGCATGTTGCAATAATTGAAGCGCCTCTCTATAATTGCCTTCGCATATAACACTGATTTGTTTGGCTATTTCAGGGGCCGCTTTGGCTCTTACAATTAATGCCTCTTCAATTTCTTTGTCTTCTAAAGAAGAAATTCTAACCAATTGACATCTGCTTAATATCGTAGGAAGTATCAGTTCTTCGTTTTCTGCTACGAGAATAAATAAAGTATTAGGAGGAGGCTCTTCAATTAGTTTTAATAATTTATTGCCTTCTTTACCTAGGTACTCTGGCAACCACAACAACAAAACTTTGTATTTACTTTCAAAACTTTTTAAATTGAGCGAACGGATAATACTATTGCATTCCTCTGCAGTAATATTGCCCTGTTTATTATCTGCCCCAATACTTTGTAACCAGTCGTACACATTTCCATACGGATGAGATTGAATAAAACTCCTCCATTCTTCTATATAATCTGCACTGGTAGGTTTCTCTCCGGGTTTTTTGGTAATTACCGGATAAGTAAAATGCAAATCGGGGTGAATCAATTGAGCAGCTCTTTGAAAAGAAGGCTGTTGGTCAATTTGATCAGGATGAATAAAACCAGTTGAGGCAGCCAATGCAGTCATTCCCCCAAAAAGGTCTTCTACCAAAGGTGCATCGGGTGGTAGGCTTACAATATATTGGGCAAACGCAAGTGCCAATGGCAATCCGCCAACGCCTTCCTTTCCTAAAAAAAGCAATGCATGGCTTAGCCTATTTTGTTCTACTATCTCAGCAAGATGCTGTTTAGTAATTGATTGACCTATAACTTCTGAAAACAACATGTTTAAATGTGTACGATGAATAAAAAAGAGAATGCATGTACATTCTCTTAATTTAAACGAAAGTACTTAATTGTATTATTTAAGGTACTTTAAAATTTCTTCGCTGTCTGGCGTTACTTTACTTGGGAAGTATTGAATCAGTTTTCCGTTTTCATCTAATAGAAATTTACCAAAATTCCATTTGATATCAGCATCCATTACGCCGTTTTCTGCTTTTGAAGTAAGCCATTTGTATATTGGCGCCATATCTTCTCCTTTTACACTTACTTTACTGGCAAGAGGAAATGTTACCCCAAATCTGGCTTTACAAAATTCTTGCACTTCTGCATCGCTGCCTGGCTCTTGCCCACCAAAATTATTGGCTGGGAAACCTACAATAACCAATTTGTCTTTGTATTGCTCATAGACTTTTTGTAATGCTTCGTATTGAGGAGTATAACCGCATTTAGAAGCGGTGTTAACAACCAAGATTTTCTTTCCTTTGAAGCTGGAGAAATCAATGGTTTTACCTTCGATTGATTTCACTTTAAAACCATGAATAGAAGGGTTGGAAGGATATGTGAAAGCACTCATCAATATAAAGGAGGCGATGGCTGTTAAAAGTTTCATTTGTATGATTTTTTGGAGTATGAAGTTAGTATTAAATAGATAAAAAAGAATAAGCTTCTTCGGGGGTCATTACTGGGAGTTCACTTTTTGTATAATCATTGGTATCTCTAGTAATGATTAAACCCACATCTTTAACATTTGTTGCACAAAAATGTTGAATAGCATCTTCAAAGTCTTTAAAATTGGAGTTTATCGCTTTTTGAATTACCCATTGATCAATTGTTGAAACCATTGTTAAATCTTTTAATTGAGCAATTAATTTAATGGTAGCTGAATGGTTTAGACGCTGTTTTAAAATGTAATAAATGTTATTATAAGATACTGCAGAGATATAAATTGTTAGTTTTTTCTGTTCAGCAAGATCAAAAATTTTGCCTGCAAAAAATGCGAATGGGGCTCTATTGGCTAAAAAGTCAATAATTACATTGGTATCGATGAAAACGGATTTCATTATTTGTATTTTTTACTAATTGATTTACTCAATGCAGATTTATAGTCAAAACTGTCAGGTAATTGAATGGATCCCATTAAATTGGACACTTTGGGTGAAAGCGGTAACTCGGTTTCAATGCTTGAACTCATCGTTTTGAGGTAATTTTCCACCATTTTAGACAAGCTTTTTCCTTTAATGGAGGCATATTTTTTGGCTGAAATAATTACTGATTTATCTATTGTTAAAGTGAGTTTAGTAGTCATTGCACGTGTAATTTTGTTTACAAACATACGTATAAATTTTATATGGTATAAGCTACCGTAGCAATACTCAATCTTGTACCCGGAACAGCCAAAATAGCTGTTCCACAAGCTTCGAGAGAAGCCCCGGTGGTAATTACATCATCTATTAATAGAACATGTTTATCTCTGAGGGAATTTGGTTCCCTTACTTCAAACGCCCCTTCCATATTTTCCCAACGGCTGATTCGGCTCTCTTGGGTTTGGGTTTTTGTATAAATTTTTCTAGAAACTGCCTCTTTTAACAGTTTTTTTGGCCAAACAGCCGCCATTCCATCCCCAATCAGGTCTACTTGGTTGTAACCTCTTTGGTATTGTTTTTTGGGGTGAAGTGGCAGCGGAACGATGCAATCAATTGAATTAAAACGATCAGTTGCTTTTAATAAAATACCCAATTGTCTTCCTAAAAAAAAGCCAGCTTCTTTGTTGTTATTGTATTTTAATTGCACCAATAAGTGTTGCAATAAACTTGATTTGGTAAAATAATAGATTGATCCTGCAGCATGCACCGGCACTCTTCCAATAAAAATCTTTTCTATTGGATTGAAAGGAATATGACTGAATTGGGTAACTGGTAATGAACTACAACATTTTGCACACAAAAATTCTTTTGTACTAATAAAATCTACGCCGCACCCACTACAAAAATGAGGATACAATAAATGTTGAATGGCAGTATTGATTTTTTGGATTGATGCAATCATCCATAAATTTCATTAAAGCATCATTTCATTGTATAGTAAATACCGAAAAATAAAATGTTTTTTAACGGATTAAAACAACTGTTGGTATACTTCGTCTACTCTGCTAAGTGCTACTACTTGAATGGAATAATTTTTTGGGTCGAAACTTTTTTTGTTGTAACGAGAAACAATGATTTTTTCGAATCCTAATTTTTCTGCTTCAGCAATTCTTTGTTCAATTCTATTGACTGCTCTGATTTCCCCATTTAAACCAACTTCACCAGCAAAACAAACTGCTTTTGGAAGTGGGTTGTCTTCATAGGAAGAAAGCAATGCACAAATCACTGCTAAATCAATTGATGGGTCTTCAATTTTTATTCCCCCAGCAATATTTACAAAAACATCTTTCATACCAAATTGAAAGCCCCCTCTTTTTTCTAGCACTGCTAATAACAATTGCAAGCGTCTTAAATCAAATCCGGTAACTGTTCTTTGGGGTGTTCCATACACACTGGTAGTAACCAATGCCTGTACTTCAATCAATAATGGCCTCATGCCCTCTAATGCAGCTGCAATAGCACTTCCACTAAGCACCTCTTCTCTTTGAGCTATTAAAATTTCAGATGGATTCGTAACTATTCGCATGCCTTCTCCTGTCATTTCATAAATGCCTAATTCGGATGTGCTGCCAAATCTGTTTTTAAGCGTACGTAAAATTCTATATGCGTAGTGTCGATCTCCTTCAAATTGCAAAACAGTATCCACCATATGCTCCAAAATTTTTGGTCCGGCAATGGCACCATCTTTGGTAATATGACCAATTAAAAAAACGGGCGTATTGGTTTCTTTTGCAAAACGTTGAAATGCTGCTGCACATTCCCTGATTTGAGAAACTGTTCCGGCAGATGAATCAATTAAATTGGATTGAATGGTTTGAATGGAATCTACAATTACTAATTGGGGTTTTAGTTTTTTGATTTCTTTAAAAATGACGGTGGTGTCTGTTTCGGTAAGCAAGTAAAAATTATCGTTGGAAATTTTTAATCGATCGGCACGCATTTTAATTTGTTGCTCACTTTCTTCTCCACTGATGTACAAAACACGAAGTTGATTAATATGCAAACCGTTTTGTAAAAACAATGTACTTTTTCCAATACCTGGTTCACCAGCAACTAAAATTAAACTTCCGGGAACGATTCCGCCACCAAGCACTCGATTTAGTTCAGGATCTTTTGTTACGATTCTTTTTTCTTCTTGAACAGTAACATCACTTAATGCAACTGTCTTGGTGATTTTTTTTGTGTCGGGGTAATCTTCCCAGGTTGTTTTTTCTTTTGCATCACCACTTTGAATTACTTCTTGAGTAAAACTGTTCCATTCATTACATGAAGGACATTTACCAATCCATTTGGTACTTTCATACCCACAGTTATTGCAGAAAAAGGCGGTTTTAATTTTGCTCATAGGTGTAAAATAGTAGGTATTTCTTAAAAGCAAAAGGGCCAACATTACTGCTGGCCCCATTACTTACTAACCCATTAAATTCTTCCACTAAATTACAATAATGGGCCACATCTCAAAATTATTTTTTTGCGCAAATCACTCAAACTATAGAATAATCAGGTATAATCTCCATAAATCTTAAGGGCTATTAGATGTTTATATATTGTATATATATTTAATATGAATAAATGCCCCTTTATTTATTTATTGCTTATTTATATTCGCCGATTTTTTATACCAATTCACCCAACAATGTGTCTTTTTTGCCAAAATAGTTGATTTGTAATTGGTTAAACATTAATTAATTATAGCTAAATGGAATAATGTTAAAGCCCTCCATTTAAATCAAATAAAATCGCTTAAATCCCTACTCACATTGATTTATAGAAGTTTATAGCTGGTCAGATCAATTCGTAAAAACTAACAAAAGCTCATTTTTCAAACTTAAAATAGCCTTAAAATTAATAAACTGTTAACATTTAGCGCAGCTATTTAGTTACTTCGACGGTCAATTAACCTGATAAAAGGTCTATTTACCTAAAATTAATTACATGAGAAAAAAACTGCTGATGAGTTTTTGTGCCTTTCTATTAGTCCTTTCGACTGGTTTGGCTCAAACAACTACTATTACTGGAAAAGTAGTAGACGACAAAGGAAATGCTCTATCTGGAGCTTCTGTACTTGAAAAAGGTACAAAAAATGGAGTTAGTGCCGATGCAAATGGTGCTTTTTCAATTAAAGTAAAAACTGGAGCAACTTTAATTGTTTCAGAAATTGGATTTGAAAACCAAGAAGTAAGCACCAAATCAAGCAATTTATTGGTTAAACTTGTTACGGATACTAAAGCATTAAGTGAAGTTGTAGTAACAGGAGTTGGTGTGGCTACTAGTAAGAAAAAATTAGCTATTGCTGTTGAAGCAATTACTGCTGATAAAATTCCTGCTGTACCAACAGTGGATATTGGTAGTGCTTTGGTTGGTAAAATTGCAGGTGCTCAAATTAGTACTACAAATGGTAGTCCTGGTTCACCTACACAGATTCTTTTAAGAGGTATTAACTCTATCAATGGATCTACTGCTCCAATGATTCTTTTAGATGGTATTCAAATTGCATCTACAGGATTGGAAAATTTAGATCTAAACGGAATTGAAAGAGTAGAAGTTGTTCAAGGACCTGCTGCTAGTACATTATACGGTGCTCAGGGTGCAAATGGAGTTATCCAATTATTTTCTAAAAAGGGAAAGATGGGTAAAGTGAGTATCAATGTATCTTCTAATATGGTTACTAATGAATTACTCAATATTGGAAATGTAAATAAATCACAAACACATTCATTCGCAGTAAATGCTGCTGGTGAAGTAGTAGATGGAGGTGGTGTTCCATTGTCTTTTGATAAAACTACGGGATCATACTTAACCAATCCAGTGTTTAATTTAATTTCTCCATCAAGTAAGTCTAATCAACCGTACAATAAGAATTTGCTTTGGTACAATCACTACGATATGTTCTTTCAAAAAGCAAAGGCTTTTAATAATTCAATCAATATCAGCGGTGCTACAGAAAAGACCGACTTCTCTTTTTTATTAACAGATTCACGTCAAGAAACTGTATTTAAAAATAATGGAGATTATGCAAGAACCAATTTAACTGCAAATATTGGCGTTGAATTGGCTAAGGGATTAAAGTTTCGTTCTATCACTCAAGTGGTTAGAACCAATGATACCCAATTGGATCCTTCTGGAAGAAATATGTTGTATGCAATCAACAACTCTCGTCCATTTGCTAATTATTTAGACCGTGATGCTCAAGGAAAAATGTCGCCATATTTTGGTGATGCAACTGGTGTAAATGGATATAATTTTAATTATGTAGTAGAGAATGCCAATGTTTCCGATCAAACAATTGATCTAATACAAAACTTTAATTTAAACTATCGTTTAAACCGTTTTGTAGAGTTAGATGCTAAATATGGTATTAATAGAAGCACTTACAATTCTCGTTATGAGATCAAAGACCAAATTGGAAATGAAGGTGCAGAATTCTGGCAGTAT
Source organism: Sphingobacteriia bacterium (assembly GCA_947456855.1). GTDB lineage: Bacteria > Bacteroidota > Bacteroidia > Chitinophagales > Chitinophagaceae > Sediminibacterium. The sequence continues at coordinate 955 of CANGTR010000044.1, read as the reverse complement.
TGGGCAGAGTTTTATTCTCCAAGAACTTCATTTGCTTCTCCTACAACAGGAAGTGAGTCTGGTGAAATTAATGAGCGAGTGTTTACAAGTACTTTCCAAAACTTTACTGCAAATGCAAACATTAAGTTCGACTTTGAGAAAGATTTTAAATTAAATATTCCTTTGAAATCTACCACTTTAGTTGGATGGGATTACAGAAATAGTAAAACAACAGATTATTGGACCTACGGTTCAAATGCACCAGACTTTTCTCCTTACAGAGCAAGTAATATGGCTGTTTATAGCATTGCTAGAGATCAGATCTCTCAGTTTGTAACATATGGTGTTTTAGTAAACCAACATTTTGACTGGGGTGAACTTGCTGGTATTAGTGCTGGCTTACGTTCAGATTACTCATCAGCTTTTGGTCAAGGATCTACACCGTTTACTTTCCCTCGTGGAGATTTCTACTTAAGACCTTCTAGTTTTAATTTTTGGCAAAATGCAAGTATCAGTAAAGTAATTAATGAATGGAAAGTTCGTGCTGCTTATGGTGAGGCTGGAATTCAACCAGGTGCTTACGATCGTTTTCCTATCTTAACTACTGCAACTATCGGAAATCAAACAGGTTTATCTACTCCAATTGCTAACGCTAACCCTAATTTACAGGTAGAAGTTGCGAAAGAATTAGAAATCGGTACAGATTTTGGATTTAAATTAGGTAAGGGCAATTGGTTTAGTAATGGTGGACTTTCTTTTACTTATTGGAATAGAACTTCTGAAAATGTAATTGATCGTGTAGATGTTGCGCCAAGTATTGGAATTGGTCGCCAGTTAACCAACTCTATGACTTTAAAGTCTAATGGAATTCAAGCTTCTTTAAACTTAAATGTTTACCGTGATAAAGATTGGAACTGGGATTTCACTGCCAACTTTAGTAAGCAAAAATCTTATGTAGATAAAGTGCTTAATGGTG
>CANGTR010000043.1 GCA_947456855.1 Sphingobacteriia bacterium | reverse complement strand
GGTTTTGGCAATATAGGTTTGAATAATTGAATCAGCCGCAGCTTCTTCTGGCTTTAATTTTAGGGTGATTTCTTTTTGCATACCGTTAGGGTTTTATCCTAAAAAGTGGCTATTTGTGAAGTAGTAATCTAGAAGGGTAAATCGTCCACTACTTCCGAAGCAGGAGGAATATCGTTGTAATTAGATGATGGTGGTATATCTCCTTCGCCTGATAATTTAAGGGTTTCCATTCTCCAGGCATCTAGGTTAGTGATGTAATTGTCTTTTCCGTCTTTATTCCATTTAGTTCCCTTGATATTGAACAATACTTTTACTTCATCATTTAAATTAAACCTGTCGGGCATGGCAGTTTTATCCTGAACACATTGAAATTTAACATAGTTGGTAATGGTTCTACCATTAATATCATCTGTTTTCTCAATTACAAATTCCCTGGTTTTAAAAGTTTCGGTTCTTTGAACAATATCAAATTTGGCAACTAGCTTTCCGGTTATCTCGTAACTCATTGTTGTGTATGTTTTATAGTTGGCAAAAGTAGGGTTATTTCTGGCTTAGTTATTTTAAATTACTCTACTGAAATGATTAATATTGTACCTTACTCCAAGTGCAAATAAAGAATATGTTTAAACAATTATTATTGCTTTTTGCGTTATGTCTAGGAATGGGTTGCAGTACGCCCAATTTGCCTTTATCCCTTACCTATAAAGGATATCCTGTAAATAACAGCACCACAGATACGGCATTGACCAATTTAATTCAACCTTATGGGCAAAATGTAAATAAAACCATGGGAACTGTTATTGGTTTTGCCAATTCTACCCTTTTTAAAAAACTTCCTGAAAGTGGACTGGGTAATTTTATGGCGGATTGTATGCGGCAAATGGCTTCAAAACAATACAATCAGCCCATTGATATAGCTTTTATGAATCAGGGTGGAATAAGGGCATCTATCAATAAAGGCAATATTACCGTAGGTAATGTGTATGAGTTGATGCCTTTTGATAATTTATTGGTAGTTCAAGAAGTAAAGGGAGCGGTATTAGAACAATTTTTCCAATTGATAGCCGCAGATGGGGGTTGGCCAATTTCAGCAGGTTCCAGCTTCGTAATTCAACATAAAAAAGCAATCAATATTACCATAAATGGCAATCCACTCGATCCTACAAAATTCTATTTGATAGCCAATACAGATTATGTGGCCAATGGAGGTAGCAATGCAGCCATGCTAAAAAATATTCCATTTCAAAATAGAGGGTATTTGTTGAGGGATGCTTTGATTGATTACATTAAAGATTTAACAAAATCAGGAAGGCCCATCAACCCAACAATTGAAAACAGAGTAATTGTATCCAATGAATAGAAGAAATTTTATACAAAACACAGCACTTACCGCAGGAGCCATTTTAACGTCACCCTTGTCTGAAGCAGCTGCTATTCCAACACAGTATCCATTGTCAATTTTGCACACCAATGATGTGCATAGCAGACTTGAACCCTTTCCCATGGACGGATCCCGAAACCAAGGATTGGGTGGAGTGGCGGCTAGGGCTGGATTAATTCAACAAATTAGAAATCAGGCCGAGCAGGTACTCTTATTAGATGCAGGAGATATTTTTCAAGGAACACCCTATTTTAATTTATACAAGGGAGAGCCAGAGATAAAAGCCATGAGTAAAATGGGTTATGATGCGGTAACTATGGGCAATCATGATTTTGATGCAGGCTTGGAGAATTTTGCCAACCAATTACAACATGCCAATTTTCCAGTAGTTATTTGTAATTATGATTTTACTGGAACTCCAATGGAGTTTAAGTATAAGCCTTATATAACCATCCAAAAAGGGAGGCAAAAAATTGGCATATTAGGTGTTGGAATTGAACTGGATGGATTGGTTCCTGAAAATTTATATGGCAAAACAATTTACAAGAATCCAATTGAATTGGCCAATATTAATGCAGCACGCTTAAAACAAGAAAAATGCGATTTTATTATTTGTTTGTCGCATTTAGGAGATAAATACGAAGAAAACAAGGTAAGCGACGAAATATTGGCAAAAGAGTGTTACGACATAGATTTGATCATAGGAGGGCATACCCATCGATTTTTTGAACAGCCCAGAAAGTACACCAATAAGCGAGGCGGCGATGTTTTAGTGAATCAAGTAGGTTGGGGGGGTATTCAATTGGGTCGATTGGATTATATTTTTTCAGGGAAAAATGGCAAAAACCTTTCAAAAGCCCATACTGTAGTTATTACTAGAAATACAAGCAAATAAAAAAATTTTTTTTTCAACAAAATTTGTACATATTCGCATCCCTAAATTTTTTCCATAAAGTTTTCAACATGTGGAAAAAATAGGATACCTTGAACAATAGCGAAAAAGATAACTCATTTAAATAAAATTGCTCATTTTTTGATATGGCTAAGACTGCTGAAATTGTTTGGACAAATTGTTTAAAAATCATCAAAGACATAGTAGAGTGGCAACATTTTAAAACATGGTTTGAGCCGATTACTCCCGTTGAATTAAAAGGCAATGTATTGATGATACAAGTGCCAAGTCAATTCTTTTATGAGTACCTCGAAGAGCATTATGTTACGCTGCTAGCAAAAACCTTAAAAAGAGAATTAAGTAAAGATGCTAGATTGGAGTACCGCATCATGGTGGATAGTGGCAATACCAATAATAGAAACGGATCAATGGATCTTCCTGCACGTGGTCCAAAATCTTTCAATAACAATGAAATGAATTTTCCATTGGTGATTGATAACCCAGTGAAAAATCCTTTTGTTATTCCTGGGCTTAAAAAAATGCAGATTGATCCGCAGTTAAATCACAACTATACTTTTGAATCTTATATTGAAGGAGATTGTAATAGAGTGGCAAGAAGAGCAGGCAAAACAGTAGCAGAGAAACCAGGAGCCAACTCGTTCAATCCGCTTGTAATCTATGGTGGAGTTGGTTTGGGTAAAACCCATTTGGCACAAGGCATAGGAAATGAAGTGAAAAAATTGCATCCTTCTAAAGTGGTTTTATACGTAAGTAGCGAAAAATTTATCAATCAATTTCAAGACCATAGTAGAAATAATGCAATCAATGATTTTATTCATTTTTATCAGTTGATTGATGTATTGATTATTGACGATGTTCAGTTTTTTAGCAGGGCAGAAAAAAGTCAAGATGCATTTTTTGCCATCTTTAATCACTTGCACCAAAGCGGTAAACAATTGGTATTAACTTCCGACAAACCCCCAAAAGATTTAGACGGAATGCAAGAAAGATTATTGAGCAGGTTCCGTTGGGGATTGAGTGCAGATTTACAAGTTCCTGATTACGAAACTCGAATTGAGATTCTAGAAAAGAAAATGAAGAATGATGGCTTGGATATGCCAAAAGAAGTGGTTAAATATGTTGCTTATAATATCAACACCAATGTTCGTGAATTAGAAGGTGCTTTGATTTCTTTATTGGCTCAATCTTCTTTGAATAAAAAAGAAATAGATGTTGAATTAGCCAAAAAAGTACTACGCAATTTTGTAAAAACCAGTAGCAAGGAAATTACCATTGATGCGATTCAAAAAATGGTTTGTGAGTATTTTGATGTTCCTTACGAAAAATTGTTGCATAAAACCAGAAAAAGAGAAATTGTACAGGCCCGTCAAATCACCATGTATTTGGCAAAAGCGTTCACCAAAAATTCTTTAAAAACGATTGGCGAGCATTTCGGAGGAAGAGATCATACTACTGTTATTCATTCTTGTCAAACAGTTAAAGATTTGATGGATACTGATTCTATTTTCCGCGAGAATGTAATGGAGTTAACACAAAAAGTACAATTGGCCGCCATGTAATTGGGTTCAATATTTTTCAAAATCGTTTAAAATCATACAAGACTCCTCAACTTTGAAGTTGGGGAGTTTTATTTTGGGCTTTTTTCAATCAATTTTTGGCAGTTAGCTTTCGGAAACATATTTTTGCAGCCCTCTCTGAAAAGAGCAAGGACGGTGAGGTGGGTGAGCGGCTCAAACCAGTAGTTTGCTAAACTGCCGTACGGGTTAAACTGTACCGAGGGTTCGAATCCCTCCCTCACCGCGAAACTACTTTTATTGAATTTTTCTCCGGCGGAAAATTTAGCTTAAAATAGTTTTAATAAAGGTTTCGGGAAGTAGCGCAGGCCGGTAGCGCACCTGGTTTGGGACCAGGGGGTCGCAGGTTCGAATCCTGTCTTCCCGACACAGACCCTCATATGACGCTGATTATCAGTTAGTTGTGTGAGGGTTTTTCTTTAATATCAAAACATACCTCATACCATACCTTTTTCTGTTTTCTTTAATAGTTTTAAATATTAAAGGATGCCTTCATTTTATGAAAAACAATGACTTATTATTTTTTTTAATAATTTATGAACAAAATTTTATTTAGGAGTGTTATATAAAAAAATTATTTAACATGAAAAATATCTTTAAAGGATCGTTGATCTTAACCTTTTTTTCCATCTCTATTACAGTTTTTAACATTAGCTGCAATAAAGAGATTACAGCACAAAACAATACTAGTAATGCACTCCCAATTGCTACAAATTCTACTATTGGGGGCGTTATTGTTGGGCAAGGTTTATCCGTAACCAGTAATGGAACAATAAGTACACAAAATGCTGGTTTGCTCGTTTTTGCTAAAGCAGGCGACAAGCCTAATGAGTTTTGGTCATCAAAATTTGACGGATCAAATCAAACTAAAATAACAATTGCTGTACCAGCCACTGCAGAAATAGTGAAGGAATCAATAAAAGTATCGCCAGATGGGAAAAAGTTTTTTTTCACATTAAATTTTAACCCTATGATACAAACAAGTCAAGATGCAATTTACAGTTGTAATATTGATGGATCAGGCCTTACTAAATTAGTAGACAACATAAACGAATTTTCTGACGCAAAATAAATTCACCGGATAAGCAAGCTTTATTCTACTAGGCTATTGTAGATTTAAATACAAAAAAGTATCACTTCGCAGTTCACTGCGTACTTTGATGCTACAAAAAAATTCAACTATGTTGAATTTTTTTTGTTCCGTCTGGGATACAGTTGAAAAGTTCATTAATAACAACTGGGCTTTAAAGCTAAAATACCCTCGGATACTCAATTTATGTGTCGAATTGGTCCTAGCAATATTTTTATTTGTACTAGATCTCCCATCTTCTAAGAACGCGGAGTGCAACGAAGAGAATCTTTGGGTTTAGCGATCAATAAAAAAGCCAATATTCGCGAATCGAGCAAATCCTTTAATTAATTCTATCTTTACGCCCATTATGAGCATTAGTTTCAACGACCTCAATCTCAATACCGCTTTATTTTCAGCCTTAGATGATCTTGGTTTTACAACACCAACCACCATTCAACACAAAGTATTTCCAATAGCGATGTCTGGTAAAGATGTATGTGGAATTGCTCAAACGGGTACAGGAAAAACCATCGCTTATTTATTACCATGTATTAAACAATGGAAATTCACCAAGAATAAGGATCCTCAGATTTTAATTGTTGTACCAACAAGAGAGTTGGTAGTTCAGGTTGTAGAAGCGGTAAAAAAATTGACTCCTTATTTAAGCTTGATTGTTAAAGGTGTATATGGAGGAGTAAACATCAATACACAGGCTTTGGATTTGGAAGAAGGCGCCGATATTGTAGTAGCCACTCCAGGTCGTTTTTACGATCTAGCCATGAATGGTGCACTTAAAACTAAATTCATTAAAAAATTAGTGATTGATGAAGTAGATGAAATGTTGAATTTGGGTTTTCGCACTCAGCTTAGAAACATCATGGATTTATTGCCAGATAAACGACAAAACTTATTGTTCTCTGCAACTATTACAGAAGAAGTAGAAGAATTGATGGAGACGTATTTTAATGCGCCGGTAAGGGTGGAAGCTGCACCAACAGGAACCCCTTTAGAAAATATTGAACAATCATTTTATTCAGTACCAAACTTTTATACCAAAGTTAATTTGCTGCAATATTTATTGGCGGAAGATGCAACGATGACCAAAGTATTGATATTTACTGCTACCAAAAAATTAGCTGATCAATTGTATGAGGTTTTAGAACCCAACTATGCTGGAGCTGCTGGGGTAATTCATTCAAACAAAGAACAGAATCATCGATTCAATACGGTTAAACAATTTAAAGAAGGGGTATATCGATTTATCATAGCCACGGATATTGTTGCAAGGGGTATAGATATAGCAGAAGTAACGCATGTCATTAATTTTGATACACCAGATGTTCCAGAAAATTATATACATCGTATTGGAAGAACAGGCCGTTTTGATAAAAAAGGAATTGCTATCACTTTTACAACAACAAAAGAAATTCCGTTCAAAGAAGCTATTGAATTGTTGATGAAATATTCAATACCTGAACTTGTATTGCCAGATGGATTACCAATTTCTGAGTTACTTACTGAAGATGAGATTCCAAAAGTATACATGAAAATCCCGTATATCAAACCGCCCAAAAAAGATGAACGGGGTCCGGCATTTCATCCTAAATCTGCAAAAAACAGTAAAACCAATGTTAAGGTTAGCAGGAAAGATGCAATGCAAAAAAAATATGGTAAGCCAATTAAAAGAGGGGCCAAGAAGAAATAAGTTTTAGCGCACCGCTAATATTTTATTTCTGGCAATCAAGCAAGCACCTAGTATACCTGCTTTCTCTCCCAGTTTAGACAATTTAAGTTCGGTGTCGGTATTCACCAAACTCAAAGAATATTTATTGATGGCGCTTCTAGTAGGCAATCTTAAAAAATCGCCTGTTTCTGAAAGGGTTCCGCCTAGAATAATTAATTCTGGATTAAAAATATTAATCAATGCAGCCAAGCCCTTTCCTAATTTTTCTCCCACTTCTGCTAAAAGTTCTATGCATAAAACATCTTCATTATTTGCAGCTTGAATGATGTCTGTTAAATTAATGCTTTCTACTGTTTTATTTTTCTTAATCAACAATGACGTAGAGCCATGCTTTATTTTTTCTTTGAATTTTCTAATAACTGCAGTGCCAGAGGCCTCTGTTTCTAAACAACCTTTTTTTCCACAATGACAAATAATTTCATTATCAAAAATAGGGATATGACCAAACTCGCCACTAAATCCTGATTTGCCATAGTAGACTTCGCTATCGATTAATATACCTAAACCAATTCCGTAGTCGATGTTTACAAACAATACATTTTTTTCTGTGTTCACTTCACCAAAACAAAACTCACCAAATGCCATCGCTCTAGAATCATTTTCAATAAATGTTTTAATGCCAATTTTATCTTGAATTACCGACGACAATGGCTCTTCTTGAAAATGAAAAAAACTAAAACTATAGCCTGTTGTATTTTTAATCCTTCCAGATAAATTAATGCCAATGCTTAATATTTTATCTTTTTTTATAGGTAGTTCTTTGATGAATCCTTGGATAATTTGTATTAACTGATTTAGCGATTCTTGCGTGTTTTCTAGTTTGTAGGGTATTCTATTCTTTTGAGTTACCAACTGCTTTTTAAAATTCAATAATCCTATATTGATATAATACTTCTTGATATCTACTCCTAGAAAATAACAAGCATCTGCAACCAAACCATACATACTGGCTTTTCTTCCCCCAGTTGATTCGATTTTTCCATAATCGCTGATCAATCCTTCTTCGATTAGCTCGTTTACCAAACTGGTGGTTTTCGGAACGCTAATATTCAATTCCTTGCTTAATTCGGTTATGGAGCTTGATTCGGTTTGGTCTAAAAAGTTGAAAATCAACTTTTTAAGTGCCTTATTTTTCAAAGCAACGCCTGAAGAATTGTCGTCGTTAAATACATCTTGGAGTAAATAAGGTTTAGGCATCAGCTAGAATCGGTAATGGTTGAAGCTACAATTTAAACATATTCGTAAAATAATGAGCTAAAAATTGTTTAGTAAATAAAAAATATTATAAAGTATTAGTTAGTTTGTAAAATATTTATGATATTGTATTCGTTTTTAACAAATCCTTTAAAAACTCAATAAGGATCCATGCTGCCATCTACTGCCATTGCTGACCCCATTCAAGCTATGAAAAGCTATGCGAATCAGTATAAAAATGAATTATTGGAAGGAATTCTTCCTTTTTGGATGAATCACAGTATCGATAAAGAAAACGGAGGTTTTTTCACTTGTTTAGATCAATTTGGAAAAGTATACGATACCGATAAATTTATTTGGTTACAGGGCCGTCAAGTTTGGTGTTTTGCCTATATGTACAACAATATAGAGCGCAGACAAGAATGGTTGGATATTGCAAAACATGGTGCAGCATTTTTAATGAAGCATGGAAGAGATGAAAATGGCAATTGGTATTTTTCATTAACAGCTGAAGGTAAACCCTTGGTTCAGCCTTATAATATTTTCAGTGATTGTTTTGCTACCATGGCTTTTGCTGCATTGGATAAGGCATCGCCTTCTGATGAGTATAAAAAAATTGCATTGGATACCTTTGAAAATATTTTAGCTCGCAGAAAAAATACCAAGGGGCATTACAATAAAAATTTTCCTGGTACAAGAGAGCTGAAGAATTTTAGTCTTCCTATGATACTTTGTAATCTATCATTGGAATTAGAACATTTGTTGGGAGAAAAAAGAGTGAATGAATTCATACCTGAAATAATTCACGAAGTAATGGGCGTTTTTTATCAACCTGAGTTGGGATTGGTTTTAGAAAACGTTTACGAAGACGGATCTTTTGCTGATTGTTTTGAAGGGAGATTGCTCAATCCTGGTCATACCATAGAAGCCATGTGGTTTATCATGGATTTAGGAAAAAGGCTCAATGATACTGCATTGATTAAAAAAGCAAATAACATCATGTTGGATACCCTGCAATATGGATGGGACAAAGAGCATGGTGGTATTTTTTATTTTTTAGATGTGCAAGGTCATCCAACTCAACAATTGGAATGGGATCAGAAATTATGGTGGGTACACGTAGAAGCCTTGGTAGCATTGGCTAAAGGGTATGCGCTAACCAATGATATTCGTTGTGTTGAATGGTTTGAAAAAGTGCACAACTATACATGGAATAATTTCAAAGACAATGAATATGGGGAATGGTTTGGATATTTAAATAGAAGAGGGGAGGTGTTGTTGCCTTTGAAAGGAGGAAAATGGAAAGGATGTTTTCATATTCCTCGCTCCTTGTTTCAGGTTTGGAAAACATTAGAATCATTATAAATAATTGATTAATAAATTACGATATCATTTTTCGATACTGTTAATATTAACAGCTAGTTCATTGTTTGCCCAAACAATGCAAACAGATGTTTTGGTTATTGGAGGCGGTGCTAGTGGAGTATCTGCAGGATTACAAGCCGGAAGACTGGGTGTAAAAACAATTGTTACAGAGCCTACTACATGGCTTGGGGGAATGATTACAGCAGCAGGAGTATCTGCATTTGATGGCAATCACAATATGCCTTCTGGCATATTTGGAGAATTCAGAAGTCAATTGTACAAAGTGTATGGCGGGCCCGCTAAAGTAGCAACTGGTTGGGTAAGCATGACTCAATTTGAACCACATATTGGTGATAGTATTTTTAAAAAAATGGTTTCGGACGTTCCAACATTACAAGTAATGTTCAATCATCAGTTTATGAAAGTGATGAAAAAGAACAACACCATCATCGGAGCATTATTTCGCAATAAAACTAATAATCGAACCATTGCTATTTATGCCAAGCAAGTAATCGATGCAACTGAACTGGGAGATGTATTTGCCAATGCAGGCGTTCCTTATGACCTCGGAATGGAAGCAAGTATAATTTCAGGAGAAGATGTTGGAGTTGAAGTTTCTAATGATATTATTCAAGATATCACTTACACAGCTATTTTAAAAGATTACGGAATAGGTAAAGATTGCACCATTGCAAAACCATTCGGATATGATCCTCGTGAGTTTGATGGAGCTTGTACAGACTACTACATAGATAAAACGCGCAAAGCACCCAATGTTGATGGCAAAAAAATGTTGGCGTATGGAAAATTACCCAACAATAAATACATGATTAATTGGCCGGGTTATGGCAATGATATTTACTTAAATGTAGTTGAATTGGATGAGGCTTCCAGGCAAAAAGAATTGGTAAAAGCAAAAGAACAAACATTGCGTTTTGTCTATTTTATTCAAAATCAATTAGGCTTTAAAAATTTGGGTTTTGCCGACGACGAATTTCCCACGAAGGACAGATTTCCATTGATTCCTTATTATAGAGAGGGAAGACGAATTAAGGGTTTAGTAAGATTTAATATCAAACATATTGCCGATCCGTTTGGGGGCGATTTGCATCTTAATAGAACCGGAATTGCTGTAGGCGATTATCCAATTGATCATCACCACAGAAAAAATCCCAACGCCCCTCAACATTTGGATTTTTATCCGGTCCCTTCATTTAATATTCCTCTAGGAGCTTTAATACCAGCTAATTTCAAAGGATTAATTGTTGCAGAAAAAGGCATTAGTGTTTCTAATGTTGTAAATGGAACCACTCGTTTACAACCTTCTGTAGTATTAATTGGGCAAGCTGCAGGTACTTTGGCGGCGCTTTCAGTAAAACAAACAACAAATGCAGCATCGGTTTCTGTAAGAGCTATTCAATCTAGCTTATTAAAATCAGGTGCATACATAATGCCTTATTTTGATGTTCCATTAACGCATCCTGACTTTTTGGTAGCACAAAGAATTGGAGCTACAGATATTTTAAAAGGAAAGGGTGTGCCACATAATTGGGCCAACCAAACTTTTTTTTATCCAGATTCTTTGGTAAATACAATCAGTTTGGCAAAAGATCTCGAATCAATATTTAAACAACCTTTCAGTATAAAAAATAAACAATTAATGATAGATGATGCAACAAGTATCATTTTACAATTGTCTGTCATTCTTTCGAAAGGAAAAAACAATGCTATCACCAAAGAAAAACTACAACAACAGATTGATAAAGATTGGAAGGATGGTAAGGCATTAACAAGAATCCAGTTTGCTAAATTACTGGATGAAACAATCCATCCATTTGAAACAATGGATGTAGATCACAAAGGATTTTTTAAACAGACATACTAACAAACTAAAACGATCGCTTATGAAAAAATTATTGCTCTCGTGCTGTTTACTACTAATGATAATTGGTAGTGCAGTGGCGCAACAAATTAGGGTTGCGGGAAGAGTTACAAGTGCCAGTACCGGAAATGCTGCAGATGGCATATCGGTATTGGTGAAAGGCACCAAAGTTGGAACAGCAACTAGTGCTTCTGGAGATTATAGCATCCTTGCAAGCAAAGATGCAACACTTGTATTCTCAGGAATTGGCTTTGCTTCACAAGAAGTAAAAGTTACAGGACCTTCGCTAGATATTGTTCTACAAGTTACAGTAGGAGATATGGGTGAAGTAGTGGTAGTAGGTTATGGTGCTCAGAAAAAAGCTAGCTTAACTGGCGCATTGGTAACTTTAAACAATGCAACTTTAAATCGTCGTCAAGTAACCAGTACCAGTCAGGCTTTACAAGGTTTGGCTCCGGGGGTAACAGTACAACAACAATCTGGAAGACCAGGTGCTGATGGTGCAAGTATTGTTATTCGCGGACAGGGTTCGATCTCTGGTAGCAATGCTCCATTGATTATTGTGGATGGATTGGCCGTTGGTGCATTGGATCAAATAGATCCTAACGCCATTGAGAGTATCACATTATTAAAAGATGCTGCTTCTACTGCAATCTATGGTAACCGAGCTTCGGGCGGTGTTGTTTTAGTGAAAACAAAAAGAGCAGCTGAAAAAGGATTAAAATTGAGCTATAATGCTTTCGTGTCAAAACAAGTGGCTACTGCTCTTCCAGACCGTGTTAGCGCAATTGACCACATGACTTTGAGTAATACGGCTGAACAAAATCGTACTGGTAATCCTGCGGCGGTTGTATTTCCTCAAACATTGATTGATAGGTACAAAACAACGCCAGCAAACAATTTAGATATTATTGATACCGATTGGATTAATGAAGTGTTTACCAATAATGGTATGTTGCAAAACCACAACGTTCAATTATCTACTTCAACAGATAAAGTCAATTTGTTTGGTTCATTTACTTACATGAATCAGCAAGGGTTAATTCAGAATAGTAGTTTTGAGAAATATGATATTCGTTTGAATCCAGAATTTAAGATCAATAGTAAATTAACATTGATTGGTGTTTTTGGATACAATACCAATAGAATCGTTAATCCTTCAACAGGTTCTGCCGAATTTATTATTCGTCAGGCAATTGGATTACCTGCCATTGGCGGAGGTAAATATGGCCCAGGAATGTATGGCACTGCTGGTCAATCAAATAACAGAAACCCAATTGCAATGGCTGAAGCAACTGGCAATAGTGTTAATACAGGAAATACACTATTAACCAGATTTGGGTTTAATTTTAAGCCAATCAATGGTTTAGAAATTGAAGGTTATTGGGGTCGTCAAGCCACCAACCCAACTATAAAAACATTTGTGTCTAATGCTGAAATCTATCAACCTAATTTAGCTACATCTAGCTATTCATTAATTAGTACATGGCCAGGTACTACGAGTTTGTCTCAGTCGTATACCAATAACATTTATACTACTTATTTAGGTCAAGCCACTTATAGCAAAAGAATTGGAGATCATTCTTTCAAAGCTTTAGTAGGAGGTCAATCAGAGTTATTTACCAATTCATTTTTTGGTGCATCTAGAACTGGTTTTATTAATCCAAATCAACCTTATTTGAATTTAGGTTCTGGTGTAAGAGACAATAATGCAGGAGCATCTGAATTGGCATTAGCAGGTTTCTTTGCCCGTTTAAATTATAATTATAAAGACCGCTATTTTGTAGAATTGAATGGAAGAAGAGATGGAACTTCTCGTTTCTCTCAAGCTAGAGACAAACAATGGGGTAATTTTGGAGCTGTTTCGGCTGGCTGGATATTCTCTAAAGAAAGTTTCATGCAAGATGTAAAATTCATTGAGTTTGGAAAGTTAAGAGCATCTACAGGTGGAAACGGTAATCAGAATATTGGTAACAACTATGCATATGATGCATTCTATGCACAGTCCAATTACAGCAACAATCTTAATGGAACCAATGCTTATTTTGCCAACACAACCAATTTGGGTGTTGCATTATTGCAATTTGCTAACCCCGATTTAAGTTGGGAAACTTCTAAGCAATGGAATATTGGATTAGACCTTTCATTTGCAAAGCATTTTACAGTAACAGCTGATTACTATGTGAAGACCTTGAAAAACATGTTATTGCAAAGAACATTACCTCAATCTGCAGGGGGTCTTTCAAATCCATTTGTTAACGCCGGTAATATGGAAAACAAGGGATGGGAATTCACCTTGAATTACAAAAATAAATTCGGCAAATTAGGAGTAGATGTAACTGCAATGATTTCTGATGTAAAGAATACAGTTACCAATCTTGTAGAAGGCACTCCGTTTATTGGAGATGGAATTAGAACTGCTCCAGGGCAAGCACTGGGTTCTTATTTTGGTTATATCTCTGCTGGTTATTTCAGCGATTCTACCGATATTAAAGGATCTCCTGTACAATTTGGAATTCCTTGGAACCCAACTTCAGCAACGGTTGGTCCTAAGCCTGGTGATGTAAAATACAAAGATATCAATGGTGATAATAGGATTGATGCCAATGATAGAACTTTTATCGGAAATGCATTTCCTCGTTATGAGTACAGCATTAATTTGAATTTAACTTATGGTAATTTCGATTTAAATCTTTTCGGACAAGGAGTAGGTCAACGCAATAACTATTTAAGTGGAACGGGGGCTGTTCCTTTTGCAAGTGGAGACTTTGCTGCTTCATTGTTAGAAATACACAAGAATTATTGGAGACCAGATAATCAGAATGCTGATTTCCCTAGATTATTGCCTTCTGGATCTGGTGGTAATAATTTCTTACTGGCTTCACAATGGTTAAGAAGCGCTGCTTATTTTAGAATCAAGAATATTAATTTAGGTTATACAGTAAAAAAACAATGGCTGGATAAAGCAAAGATTAATGCAGTAAGAATTTATGTTAGTGGGTCTAACTTACTAACTATCTCAAAAGCTTGGAAAGGGTTTGATCCAGAGATCAACAATGCCAATGCAGAATTCTATCCATTAATGCGCACCTATACTGCAGGAATTAATGTAACCTTTTAATTGAAATATTAAAATCATCATAATGAAAAAATACATCATAATACTGCTCTCATTTACAACGATGGCGTTGAGCAGTTGTCAAAAATTTTTAGATCGTAAACCACTTGATGCATCTTCATCATCCACTTTTTTGAGCAATCAATCAGAAATGGAGCAAGGGCTAATTGGTACCTATGCATCAGCTATGTGGGTATTTCCAAATAATACACCTTTGCTTTTTGCTGTAGAGTCTAGTACCGATATTGCCATGAAGCGTGGTGGTAATGCAGAAGATCTTATTGCAATGGGTGATGCTGGACCATTCTTGTTTAATAATTCAGTTCCAACTACTTGCTGGAACCAAGCTTACAGATTGGTGCAAAGAGCCAATCAACAAATTGCTGGTATGGAAAATGGCAAAGCCAATGTTCCTATTGCAACATTTAATAGAATTAAAGCTGAAGCAGTTGTTTTACGAGCTTGGGGTTATTATCATTTAATGGGTTGGTTTGGAGATGTTCCCTACTATAGAACAATGCCTGGTGTTGATGAAATACTTTCTGCTAAACGTACTCCAGTAGCAACCATTGTTGCAGATTTATACAAAGATTTAGATGAAGCAGCAGCAGCATTTGATGCAGCTGGAACAGCCCCAGTTCAAACACTAGGTCGTGTAAATAAAGGGGTGGCTTTGGGATTGAAAGCTAAATTGGCTATGTTGATTAAAGATTATCCAACGGCTGCCGCTGCAGCAAAAACAGTTATTGATGGCGGTAATTATGGATTGAATCCTAGTTACCAGAATCTATTTTCTTTAGCAGGCCAAAACGGAAATTCTGCTAGGGAAATTATGTTTATTCAAAATTATCCATTGGATGTAAATGAGCCACAAAACTGGGGACCAATCTTGGGTGTGCCACGTCAAGTAACCAATTCGCAAAGTAGTCATTTCCCTTCTCAACAATTGGTTGATCAATTTGAAGGAAGAGATGGATTAAGAATAGATGCATCTGCAGTGTATGATCCAGCTAATCCTCGTTTAAATAGAGATCGTAGATTGGCTTGGACCATTTATATGGCAGGAGATACAATGGTACATTTTGCATCTAAAACAGCTGCAATGCCTTATAACAATTTAAGAGAGAGAACCATTTTTGGATTCTATACAAATACACGCAGAAAGTTTAACTGGACTACAGGAGTTTACGATAATGTTACAACCAATAATGATTGGATAGGTGCACAAGCGGCAGGTATTCAGTGGCAGGTAAGTGCTACTGGTAGTATTGGCGGAGTTGGATATGTTTGGAATAAATACAATGATACTACACAGTATACTTTTGAATCTAAAGTTGGGTTTATCTTAATGCGTTATGCAGATATTTTACAAACCTATGCAGAAGCAAAAATTGAGTTGAATCAGATTGATGCAACAGTAACCACTGCTATCAATTTAGTACGTGCAAGAGCAGGTCAACCAGCAGTTGCTTTAGGTTCTCAAGCACAAATGCGTACCATTATCCGCAGAGAAAGAGCTGCTGAATTTGCGGGCGAAGGAATGCGTTTATTCGATTTGAGAAGATGGGATATTTATGGCAAAGCCAATAGTATGCCAGTAATTGGTGCAGCGTTTAATCCTGCTACTCCAACTGTAGCTCCTACAATAGTGCCTGCTACTCCAACATTTGATGCAGACAATGTTCCCAATTATTCTACTAGTTTAACCAGTAGAATTGCTTTCAGAAATCAAACAAGGGTAAATACCAATGTTAAATACAAGCTTTGGCCAATCCCTCAGTCTGAGATAGATAACAATCCGAACCTACTTCCTCAAAATCCAGGCTGGTAAAATAGTTTTTCATAGTTTGGTTATTCGTTTTTAAGCGGTCAAAAAGCAGGCGTTATTTTTTATATTCGCCTGCTTTTTTTTAAACTTATTTGTATGAAAGAAAGATACTTGAATTTGGATGCTTTGCGTGGTTATGCAATATTTACCATGATTTTATCTGGAAGCATTGCGTATGGTCCTTCTATGCCTGCTTGGATGTTTCATGCTCAAGTGCCACCACCCAATCATCAGTTTAACCCTAATTTGCCAGGTATAACTTGGGTAGATCTGGTGTTTCCTTTCTTTATTTTTTGTATGGGAGCCGCCATTCCTATTGCATTAAAGAAATATGCCATTGCAAATGATCACAAGGCAGTAATTTATACTGCGTTCAGGCGATTTTTTTTATTGACTTTCTTTGCATTGTTTTTGGAACATTTTAAATCGAATCGAATTCTTGCAACACCAAACAATGGAACATATTGGTTGTCTTTGGCCGGCTATCTTTTACTGTTCTTGGCCTTTAGTAAGTTTAGCGCTTTGTTTAGTAAAAAAATAGAATCGATTATTAATTCAACTGCATTGGCAATTGGTATAGCTGGGTTGATTTTTTTGCCTTTGAATAATGGGGAAGGCTTTAAGATTACCAATAGCGATATCATCATTATAGTTTTGGCAAATATGGCATTGTTTGGCACATTGGCTTGGTGGTTTACTATCAATAATATGGCATTGCGTTTGGGTATTTTGCCATTTGTAATGGCTATTTTCTTGGGTGCAAAAACGCCTGAAAGTTGGAATGATTTTGTTTATACACTCACTCCATCAGCGGCTTTTTATAAATTCTATTTCTTAAAATATTTATTCATTTTAATTCCAGGCACCATCGCAGGAGATTGGTTGTTGAAATACAAAGACACGAGTTCTTTTGAGGTTAAATCGAATAATAATTTTAGAATACTCGGACTAACTTTTTTAATAATTATCACAACAAACTTAGTTTTTTTATTTACTCGTCAGTTGGTAGCAAACCTTTTGCTCACCATTTTATTATTGTGTATAGCCCATTGGCTAATAAAGAAAATGACATTGAGTAATCATGCATTGATCCAACATTTTTTTTATGCAGGGGGTTTTTCTTTGTTGTTGGGTTTAAGTTTTGAAGCCTATGAAGGTGGAATCAAAAAAGATTTTTCTACTTATAGTTATTACTTTGTAACTGTGGGCTTGGCTTTTTTTAGTTTTATCGTATTGGCAGTTTTGCAATCATTGACTATTGCAAAACCAATTCATCGATTTATGGTATTGTCTGGCCAAAATCCAATGATGGCATATGTTTCGGGGTCATTGTTGTTATTGCCAATCATGCACTTAACAGGAGTTATTGACTATTGGAACGGAATGAATGGTTCTTTCTTTTCGGGATTTTTAAAAGGGTTACTCTTTACTATTCTGGCTTGTGGAGTTACATTTCCATTTACCAAAAAAGGAATGGTATGGAAGTCTTGAGTTAATTCAATTCGTATACCAAATTGCCTCCTGCTAATATTTGTTGGTGTGTTAAATAGTTGGCGCTTATTCTTTGGTTATTCAAAAAAATGGCTTTTATAAATGGTTGTTTTCCATTTTGTTGGTTGCTGTTTTTTATGCTGATATGTAATTGCTTTTTATTGGGCAATTGAATAGTAGCATTCTGAATTAATGGAAACCCAAAAACATATTGGCCCGAAGATGGGTTCATTGGATACATTCCTAAAGAACTCCATATATACCAAGCGCTCATTTGACCACAATCATCGTTGCCGGTTAATCCATCAGGGCCTGTTTTATACATGCTATCTGTTACCACTTTAATCCATTTGGCCGTTTTTTCAGGATGGCCTAAAGCAGTGTACATGTAAACAATATGATGACTAGGCTCATTCCCATGTGCATATTGGCCAATTAAACCTGATACATCTGCAGAAGTATTTTCTCCATGCAATTCGGAGGACGCTGCAAATAAATCGTCTAATTTTTTTACCAATTGTTCTTTACCTCCATATAACTTAGCTAAGCCCTCCACATCATGTGGTACAAAAAAACTATGTTGCCATGCGGTACCTTCAATATATTGTCCATCAAAACCATGCTCCGATAAAAGCGGATCGAAAGGCTCTATGAATTTTCCTTTACTGTCTTTCGCGCGCATAAAGCCAGTGGATGAATCAAATAATTGCTGATAACTTGCTGCTCTTTTCATGAATAAATCATAATCAGCTGTTTTATTCAATTTTTTGGCAACCTGCGCAATACACCAATCATCAAATGCGTATTCTAAAGTCATGGTAACACTCCAGCCATGTTTGTCTTGTGGTACATATCCATATTGAATATAAGCGGGTGTTCCTCTTTGTTTTTGAAAAGCAGATTTTTTCATTGCTTCATAAGCTTTGTTGTAATCAAAACCTTTGATGTTTTTTAAAATGGCATCTGCAATAATCGGGATACTATGATATCCTGTCATTGTATTGGCTTCCCAGGTACTCAAATCCCAAACTGGTAATAGTCCATTGTCTTCATACAATTGTAACATGCTGTTAATCATGTCTGGCAATCGATTGGTTTGTGTAATGGTAAACAATGGATTCAATGCCCTAAATACATCCCATTGAGAGAAAACGGTATATTTTTCTTTACCCTTTGTAAATTTTTTTTGAAGATTGTTATGCGTTTGATATGCCCCATCTGCATCACTACTCACAACAGGCGCCATACAAGTTCGGTACAATGAAGAATAAAACTTGGTAGCAAAATTTTGATCATTTGTATTGATCTTTATTTTTTGCAATTCAGCTTCCCAGAGTGCATCTGCTTTTTTTGCAGTAATGTCGAAACGATCTCCATTTGATTGGTTCAATTCAAGCATAGCCTTATCTGTATTTACTGTACTGATCGCAACACGAACTTCTAAAGCAGAGTCTGTAATGAATTTTAAAGCTGCTTTAACTTTTTTTCCAATGGCTATATTGCCTTTGTTAATAGAATCATTTATAAATACAATTGCTTGAACGGCCTTATTAAATCTTGCAGCAAAATATACTTTTTGTCCCTTAGCCCATCCTGTACTGTATCGATATCCAATAAGTGTTGAATCATTCAGTAAACGCAATTCTCCTTCTGTAGTTTTATCCCAATTAATTTGAAATCCCATATCAAATCTAATCCAGCCCTCTTTATTTGGGAATATGTATCGATGAAATCCGGTTCTCTTACTGGTTGTTAATTCGCAATTAACATCATTGCTTAATTTTACTGAATAATAACCTGGCTTTGCAGATTCCTGCTTATGTGAGAAGGGAATTTTTATTTTTTCTTGTCTTACAAGAGAAGTGTCAGTTAATGGAAGTAAAGATATATCACACCAATCTCCAATTCCTGTTCCACTTAAATGCAAATGACTAAAACCTGCAATGGTATTACTGCTATAATGATAGCCACTGCACCAGTCCCATCCTTCTTCGCCGTTATCGGGGCTTAGTTGAACCATCCCAAAAGGAATGGTAGCGCCCGGATATACATGGCCATGGCCGCCTGTTCCTAAAAACGGGTCTACATATTTGGTGAGTTTTTGTGAAAAACCTGAACTGTTAAAAGCAAAAATACCAACGATGCAAAATAGCTGCTTAATTAATTTCATTCAACATTATTTTATGTATGGATACATTCCCTGAAACCAACTGAGTTTGTCTTTTACACCTTCATAGAAGAAGAAAACTTCTCCTTTATAGCCACTATTTCTATTGCTCTGTATAAATTGCGTCATCAATCCATCGCTCTGTATAGTAGCTCCTGATTTCACCAATACTCCAGGATAAAAAGCAACAGCTGTATTTTTATAATACAATTTTTGTTGATTGAGCACATTGTTGTAATCATTGATGGTATACCTATAACACTGTGGCATTACTGCATCTATCCAACTGCTATCCACCCAGGTTGGCCAGTCTTGTAAATATTCATTAAGACTGAAAGGATAAGGGCTTGGTGACATGGTAAATTGAACAGCTGGCTTGATGGCCTTCACTTCATTTCTTAAT
The DNA here is from genome assembly GCA_947456855.1 of Sphingobacteriia bacterium. Taxonomy (GTDB): domain Bacteria; phylum Bacteroidota; class Bacteroidia; order Chitinophagales; family Chitinophagaceae; genus Sediminibacterium. Next base: position 620 of record CANGTR010000043.1, on the reverse strand, counting down.
CGCTTTACAAATGAATTTAATTTATTTGCTCTCCATCTTATCCAACCCGCATCCGAACTATTACCTGGAGGAGAGGCTCCTCCGTTTTCTGCTCTATACAATGCGGTTGTATAGGTGTCATAACCGCCTGTAGTTGGCATGGCAGGTAATCGATCGTCTCCTTGAACACCATCAATATTATAATTGGTAACAACTTCTTTAAATAAATCTACCATGAACTGTTGCACTTCGGGGTTGATGCCGTTTAGCCAATCAAAACCGTTCTTCACCACCAATTGACCATTTATATCTCTTGCAGCCCATGAAGGTTTAGCGGCTACTATAAGTCCTCCATTTGCAGAAAAGGAAGATGAAAATCCATACTCAAACCATGCATGTACTTTTATGCCAGCCAATTTTGCTTCATCTATACATTCCTGCAATGGATCTCTCCCTGCATATCTTTCTAATTGTCTTCTGCCAATTAATCCATGCATTACTTCACTAGGATAAATGGTTCTTGCATTGTTGTATACTACTACATAAATATTATTGATACCAGCATTTTTGCAAGTAGTAACCATCGCTTTTACATTGTCTCTGCTATCCAAAGCCGTACTTGCTGCTGTAGTGATCCAAGC
>CANGTR010000042.1 GCA_947456855.1 Sphingobacteriia bacterium | reverse complement strand
TAAAATTGTTTTCCGGCAAGTATTGTAGTTTAGGAGGAACAGCTGCCATAATTTTATCCCAATCGTATTTTCTCCAACCATTGGTAAGCATTACTAAATCTAGTTGAGCCGAGATAGAATCAGTATCACTTTTAAAATAATAAGCAGGATTGTGAACATATCCTTTAATTTCATTGGTCAATAAAAAATTAGAAAAAATGGTGTGTTGATCTGCCGACACTATAGATGCATCAGTTATAGCCACAGACATATTGGTAAAAGCAGTATCATTAACCACAATTTCAAATGAATTTTTAGCTCTTTTATCCAAACTCACTGTTATTGGATTCATTTTAACATTAAATTCATGCAAATGATTGTTAACAAAAACGATTCTCTCTGCAATAGGAATCCACTGACTATTAAATAAACTAAACTGAAGAATTCCAGTAGGTAATTCTTCAATGGGCAATTCAATTCTTTGAACCAATCTTTCTTTCATTTTGATAGCCACTTTATAAATCAATTCTTGATTCATGTGAACGATCAATTGGAGATTCTGCATAGCCTCCCCTGCATTCGTAGTTCTTGAAACTACAACGATGGCTTTTTCATTGTCCGTTTTTATATTAAAAACAGCTCCTTCATTTTTTGTAATCGGAATATTGGTGACTCCCTTTACCCCTTTACTATCCGTCCAGTTCAATAAATACTTTGTACCCAATTGTGGCTGAAAACTAAAAGACCCCATACCATCATGTTTTACCTTAAGGGTATCTAAAATTTGATTCTTATCGTTTTGCAAAAAACCTTTAATCAATTCGGGTAAGCCATTTTTATTGGTGGCTTTGAAAGCTACCCTACTGGTTAAACCATATACCAAATCTCCCCCCTCAGGAAAAATATTTACAGCAGTTGGATTATTGGCTATTGTAGAAGAGTTGACCTTTCCGTTATTAATGACGATGTCTTTTTCAAATAAAAAAAGACTATCGTTTAGCATCCACCTTGTATATGCTTTAAGATGTATAAAATTTCCTTTATAATTTAAAGGAATATCAAAAGACCCCTTTGCAGTTGCTTGGAATAATGGAGAAACAGTTTGTCTTAATAATTTACCCGCATCATCGTACCACTCTACATATACATTTTTACTTAGTGGGCTTAATTCAATTCCTGCCAAGATATATACTTTATACCATACCGTTTCGTCGGGGTTATAAATCTGCTTATCAAAATGAATATGCATTTTTTCCTTAGGAGAGCCCTGAGCATACACATTCATCATCGAATCGATCAGCTGTGCTTTTACAGCAGAAAATAAGAAAAATGATACAGCAAATAGCAATATTCTACAAGACCCAATTTTCATACCAGCGATAATTTGCCGTAAGATAATCGCAAACTGTCAAAAGATAAAAATTCAACAGCTAAAAATTATTGATCTGCAATTACTTTAACTTTTGGCACTAAAAAATGCATGATTACCCAAGCTATTAAATAGGAAAGACCGCACACTAAAAACATGATATAATAAGCTATTTCTATTTGGTTGATGGATCTATAATGTACAAATAAGTTTTTCTGAACAAAGAAGGAAAGCAAAATACCCCCAATAGCTCCAAACATACCTCCTATACCGGTTACCGAACCGATGGCTCTTTTGGGAAACATGTCACTCACTGTTGTAAAAATATTGGCACTCCAAGCTTGGTGAGCAGCTGCAGCTAACCCAATCACAATAACAGCCAACCACATATTTACTTGTCCTAAAATTTGTGCAAATAAAATGGGGAGCACAAAAAAGGCATAAAACAACATAGAGGACTTTCTTGCCTTAAATACGGTCCAGTTTTTCTTAATTAAATACAATGGCAACCAACCACCTCCAACACTTCCAAACGTAGAAATAGTATAGACCAACGCAACAGGCAATGCAATGGCTGTTCCTTTTAAATGATATTCACTCTCTAAAAAATCGGGCAACCAAAAAAGATAAAACCACCAGATCGGATCAGTTAAAAATTTGCCAATAGAAAAAGCCCATGTTTGACGATATTTCATCAATCTCAACCAAGTGAAAGGTTGTTTTTTGGTTTCTACCAAATCGGGTTGTTCATCTATATCACCATGGATATAATCAAATTCTTCTTTTGAAAGTTTTGGATGATTAGCCGGTTTATAATAAGACCGCATCCAAAAAAACAACCAAATAAAACCCAATATACCAGTTAAAATAAATGCCCATTGCCATCCGATAGTTACTGCAATAAAAGGCACTGTTAATGGAGCAATGATGGCTCCAATATTGGCACCTGAATTAAATATGCCAGTTGCCAATGCTCTTTCTTTTTTAGGAAACCATTCGGCAACAGTTTTAATAGCCGCCGGAAAATTACCTGCTTCGGTTACACCCAAAGCAGCTCTTGCTACACCAAAGCCAAAAACACTGGAAGCAAAAGCATGTGCTACAGCAGAAACGCTCCATAATCCGGTGGCCCATGCATAACCTTTTTTAGTTCCAATTGAATCGATGAATTTACCAGCCAATAATAGCCCAATAGCATATGAAATTTTAAATGCAATTTCAATATTGGCGTAGTCGCCATCATTCCAATTCATTTCTACTGTTAAAGTAGATTTTAGCAAACTAATTACTGCTCTATCTAAATAGTTAATGGTAGTAGCAAAAAAAACAAGACTACAGATTGTCCAACGATATTTTCCAATGGTAGAACTCATACAAGTATTTTATGATTATTTAGACTGTTTTATTTTATTCATTATTTTTACAACAGAAGCAGTGTTTAAGGATAGCTGATCATAATCGTTATTTTCCAAGATGGCTTTGGTAATTAGTTTACTTCCTAATCCAACACCTACTATGCCACTTTTCATCCATTTATCAATGCTTTCTTCTGTAATATCAACACCACCTGTAAGAACAAATCGGATATCTGAAAACAATGGCATAATTGCCTCTACATATCCTGGACCCAATACATTTCCAGGAAATAATTTAATCAACTTAGATCCTGCTTTTTGAGCAATATGCACTTCTGTTGGAGTCATACAACCAGGTATCCATGCTATTTTATTCATGTAGGCAACATCGGCAATATCATTATCAAAAATAGGACTTACTAAAAAATCAGCACCTGCTTCTATAAATGCAGTTGCCTGTTCGCCTGTTTTAATGGTTCCAATTCCTAATAACAATCCTGGGAACTCAGCTTTTGCTTGTATCAATTGCTTGAAATTGATTAAACTATTTTTGCCACGATTGGTAAACTCAATACATCGAACCCCTCCATTATACAAAGCTCCAACTACTTGTTTGCATGTAGCAATATCATCGTGATAAAACAAGGGCAATAAACCCCCATTGCATATCTGTTCAATTGTTAATTCTTGATTATCCATTTCAATAGGTTGATTTAATCTTTGCTACTGATTGGGTAGTAGCATCCCCTAATTCTTGCAATTTACCAAATGCAGCGGCAGCAGCATAATTAATAATTTCTTGAGAATTATTGTTTTTGTATAACCCATAGATGAGTCCACCCATAAAGCAATCTCCACTACCCACTTTATCTACCACTTGATCAGTTGAAAAGCTGACTGAAACAACATGTTGATCCGGATTGTGTAAAGTAGCAAAATAATTAACCGTATTGCCTTCCGTAAATCTAAAAGTATATGAAACCATTGTACATTTCGGATACTGATCCATCAAAAGCTTGGATTGATGATTGGCATGTAATGCATAACTACTCTTTGCTTTATTTGCATGAATATCTGCATCCACATGAATACCTAAAAGATCTTGAACACTCCAAACATTTCCCATAATTATATCGCAATAAGAAACCAAGTCGGGCATTATTTGAACCGGATTTTTTCCGTATTGCCAAAGTTTGGATCGATAGTTTAAATCAATGGAAATAGTTAACCCTTTTCTTGAAGCAGCTTCCAGGCCCTCTTTACATACCGAAGCAACTTGCTCATTCAATGCAGGACTTATTGCACTGAAATGAAACCAACTACATCCATCTAGTGCTTTGTCCCAATCAATCATTCCCGGTTTTAAAGATGCAAAAGCCGAATGAGACCGATCATAAATAACCCCAGCATTTTTTAAATCTGCTCCTTGAGGAAGATAATAAACACCAATTCTATCCCCAGTATAAAAAACAGACGAAACATCAATGTTTTTAGCGCTTATATCAGCAACAATTTCCTCTGCTAAATAATTATTGGGCAAGGCAGTCATGTATTTAGTAGGCAACCCCCAACAAGACAATGCAGTAGCTACATTCAATTCAGCGCCACCAATATAGATGGGCATTTCATTCTTAACGATCCACTGTTTATTTAAAACTGGAGACATCCGCATCAGTAATTCTCCAAAACAAAAAACACTACCCATATTGCTCAAATTTTTCCAATCGGTAATTGATTATTCTAACCAAGATAACACCAAAAGCGTTAATAGTCAATTTACAATTTCAATATTGCTTTTAATAAGCCAATAATTGTAGCGGGAACGGTTGCAAGCGCCTTTATTTATCCCACCCAAAATAAGCCCTGTCAATTACAGAGAATTCTGCTGAAATTTCCCCTCTATTTGACTGTTTTTTTTACGCAATCGATGCCGATAACGATACCTTGTTGAGATAATTGGAACTTAGTTCGTCTTTTATCTGCATACTTGTATAATTTTGCCTCATGCGAATGGTATTTTTATCAGTTGGAAAACCCAATGAAACACATGTAAATGAGGGTATTATTGATTTTACCAACCGTATCAATAAGTACTTTAAAGCAGATTGGCAATTAATTGGCGCACCAAAAAATGCGGCAAGTATGAGCGAGGCAGCATTAAAAAAGGCAGAAGCAAGTATAATTTTACAAAATATTCAGAAAGATGATTTTTTGATTTTACTCGATGAAAGAGGCAAATTGTTGAGTTCTCCTGAAGTAGCCAATTTGCTTCAGCAAATAGCCAATGAAAGCACAAAAAAAATTGTTTTTTTAATAGGTGGTGCATTTGGAGTAGATGATTCAATTATCAAAAGGGCCAATTTTACTTGGAGCTTATCTAAATTGGTTTTCCCGCATATGCTTGTTCGACTTATACTAGCTGAACAAATCTATAGGGCTTGCACCATTTTAAGAAACGAAAAATACCATCACATATGATTACCATAACCATTAGTATTGTTTTACTCACTGCTGTCATTTCATTTACAGCATTCTCGAATGAAAAAGTGATGGACGATTTAATATTTTATCCCCCATCCATTACCAATCGAAATCAGTGGTATCGGTTTATTACCTGTGGTTTCATTCATGCAGATATTATGCACTTGGTATTTAACATGTATTCTTTTTATTTATTTGGCGATATTGTAGAAAAGTCATTTGGTTTTATTTTTGGAGAATCGGGAAAGATGCTATACGTTCTGTTGTATTTATCAGCATTGATAGTAAGCATTCTACCTACTTATTTCAATCATCAAAATGATTATCGTTATAGAAGTCTTGGAGCTTCTGGAGCAGTTTCAGCAATCATTTTTGTGGGCATTTTTTTATACCCTACTTTAGGCATGGGTATCTTCCCAATTCCTTTTCATATTCCAGGTTTTGTTTTTGGCCCTTTATACTTAGGCATCTCCTATTATTTAGCCAATAAGGGTCAGGGAAATATCAATCATTCGGCGCATATTTGGGGCGCTATTTATGGGATCATCTTTTTAATTATCACTTCAAGTTTTTTATCAAAAATGAATGTTTTCGAAAATTTTTATAATGAAGTATTCAATTACTTGCGATAAATAAATTGCAACAAGCTGGTTGATTTATCTGAATATTTAAAACGATTGTCTATCCTATGTCCAACAACTGCAATAATTTTTTTATCCATTTCTAATACCCAAACAGATTCTTTTTCTGTTTTACTTAATTTAGCGTCAATCAAAAATTTAGCCAACTTCTTTTTCTTGGTCATTCCAAGTGGATAGAAATAATCGCCTATTTTATACTTACGCAATAGTAAAGGAAATTGTATGTTGGAAGCATCTAAAAACTCAACTCCATTTTCAGTATTTTTTATTGATTGAGTATTTTTTACTAACTTAATATCAATACTCCCTTTTTCAAATAAATATTTGCCTGGCTCATTGATGCAAATATTGTTTTCAATTTCATTTGCAATTGGTGCAATAATCATCCAAGCCCTATTCTTGATGATTCGATAACTCGAAGATCGGATAGAACTTCCATTGTCTGCATCAAATAGTTTAATTACTTCTTTGGTTTGATTTGCCGAAAATCCAAATTTTCGGATAATTTCCCAAGTGATGGTTTGCAATGGATTTACTTTCTTCCACTTTAAAACAGGGATATGCCATTCAGCGCCTTTTTGCTCGATCAATTTTTCGATTTGCTGATTAACCGCATTTTGATACAGAGTAGCTGCTTCTTCAAAACGGGTTAAATTTCTTTGCAAATTATCCCTTACTTGAGGAAAGACTTCTTGCAATTGAGGTATTAATTGATTTCGAAAATAATTTCGTGTATAATCATCTTTGGCATTAGACGAATCTGTAATGAACTTAATGCCTTTCAATAATGCAAAAGATTCCAATTCTTTTCTTGTAAAAGGCAATAAAGGCCGAATGACCTTTTTTTCTCTATGCCAAGCTGGTATTCCGGTTAATCCTTCGATACCTGTACCACGAAAAAAATGCATTAGCATTGTTTCGATGCTATCATCTGTATGATGGGCTGTTGCAATACAGCTCAATCTGAATCCTTCATTTTGGCTTAGCAGTAAGGATGCAAACCAATTGTAGCGTATCTCTCTTGCTGCTTCTTGAATGGACAACTTGGCTTCAGCTGCATACAATTCAGTTTCAAATTGTTTAATAAAAACAGGAACATTTAATTGTAAACCCAGTTCTTGAACAAAATCTTGATCCCTTGTACTCTCTTCGGCTCTTAATTTAAAATTTGCATGAGCTAAAACAAAAGGAATTTGATTGGCTTTTAAAAGATGAGCCAAAACTGTACTATCTAACCCACCGCTTGAAGCCAAAACAATTGCTTCTCCCTCTGCAAGCAGTTGATTGAATTTATTTTGCCAATGCTTTTTAAACGAATCAATTAATTCCATTAGCAAAAATGCTTTTTCAATTAGTTAATTATGCTTTACGAGAATAACTAGCAGCCAGAGATGCAAAACCACTTACTAAACCACCCAACAAACCTGTTAAACCTATTACTGCCATATAAGAACCCCCCAATGGTAAAATTTGAGCCACTTTTGTTGCAAGAATATGCTCATTATTGATATCAATAATAGTTGCTAAAACAACCCATAATAGAAATAGACCCAAAAATCCAGATAAGAATGATTTGAATGGAGTTTGATGTATACGCAAAGCAACAACAAAAGAGGTGATAGCAAATCCCCACCATGGCAATGTGGTGTACAAGCCAAGCGCATACGCTAAAATTGCTGTCAAAATAATAGAAGAAAAAAATTTCATGAATGTATATTTATGCTTGAGTAAATGTCATTAACCATTTCACCTTTTTGTGCTTAGGCGCATCCTCTTTTTTTAAGAAAAGTATTTGATAATATTTTCCATTGGCCCAAGAATCGATAAAAGTATCATAATACTTACTTCCAGGATTTCCATTTTGTCCTCCGGGATAAACACAGTAGGCTTCTATTTCATCGGTTAAATGCACAATCATTCTCCAGCTAGGACCATGATCTTCTGTAGTTGCATTGATCATATGTCTGCCACCTCCAATAGGTAAATGCATCCTACTCAAAGCAGGAATTTTAAGCCAATGCACTACTTTGGTATCTTTAAATTTACCCCACTCTAGTTTATTCTCTTTCTCTAAGGCAGCTAATTTAGTTACCGCTTTTTTCAATCCTTCTAAAACAACATCATCAATTGTTTCCATTTTATTGCTAGTACCAATATTATCAATAAATGTATATGCACTGTCTCTTAATAAAGATTCTAGTAAAATAGGATCGTCTGGCCATCCTAGATTTAATTTTGCAGCCGCAAACTCATCTTTATAAATAGCTGCTTCTGTACTATCCCAAATGGCATTAAATACAGTGGCTCCTTTTTCATTGATATCGGCATTTAAGTTCCAATTAGCCAATATGTCTACATATTTTTTTTCTTCCGCATTTAAAGAAGCCTTACTTAGATATTTCAACAAAACAGGCCGAGCCATTTCAGCAAAAACATGGTAATTATTCATTTGCAGCAACTGCATATCTGTTGGAGTAATCGCATTCATGGCAGTTAACATACGATTGATGATAATGCCTCTGTAAATGGGAAAATTGGATCCTGCTCCTAAATAATATGGATAAGAAGTATCAGTTGATTCTTGATTAGCGCTACTTACAAATCCACGAATTGGATTCTTAATCATTGGATTCTCCTCAGTTGGAATCATCCCTTGCCAGGCATAACTACTATCTATTCCTGGCATGATAAAATCTCCCTGCCTGCTCCATCTGGCAACAAATGCAGCTTGTTGTTTAATAGCAATATCTCCCGTTTTTGAAGCAAAAACAAAGTTTTGTCCGGTATTGTACCAATTAGAAATAGCAACCAAATAATCATCATAATTACGTGCCCGGTTTAATAAATAAAATGGCAGCAACCCTTTTGAAGCTTCATGAGCTGTCCATCGCAATGCGAGGTATTTACCTTCGGTACTGCTATTTTTATACATATTATCATACATCACCGGACCAAAAACTGTCATGGCAATATCTTCTACCTGATCTGCAGAATCTTTTACTTTAATAACCTCTTTTCTTGTTGTTGCTTTTTTCCACGCTCCATTGTACCAATATTCTTGTTTAGAAGAATCTTTGAATTTCATTTCATAATAATCCAATACATCTCTTCCGGCATTGGTTACACCCCAGGCGATACTATCATTAAACCCGATGATAACTGCAGGGGAACCCGGGAAACTTGCTCCATAAGTACTATGAGTAGGTGTTGTTATTTGCAGTTCATACCACAGTGATGGCATGTTTAATCCAAGGTGAGGGTCGTTGCAGAGAATTGGTCTTCCACTTTTTGTTTTCGAACCAGCAACTGCCCAGTTATTACTTCCATTGTTTTTATTGGGTATAAATGGAGCTGTTGCAGTTGTATTCGGTGCATTGTTATTCAAATATGCCGAATCTACATCTTTAGGCATGATTGGATTAATAGAAGGTTTTGCATAAACAGTTCCTTTAGGAATGATGGGGTCTAAGGAATCTTTGATATTGGAAAAAAGCTGGTTGAAATCTTGGTATCCAAAATAATTTTTTGCATTGGTCATTTGCAAATCGGTACTAGCGCCTCTCCCAGTTAGGTCATAAGACATGAACATTTGAAAGAGATAGGTTTTCTTTGCCGACCAAGCTTCGGGCTGATAATCTAATAATTTGTATTCAAAAGGAATTTGTTCTGGTTTCAAGGAGCTGATATATGCATTCACCCCTTTGGCATAGGCTTCAATGGAGGATTTCATTTCAGGATTGTTTTTCTCTACATATTCCTGGGTATTCTCAGCTCCATATACCATTCCCAATCTTCTAAAAAAACGATCCACATACAATCTTTCTTTTCCAAAAATCTCACTTACTCTTCCTCCTGCTAAATGGGTTTGAAATTCCATCTGCCATAACCTGAATTTTGCATGTAAATAGCCTTGCACATAGTAGGCGTCATTTTCTTGATCGGCATATATATGAGGTACTAAACGATCATCAATATATACTTCTACTTTGCTTTCTAGGCCGGTAAGTTTTATGTCATTGTTGTAATTGGTATTTACTGATTCGGCATTTTGCCAAAATCCAATTTGCGGAGATAAAAAATAGCCCAATCTTGGGGTCTTATTTCCGCCAACAGGAAGTTGTAAGTTTAAAACAATAATTAACCCTGTTGCAACTAAGGCCGAAATAATGAATGGAACAATCCGCATAACAGTCGTTTAAGCATTGAAAATACAAAAATTTGTTCATGTAATTGAACAGTGAATATTTAGTTAAGGGGCTATTGCTATTTGCGAGCAGTTCCTTGGAATTATTTTCATCCCCATCTCATTTTGCCTCCATAATCAGCATTTTCTTGCCTTTTAATTTCTCTTGTTGTATGGATTTCAATAATAACTGAAGCTTCGATTTTTTAACAGCTACAAAAGAATTGGTATCTTTTACCACAATTAAACCAATGTCTTCTTTGGCCAATTTTCCCTTTTGAATAAATAGCCCAACAATATCTACTTTATTGATTTTATCTTTTTTGCCACCATTTATGTAAACAGTTGACCATAAAGAGGTTGCAGGCAACAACGATTTATTAAGTTGAAGTATTGGTGGGTCTACATCAATGTATCTTGGCAACATCTCGTCTTGATGCATGAGCAAGTACACATGCCCCATTGCATGCATTCTTGCAGTTCTACCATTTCGGTGGGTAAATTCAGCCATTGTAGCTGGCATATGATAATGAACAATATGTTCCATATCAGGAATATCCAAGCCACGTGCTGCCAAATCAGTTGCAATCAAATAATTGGCTGTGCCATTTCTAAATTTGATTAACGCTTGCTCTCTTTGCATTTGCTCCATACCCCCATGAAAAATGGTATTGGGAATTCCACTAGCCGCAAGTAATTCTCCCGTTCTTTCAACAGCCTCCCGATGGTTACAAAAAATAAGCACCTGCGTATTTCCTAAATGAGACAATAACTGAACCAATGTATTCACTTTGTCTTTCTCTTCGGAAAGAACTTTATAAATACTTAAGTCGATTGAACTTTCCTTAGCACCGAGGTAATTCAACACTTCAAGTTCGGCTGGTTTAACAAATAAAGGAATTTCGATTGCTTCAGTCGCAGATACAAACACTCTTTGAATCGACTTCTTCAACCGCTTAACGATATACTCCATGTCTTCTTCAAAACCCAATGCCAAAGACTTATCAAACTCATCAAAAACTACTAAACGAATATAATTATGATCAAAACTTCTTCTTTTTAAATGATCGGCAATTCTACCAGGCGTTCCAATTAATAAAGCGGGGGGCTCTACTAAACTTTGCATTTCCATGAGCATGTCATGTCCGCCATAGGCACAAATAACTTTATACCCAGTTGCCATTTTTTTCCATACCTGCTCAATTTGAATCGCCAATTCTCTGGAAGGTGTTAAAATCAATACTTGAACCTGCTTTGCTTTGGGATTCAATAAATTGAAAATGGGCAACAAAAAAGCCAAGGTTTTACCAGATCCTGTAGGAGACAATAACAAAATATCCTGATGTGCTTCAATAGCTTCAGCAGCTGCAATCTGCATATCGTTTAAAGCAGCAATCCCTAGTTTTTGTATGTTTAACTGAGTCATTTACTAAATGTATATTAATATTTAAAAACCGTATACCCTTTTGCAGTATATGTAGAAATAGTTGTAATGGCCGACAAAGAAGGCAGCACCTCAGGTACTATGCTAGAAGGTTCTACATTTCTTTTAAAAAGCGTTTGCCCACAAACATACATCGGAATTCCTGCTTCTTTTAAAGCAGAAAAAAGTGCCAAATGAGGATTGTTTACACCAAACTTTTTTTGATGAGCTTCATTGTTTAACAAATTCATAATAGCAGGGCCATGAATTACAGCAACAACATGTAATTTTTTATTGCTAACCCCACCCAATGCATGTAAATTGATGATTCGGGCAATGTTTTCAATGTTTTCATTAAGTTGATCCGGCTTTTCGGTTGATGTTACTACATCAATTAGAATTTTATAATCTACTTTAGGATCAATGGTCATGGCTGCAAAGGGCACTTCATTTACTGCTCCATAGTTTTTAATTAAAGGGAAAACTTTCTGCTGAGCTATTGCAATTTGAGCAATGAATAGAATCGATATGAATGAAGCTATTTTCATTTTTTAGGAGCTTTTAAATTACCAATGTTTCAATATACGCTTATTTCCCAAATTTCTTCTTCAATGCCTGAAGTGCATCGGCAACATTCATTGTACTCAAATCTTCTTTAGCATTAGCAATAGGTCCTGGTTTCTTCGGCGTAGAAGTATTATGGCTGTTTATTCGATGGTTAGCATTTACGCCACCATCTGTTGTTTGAGCTTGTTTGATGGATAAAGCAATCCTTTTTCTTGCCACGTCTACTTCAACCACTTTTACCAAAACCTTTTGGCCCAATTTGAGCACTTCGGCAGGATCTGTTATGAATTTGTTGGCTATTTCACTAACATGTACCAACCCGTCTTGCTTTACACCGATATCAATAAAAGCACCAAAACGAGTAAGATTGGTTACTTGACCAGGCAATACAAGGCCCACTTTAACTTCTTCTAAAGAAAAAATATTAGCAAACTCAAATTGTTCCAATTCAGATCTTGGATCTAACCCTGGTTTTTTAAGCTCTTTAATGATATCATTTAAAGTGAGCAATCCAATTTGATTGTTTACATATTTACCAGCATCCACTTTTTGAAGCATCAATTCATTGCCAATTAAAGACTGCACATCTGTTGACAAATCTTTTGCCATTTGCTCTATGATAGTATATGCTTCGGGATGAACTGCGCTTGCGTCTAAAGGATTTTCGGCATTGGGTATTCTCAAAAATCCAGCACATTGCTCATAGGCTTTAGCACCTAAACGAGGCACTTTTAGCAACTCCTCCCTATTGCTAAATTGCTTAATACTCTTACGGTGATTGATAATGTTTTCAGCAATAGACTCACTAATACCGCTTACATATTTTAATAATTGTTTGCTAGCTGTATTCAAATTTACACCTACTGTATTTACACAACTCACTACCGTTTGATCGAGTTTTTCTTTAAGCCTGAATTGATTAACATCGTGTTGATATTGTCCAACTCCTATACTTTTAGGATCGATCTTAACCAATTCCGCCAATGGGTCCATCAACCTTCTTCCAATGCTTACAGAGCCTCTTACAGTAATATCAAAATCCGGAAACTCTTCTCTTGCAATTTCAGAAGCAGAATACACAGATGCGCCATCTTCATTTACTAAAAACACCGGCAACCCTAAATTCATTTTTTTAATAAACTGCTCAGTCTCTCTCCCTGCAGTACCATCTCCAATAGCAAATACTTGAATATTAAATTGCTTTACCAATTGCTTAATGGTATGCTCACCATCGTATTGCCTATTGGCTTCATGCACAAAAATCAAATCGGTTTTAAGTAATTCTCCTTTTTCATCCAAGCAAACTACTTTGCAACCAGTTCTATATCCAGGATCTATTGCCAATATTCTTTTACTTCCCAGTGGAGCACTCAACAATAACTGTCGAAGGTTTTCTGCAAAAACATTGATGGCATCTTCGTCGGCCTTTTGTTTTAAAGCAGTTCTGCATTCCGTTTCTAAACTCGGCTGCAACAATCGTCTATAAGCATCCTTAATGGCTTTCTTTAAATGCTCACCGCTTGCACTCATTCCTTTTAAATACTGCTGTTCTATTTCATACAAAGCCGACTCTTCAATTGGAGCGATATTCATTCTTAAAAAACCTTCTAAAAACCCTCTCAATATGGCCAATATTCGATGCGATGGTACTTTATGAATGGGTTCGGAAAAATCAAAATAGTCTTTGTATTTGATCGCTTCCGCTTCTTTATCAGTTAGCACTTTACTTTGAAGCAAAGCAGTATCTTCAAACAACTTTCTCATTTTCGCTCTTACTGTAGCATTCTCATTTACGTGTTCTGCTATGATATCCCTAGCACCTTGCAAAGCTTCTTCAACAGTTGTTATTTTTTCGTTGAAATATTTTGTTGCCTCCTCTTCAGGATTGGCTGAACCCTGCTCCATTAAAAATATTGCCAAAGGTTCTAAACCGTTTTCTTTTGCAACAACTGCTTTGGTTTTTCTTTTAACTTTAAATGGCAGATAAATATCTTCTAACGCTGCAATTGTGGTTGCTGCATCAAGTTTTGATTGCAGTGCCTCTGTCATCTTCCCTTGCTCTGTAATCGTTTTTTCAATAAATATTTTTCTTTCGGTAAAAGCCAGCAATAGTTTCTGTTCATCTTGAATTTGCTGAACTTGAACTTCATCCAAATTTCCAGTACTATCTTTTCTGTAACGGGCAATGAATGGAATGGTAGAACCTTCTAGCAATAAACCCAGCACTGTTTCTACCAGACTAACACGAATTCCTAACTTTGTAGCTATTAATGGAGCAAACGACATATCCTTAGTTTGTTTTTAGGGCAGCGAAAGTAAGGATAATAGTTATTAGTTATTGGGTTATTGGGTTATTGGTAAAACTTTGTGAGGATATCTTTCTACATATTTACGGATCATGGATTTGAGCACTTCGTTTTCTGCATAAGGAGTTATACTAGATTTGATTTTTACTAGAATATCTTCAGTAAGCATTTCTAATTTTGATGTTGATTGAAACGCCCCCATACCAATAAATTGTCCATTCTCCACCAAAACAGTATGCTCTTTTTCCTGTATAATATAGGTTTCTTTTTGAGCCGTCAAAGCTGCCAATGCCTGCTTAACAGAGGTATTATATGGTGCAACCTCAGGCAATGCCGAAGGCTGATTTTTATCTAAAAAACAAAGTGCAGGATGCAACCCATAGTCTTTTACCATTTTCCACAATGAGCGATGTGCGTCTACCAATAATGGAAAGCAAATAACTGGTTGCACATGTTTGTGTTTTTTATCGATGGCTAAACGGAAATAACCACGATTGTCTTCAAACACATAAATCCCCCATAGCTGTTCGTATCTTTTTTGGCTTTTATTATAAATGGGCCATAAACGTTTAATTTCTATACTCTCTAGCAATGATGCAATAAATTCTGTTGGACAATCCACATGTACCACTTCATAAATTTCCCTTAAAAAATCTTGCCTTTTTTTACTAACATCTAATCCGGTAAAATGACTGACCACTCTTTTCTTAATATTCTTGGCTTTGCCAACATAAATTACTTTACCTGCCTTATTGTGAAAATAATATACACCAGGTGTATTGGGCAATCTGCTAACCATAGCCTTAGGTAAGTTAGGAGGAAGCAAGTAATCTTTGTTTTCTTTTGCCAACATTTCTTTGATAACTCTTTGACCATTGTTCTGCAGCACTAAATCCAATACCTGCGCTGTTGCCAATGCATCTCCCCCTGCCCGATGCCTGTTTTCGATCTGAATACCCAATTCTCTGGTTAAATGACCAAGCCCATATTTTTTAAACCCAGGAAACACTTTTCTACTCAAACGAATAGTGCACAATTTTGGCACATTTAAAGCATAGCCAGCTTCTTGCAAAAAGTGTTTTACAAAGGAGAAATCGAAATTTACGTTGTGGGCTACAAAAACACGGTTTTGCAATAAGTTATGCACTTGTTCAGCAACTTCACTAAATGAGGGGGCAACCGCCACCATTGCATTGGTAATACCAGTCATTCCTACAATAAATGGAGGAATGGGTTGGTGTGGATTCACCAACGATTCAAATTTACCTTCAATTGTTTTCCCATTGTGCAGTACAATTGCTATCTCTGTGATGCCATGTTGCTGAGGAAATCCCCCAGTTGTTTCAATATCAACTATGGCAAATTGCATATCTAATTGTTTGCTATTAAGGGAACAAATGATTAAATTAACTGATTAGGGCAAAGATCGTAAATAATGATTTGGACCTTCAAACCACTTTTTACGCCAACCCTCAAGGCATGTAAAACGCTAAAATCGCTTCCATTGTTGCCCTTTGTTTTCAGTTCTGGCATTATTCTCCTGCCTAGATTGGCTTGGAAGAAAATAAATTTTTAATAGCCTGTAATATTTTACCAAAATTTTTACAAATAAGTAGCCAACTTTGTAACATTATTTTAAATGCTGCGTTAAGGATAATGATGAAAATGCAATACCAAACCAAAAAACAATCTTTTATTGTACTTGCTGCTGCATTGCTGCTGTTTGCAGTAACATTTTCATCTTGTAATGCCCATCAAAAAGCAGCAAAAATGATTGGCAAAACCGTAAAAGAACAAATGGCTAAATTTGTTCAAAATGAAGAGATTGTCATTCCACATGAAATCAATCAATTAGAGCATTTACTCCCTAGCCCATCTGTTTCAGATATAATAGCAGAGAAGACTGAACTGATTGCCACTTACTAATCGCCTCCGATTCCTTAAATTTGCGTTTTATCAACTAAAAGCTTAAAAAAGGCTTATCGGACATATCATGGAATTGAGCAAAAACTACTTACCCACTCCAATTGAATCAAAATGGTACGAACATTGGATTTCAAAAAACTATTTCTCCAGTACTCCAGATGATCGAGAGCCTTATACAGTAGTTATTCCACCACCGAATGTAACCGGGGTATTACATATGGGTCATTGCTTGAACAATACCATTCAAGATATTTTGATTAGACGAGCTAGGATGCAGGGTAAAAATGCTTGCTGGGTTCCGGGTACCGACCATGCTTCTATTGCAACAGAAGCAAAAGTAGTAGCCATGCTTAGAGAAAGAGGCATCACAAAATCTTCCTTAAGCAGAGAAGAATTTCTGAATTATGCCTGGGAATGGAAGGAAAAATATGGTGGCATCATTTTACAGCAATTGCGCAAAATGGGATGCAGTTTGGATTGGGATAGAACATCTTTTACCATGGATCCTGATTATTATGCCTCAGTAATACAAGTCTTTAACGACTTGTACAAGAAAGGCCATATTTATCGCGGCAAACGAATGATCAATTGGGACGTTCGTGCAAAAACTGCTTTGAGCGACGAGGAAGTTATTTATAAAGAAGTACAAAGCAAATTATACTATGTTAATTACGAACTAGAAGAAGGCGGAACAATTACTATTGCAACTGTTCGCCCTGAAACTATTTTAGGTGATGCGGCTATTTGTGTAAATCCAAATGATGAAAGATACAAGCAGCTTCATGGCAAGTTTGCTTATGTGCCATTGATCAAAAGGAAAATAAAAATCATTCCAGATGAATATGTAACACTTGATTTTGGAACAGGTGCTTTAAAAGTTACTCCTGCCCACGATATGAATGATTATCAATTGGGGCAGAAATACCAGCTCGAAATCATTGATACAATGAACGATGATGGCACGATGAGTGAAGCTGCACAATTGTATATTGGAGAAGACCGATTTGAAGTAAGAAAGAAAATTGTAGAAGACTTAACAAAGGCTGGCCATATCCAAAAAATTGAAGAATATACCAATCAAGTTGGATTCAGTGAAAGAACAGATGCTGTAGTAGAACCTAGACTTAGCTTACAATGGTGGGTAAGCATGAAAGATTTGGCCACACCGGCATTGAGCGCAGTGATGAATGATGATATTCATTTTCATCCAGCTAAATTTAAAAATCTCTATCGTCATTGGATGGAGAATATTAAAGACTGGTGTATTAGTCGTCAACTTTGGTGGGGACATCGAATTCCTGCCTGGTATACAACTGACGGAACATTTGCAGTTGCCAACAATGCAGAAGAAGCATTAGCAGCATTAAAAATTAGTACAAAAAACAATCAACTAAGTTTAGCAGATATTTATCAAGATGATGATTGCTTGGATACCTGGTTTTCTAGTTGGCTCTGGCCTTTTGAAGTTTTCAAAGGTTTATCCAACCCTGGCAACAAAGAAGTAAGCTATTATTACCCTACCAATACCTTGGTTACTGCACCAGAAATTATATTCTTTTGGGTGGCAAGAATGATCATGGCAGGTTATGAATACAAACAAGAGAAACCATTTAAGGATGTATATTTTACTGGTATTGTAAGAGACAAACAAGGAAGAAAAATGAGTAAAAGTTTGGGGAATTCACCCGACTTATTAGGCTTGATAGATGTTTATGGAGCAGATGCTGTAAGATTTGGAATCATGATTGCCTCACCAGCAGGCAATGATATTTTATTTGACGAATCTGCGTTGGAACAAGGAAGAAATTTTAATAACAAATTATGGAATGCGTTGAAGCTATTGAAAATGTGGGAAACCAGAGTAAATACCAGCAATGCAATTGGAGATAACACATTAGAGGTATCAACGGAATTGTTTGCAATTAATTGGTTTGAAAATAGATTGAATCAAGTAGCCAAAGAAGTAGATGAATTGTTGACTCAATTTAAATTAAGCGAAGCGCTGAAAACACTCTATTCATTAATTTGGGATGATTTCTGTAGTTGGTATTTAGAATGGGTTAAGCCTGGCTTTGAACAACCAATTGAAGCCAAAGTATATGATAAAACAATTCAATACTTTGAGCGCTTAATGGAAATGCTTCATCCTTTTATGCCATTCATTACCGAAGAAATATATCATCTATTAAAAGAGCAGTCAGGTGATTTATGTGTAAAGCAATTTCAACCAATTGCTAGTCCAGACCATACCATTCTTCAATCTGGAGAAATTCTCAAACAAGTTATCACCGCTTTAAGAGACGCAAGAAATAAAAATCAAATAAAACCAAAAGATCTAATTCAATTGCATATTCAAACGCTCAATTCAGAGACTTATCAACCCATTGAATCGATCTTGAAAAAACAAATTAATGCCGAAGCTATTTTTTATACCAACCATGCAATCAGCAACAGCATTTTAGTAAATATCGAGAAAGATAAATTTTATATTGAAGCGGAAAGACAGTTGGATACTGCTGCAATGAAAGCCGGATTGCTTAAAGATTTGACTTACGAACAAAATTTTTTGGCATCGGTGATGAAGAAGTTAAACAATGAAAAATTTGTAGCCAATGCAAAACCTGAAGTAATTGAGTTGGAAAGAAAAAAACAAGCTGATGCAGAAGCTAGAATTAAAACGATAGAAGAAAGCTTAAATGAGATATGAGATACAATTTGAGATATGAGATATGAGATAAGAGATATGAGATAAGAGATATGAGATAAGAGATAAGAGATATGAGATAAGAGATAAGAGATATGAGATATGAGATAAAAGATATGAGATATGAGATAAAAGATATGAGATACAATTTGTGAATACTCCAATAACCAATAATTTAAAAATGCATAAACTCCTACTCCTATTTTTAATAAGTTTATGCATTATTAAAGTTTCTGCGCAAGCTCAATGGGAAGTTGATGTAGTTAGAAATATCAACCCTTCTAATCCTAATAATCAATTTTGGAAAAGCATGTCTTCTACTGCAAAGCCAATAGCAGTAGCTTTGCCATTGGGCATGCTTGCAACTTCATTAATCAATCACAATAAGCAATTACAAAAACAATCATTTGAAGTACTAGGCAGTTTAGTGATTGCCTCGGCAACAACACAGCTTTTAAAAAGAATCGTTCAACGGCCAAGACCTTATCAAACCTATACTGATATTTATCCTGATCAAATTGACAACGGTTATGCTTTTCCTTCTGGCCATACAACAACAGCTTTTTCAACTGCCGCATCGTTAAGTATTATTACCAAAAAATGGTATATTTCAGTACCTGCATTTGCCTGGGCTACCGGAGTAGCATACTCAAGAATTTATTTAGGCCAACACTACCCTTCTGATGTTTTTATGGGTGCACTTGTAGGAACTGCTAGTGGATTTGCATCTCATTGGTTGATGAAAAAAATGATGCCATCAAAAAAAGAGATGGTTAAAATAATTCCATAGTTGTTAAACCCAGGATCATGATACGTTCTGCAACCATAAACGACATAGCAATTATTCAACAAATAGCCCAAACAACTTGGCCAGTTGCATATGAAGATATCATTTCGAAGGACCAATTGGACTATATGCTCGATCTAATGTATTCGAATGATTCTCTTCAGAATCAAATGACAAAAGGGCATCAATTTTATTTATTTGAAATAGCAAGTAATCCCATAGGATTTGCCTCCGTTTCTAACGAAGGTGAATATATTTTCAAGCTTAATAAATTGTATGTTTTACCTTCTACTCAAAAAACTGGAGCAGGCAAAGCCTTATTACAAAAAGTGATTGAACATGCAAAGGCCGAACATGGAAAACAATTAATCTTACAAGTAAATAAACAAAATACTGCTAAAGCATTTTATTTAAAGCAAGGATTTACTGTTTTAAGAGAAGATATTCTTGAATTAGCGCATGGATATGTAATGGATGATTACATTATGGGCCTTAACTTAACCAATCAATAAGTTTTACTTGCTTGTTGTAAATAATCTTATTTTCTAAAATACAGTGTAATACCCAGCGCTCCATCGTGATTGGTAAATTCGGTATACATATTTTTTATCCCAAAATTTTGTAAAAGGAAAAACGCTTGATTCAAAGAATGTAAATTCATTTGCATTTCTGGCTCTTGCTTGGAGTTAAAGAAGGCCATCATCCTTTTTTTACCATTAATCAATGCATTCTTCAATTGGTAGAACATTGAATCTGGAGGAATCCCAAGATTATCCCTAAATTTTGTTTTTGCATAAGTTAGATGGATAACCCCAACACCGTCGATAGAAACAGATTGAATTAAGTGTTCTAAAATATTCAATACTCTTTGCTTGGGGATATGCTGTAGTACTATAAAAGTATTTACAAAATCAAAGTGTTGACCTTTTAATTTAGAAAACTGATCATCGGATTTATACAAAGAAACATGGGGATACGCAGATAAATTTTTTTGAGACTCCTGCAACATAGCATCAGAAATATCAAGCCCTACAACCCTATTACAAATTTTTGCCAAGGGTAAAAGTAACCGCCCAGTACCACACCCAAAATCCAGTGCAGAATTGGGAGAAAAATTTGGATACAGTTTTTCTTTAATTGTGATCAATACCTGTTGAATGTATTGATCACCTGAATTAAAAAAATCTTGTTTAGCCTCTTCTGTCAAATTTTCTTTTCGATATTTAGTATCAGTAAATACCCCAAAATAAGGATCCTTCTCTCCCCATTGCTGCCAAGCCTTATCAGTATTCATTTTGTTTTATTATTTAGCAACAAATATGGCAACTTATTTTCGATTATGCACTTAAATCATCCCAATTTTAATAAACCAATTGATGCGTTTGTTTGATCACACCCATAACAAATACAGATTGAACATGACCAATATTATCAGCCTGGCTTAATTTATTTACATGAAAATCGTAATAAGCATCCATGCTTTCTGCAACCACTTTTAGCATGAAGTCAAACTCACCTGAAATATTGTAACATTCGATTACTTCATTGAGCTCGTGAATTCGTTTGATGAATTTTCCCCCAGCAGTTTTATCATGTTGCTTGAGTGATACATAACAGATAACCATCAATCCCTTCTTCACTTTATTATGATCTAGTAAAGTTGCGTATTGTTTGATCACGCCATTTTCTTCCATTCTTTTGATGCGCTCATGAACCGGTGTGGTACTCAAATGTATTTGAGCTGCAATTTCTTTTACTGTAATTCGGGCATTTACTTGAAGTAATTTAAGAATGGCCAAGTCTTTACCGTCTAAGGATATGGGAATAGTGGAATCGGCTTTTAAGAGGTGCTTAGGCATAAAAAACAGATGATTTATACTTTTAAAGATACGTAAAATAGTATTTTATACTATATTTTTAAATAATTATATTATTTTATTCCTTAAAACTACATTTGCGCCTTATAAAAAACCTATTATGTCTACAC